>CAYXFU010000004.1:69303-142531 GCA_964464375.1 uncultured Hyphomicrobiales bacterium
AATACAGGAGTTACAAATTTGGTTTTATCTCCCCCTTGTTCCAAGGGGGATTAAGGGGGTTTCCGCTATGTGTTTTTATGCTAACTGTACATTAACAATATAGCATTTATTGGCAAAAAGTTACAAGAAAAATGAAAATAAATTAATATAAATTTGTCTGAACTGTGATTTCTGTGATTTTTATGATTAAAAGCATGATTAAATACTGCTTAAATCCCTTTAGGGATGGTATATGTATAGAAAAATTCCCGAGAAACCCCCAACCCCCTTTGAAAAAGGGGGCTAATACAGGAGTTACAAATTTGGTTTTATCTCCCCCTTGTTCCAAGGGGGATTAAGGGGGTTTCCGCTATGTGTTTTTATGCTAACTGTACATTAACAATATAACATCTATCTGCAAAAAGTTACACGTGAATTGAAAAATAAATACATGTATAAACATTAAAAACATAGGATAATAGTCTTAACTCTTAATCTTAAGATTTATAGAAGTTCATTCTTTTTATTACAAATTTTTGTAACAAAACTCAAAAAAAAGCATTATTGCTTTTAAGACAGATTAAATATTATTTTTATATAAACTAAAATCATCTGTTCTACAATTTGATTTGAATGAATATTAAATCAAGGGACTGTATTTGAAACATAAATGACCCAAACTTGATAATTATTTTATCCATAAATAGATCTAGAGCAATGAGAAGAAAAATCTTAGCCACGATGATTGCTGTTTTTATCATTTCAGCATTTTATGTCATCAACTTGAATTCCAGACCGGAATACACACTGATTACAGGTAATAACTGCAGCAATTGCCACATAAACCCACAGGGAGGCGGTCAACGCACTTATGACGGTAGATATTTCAGGAATCAAACAAGTTTAATCGGAAAAAAACTGGCGTTTTTCAAGAATTGGAATGAAGAGGAAAGTTCTTTAGATAAATATATGCTTTGGGGTTTCGATTACCGTATGCAGGATGCTATGCTTGGCGCCGAAAGAAGACTTTTCTCAATGCAGTTTACACCTTATTTATCAATTATGCCAACTGATTGGGTAACATTATCTATACAGTATAATTTAATAGGGGTATTACATGACGCATTTGAGAAGGATCCGACAATGAGCAAATTCTATATAGGATTGTATCCCGGGCAAAAAGGTCTTCAGACAAGTGTTACATTTAAACCTGCAAGGGAATTGCCGTCATTAAAGGTTGGGTATTTCCAGCCTGCAATTGGCATGAGATATGATGACCACACAATGCTTAACAGGCAAATCTGGTATGCATTCCCACCGATTTTGCCACCGGACAACGCAGAGTTAGGAGCAGAAGTAAACTACGAGTATGGACTTGATTTACAGCTAACCGGAGGAGTTTATGGAGGTAAGTCAATGTCGGAAATAGCATTCTATGACAAATCATTCAAGAAGATTCCTATTGTCGAATCTGGAAGTGTGAGTTATCTAGGTAAAGTTGTTTATGCTCCACGCTTTGCAGAGAATTTAATTAATACTTTCGTTGGGGCGAGTTACCTAGTGAATAGTGATTACTCCTTGATTAATGCTTTTGCCGGGGTTGGATTGACAGATTATGTCTCGCTTTCAGGTGAATATGTTATTTCGGACAAGAAAGACCTTAAGAAATCAAATGTCTATATGACACAATTATTATATCAGCCGATACCGGCAGTAAATGTATATGTTAGATATGAGAATTCAGTAACTCAGGATCATATTGTTCCGGCTGAAATAATAGAAGGTCAAACAACACCAAACTATAGTGAATTTACAAACGAAAAAATAGTTCTCGGTCTGGGAGTATTTGTAATTCCTAATCTTGAATTGAAACCTGAATACCGCATGTTGAGTTATAAAAACACAGCCGGCAGTAACTATGTTATGGAACCCTCGAACGAGTGGGCTTTACAATTGCATCTATACTATTAAGGAGATTTTAAAATGAAGTGGAAAGTATTAGCTGTTATATGTTTTGTTATGATCATCCCACTGCTTGGTGTGTGGCTGCATGATTCAAATGACTATGGATCGAAGCTGTTCTTCAGCAAAGAAAAAAAGGAAATTGTAATAAAAGTAAAGGATGACCTTTTCGGTGGAGAAGTATCTAAAACCGAGTGGCAAGAAGGCTTTTGGCTGGGATTGCTTCCGCCTACGGATAAACTTTCGATCAGGATAATGCTCGGAGTAGTACCACTTGGTTCCATGCTCCTTGGCTTAGGAGCTATCTGCCTATTTATGAATTTTAGACAAAAAGTATTCAAAAATAATATTAAGGAAAAATCAATGAAAAGCACAACTAAAATCGGACTCATCGCATTGCTACTGATGGCATTTCTGGTGAATAATTCTTATTCCACAGATCTGAAACTGGGTGTATCAGGCAAAAAGCAATTCAAGGCAAACAAATCAGTAGGTCCTCTTGAACTGAAATTTGTTAGCACTGCCCCACTTGAAGAAATCAGAGGAGCAGTAAGTGATAATCTCATCCAAAGCACAGTTTATCTGGATCCTTCGAATCTTGAAGGAATAAGCGGAAAAGTGAGTTATCAGACTAAAAACCTCGAAACAGGGCTTAAGACCAGAGACGAACATTTGAGAAGTGATGAATGGCTCGATGCCGATAAGTATCCTGAAATATCTTTCGAAGTCAAAGGTATGAAAGATATTAAAATCATTAGCTCTGATGGCGGTAAGGGTACAATTGAAGCAACAGTAATGGGTACTTACAGCATGCATGGCAAAACAAAATCAATTGTTGTTCCAATTAAACTAATTTATATCAAAGAATCAGAAAGCTCAAAGAAAAGAGCATCCGGCGATTTTCTTTCAGTGGAAGGAAAATTTCAGATTGCTTTAAAGGATTTTGAAGTCGGTGGAAAAAAGATGTCAACTATTGGAAGCAAGGTTGGCGAAAAAATAGATATAAACTTTAGATTGTTCTATAACGTCCAATAATTTATATTTATTTACATTCTCTCAAGATGAATCTATGATTAAGGACGCAAACAACAAAAGACGCGATTTTCTGCGTCAGACAGGAACAGTCATCGGAATTGGACTAATGCTACCTGTGTTGCCAGCTTTTATTAGCTCGTGCAGCTCATCGACTCCAATAGGACCATCAGAAATTACTATTAATATTTCAGATTATGCCGGACTGAGTGTTGATGGAACTGCGGTTTATGTGTCAAAGAACGGTTTTAACTCAGGCAAACCTGTAATAGTTACAAGACTTTCTTCAGGAGTGTTCAGGGTGCTTTCCGCTAAATGTACTCATGAGGGTGAAACTGTTGGTTTGCCAACCGGCAGTACTATGCGTTGCCCGAGTCATGGTGCAGTATTTTCGACAGTGGATGGAACAGTGATTAGCGGACCGGCTAACTCGCCTTTACAAAAATTTACTGGTACTTTTGATACTGTGAATAATACACTAATAATTAGTACTTAAGAAAATTACACATAATTGAAATGAATGGCTGTCTCACAAGGACAGCCATTTTTTCAATGAACAACCACAGTGAAATACAGAATTGTTCTCAATATCAATCGGAGAGGGAATTAATACAATTTGCATCGTTTGCACTATGTTTTTCAATTATTTTGGTCGCTCCGATGGAGCTTTGACTTTTTTGATATTTAATCTCTGACGGGATAAAGAAGCGAAAAAAAATTTATGGATCTACAAATATTGAACTCCCATGGAGTTCTTTTCTTCCTATCAAGCAGTGATTGAATATTTGTTCTTTCCCGTGCCTCTGACAGCAAATTGAAATTGGGGGGGATTTCCTATGAATAGTAAAAAGTTCTAATGCGCAATTATGCATAAAAAAAGGGTTACCGAGTGGTAACCCTTGATATTAGAAAAATTATGATTACTAATTTCTTCTTAGTTGAATTGTTTCAGTCTTTACAATACAATCTGTATAAATAAGAGTGAATTCCTTAATTACGTAACCATCCTTGATAATCCGAACTAAATATGAGTCAGGTGCACAAATATTTTCTCTTCCATAATTGCCTTCAGGATTAGTGTAACCATCAAACACTATATCCCCATTCTTCCTAACTTCTATTCTCGCATCACTGATAGCTGTTCCAGTTGAATCATCTTGTACGTGAAGTTTAAAAATTGCAGTACAGCAGGTTTCTCTAACAAGTGTTCTTTCAACTTCGACAGTGTCGTTACATCCGATTTCGATGTTGAATTCCTGCACTTTATAACCATCTCTTGCAACTCTGATTGCGTAAATACCTCTGCATAGTTCTCTGAATGTGATTGTGCCATCCAAACCTGCAGGACCTGATCTGACAATAGTACCGGACTTAGTAACTTTAACTCCTGTATTCGCAAGTGCTTCGCCACCTTCGTTTTTGAAGATGAATTTTACCACACCATTGCAACAGCTATCTCTTTCTACAGCATTGATTGTTTTTTCATATACTACAGTATCGTTACAATCAAGAGTAAATGAGAATTCCATACCTGTATATCCATCCTTACTGATGTCAATACCGTAAGTTCCTTCGCAAAGTCTAGTGAATACAACAGCTCCATCATTATTTGTAGTATATTGTGAAAGCTTTGTTCCATTCTTCCATAAGCGAACGGTGGCAGGAGTTAATCTATTACCCTGTGCATCTTTGACTATAATCTTTACAACACCATTGCAGCAGGAATCAGTTTCACTAGCTACCAGATTCTTTTCATAAGTTACAGTGTCATTGCAGCCTATTGTGAAGTTGAATTCCTGACCTTTATAGCCATCTCTGCCCATGCTTACACCATAAGTACCTGGACAAAGTCTTGTAAATATGACATAACCATCGTTATTTGTTCTGTATTCACCAAGAAGAGTTCCACCTTTCCACAATTTTACAAGAGCATTATATAATCGCTCGCCACCTGAATTCCGAACGAATATTTTAGCCACTCCGTTACAGCAGGAATCAGTTTCAGTCCTGTTCATTAATTTTTCGAATTCCTTAGTTTGATTGCATGGCAATTCAATTGAGAAATCTGTAGATTTGTAACCCTCTTTAATTATTATGAAGGAATACTTTCCGGAGCATAATTCTTTGAAAATAGCTGATCCTTCAACAACAGTTTCAGTTTTGATTAACTTATCACCGATAAACATTTTTACTGTTGCTCCGTTTAGAGCCGCTTTTGTACTTGCATCTTTAGGATAAACTTTAATTATACCCTTACAGCACGTATCAGCACCATTATAATATAGTGTTTTTTCAATATTGACTGTATCGTCGCATCCCATAGTCTGTGAGAATTCAATAGACTTATAGTTTGTTCTGATTATAGAGAAACTGTAATCACCCTGGCAAATGCCTGTCATAGTTACTCTGCCTTCGGCGTTTGTATAAACTGTTCCTACTTTTGTGCTGCCTTTGAACAAATTAATTGTGGCTTCACGAATAGCTGCTCCGGTACTATCCTGTACCTTGATATTAATTACACCGTTACAGCATTCAATTGCCGATAGTTCTTTCTTAACTTCGACAGTATCGCTGCAATCCATTTCGACAGCAAATTCCATTGTAGTAAAGCCATCTTTTGAGATTAGCATACTATATGTGCCTTTGCATAATTCACGGAACACAACCGGTTCATTCCCTACTGACAATCTGGATAATTCAGTTCCATTTTTTCTTAATTTAACAATTGCTCCTGTAAGGAGGTTTCCAGTTTTTATGTCAACAGGATTAATCTTCATCACTCCATTGCAGCATGAATCCTTTTCGAATACTGCCATATAAAGTGTTCTGTTTACATAATTGCTTGAATCACATCCTTCTACACGAATACCGTCAGTTTCTCTGACGTTAAATCCGGTTTTTGAAAGACGTACCCAATACGTACCGCCACAAACTTCCTCGAAAACTATTCTTCCTTCACTGTTTGTCGATGATTTTCTCTTAATAGTCGAACCCTGGTTCAGTCTTACTTCAACACCACTAATGATTGATGAATCTTTAGCAGAGCGAACAGTTAGTTCAATCCTACCGCAACATGTATCCTGATATTGCATTTGTACAACAACTTTACTTCGGTCTTGATTGCCTAGCGTTTTGATGAAATTTTCCTGAAAAGGTTTCAGATCAGGATGAATGATTCTTAAATCAACATTTGTCAAATCATTCTGTAGTGATGAAAACTCAAAATTGCCATCTTCATCTGTAGTGTCACGTTGCAGGACTTCATCAGCGAGTATAGCTGTTTTCGATTTCTGAACGAGAACTGCTTCCATCACAGCATTTGGAATTGGAATATTCTGCTTGTCCACCAGTATACCTTTGACTTTAATAGGGTCTGAAGGTGCTACAACTGATTTTTCACAAGCTACAACAAGTGCGATTATCATAGCAAAAAGCATGACAATAGCTAATCGAAAGGAGTAAAAGTTTTTCAAGGCAATTCCCCTGATATATTTAAAAAAATGATCATTATCCTACAATAAAGTAAATAAGAAATGCTTGAACCGAAATTATGTTACAAAATAAATAAAAATAATTTAAAAAAAATATTTTTTCTTTGTTTGGAACCTTGTGAATCATCTTTTTACAAGAATTATGAACTGAAAATTAACTTTGTGTTATTAAAATGTTAATATTTTTTTTGTTTTTATTTACTTTTTATCGTAGATTGACTGTGTAAAAAATTACACACTTTTCAAGAGTTTCTGTTTTTATCCATTTTGTTAAACAAATGTTAGCCTGAAATTATTGTTGATTTTTACAACAAATAAGAGGAATGAACAATGCTGATGTCTCTGATCGTAGGAGCCGTAGTAGGTTTCATTTTGGCTTTGCCTCCTGGACCCGTTGCCGTTACAGCAATGAAGCTTGCCTTAAACAAAGGCTCGAGACATGGTGTCCTCGCAAGTATGGGTACAGCATTGATGGACTTCTTATTCTGTTTAATCTCTGTTTTCGCAACATCCGCTTTTATTCAAATAATAGATACTGTCTCGATTGATTACCCGGTAGCTGTTCTGGTTTTTCAATTGGTCGTAATAGCAGGCATCGTAGTCTATGGAATAATCAATCTAAAGCCCAAAAAGAATATTAACATAGAAGCTATAGCCGAAACTCAGCGTCCCAAGTTTATTGAATATCTGACTCATAGAGGTCCTTTTCTTTTAGGATTTGCCGTTGCTCTGGCGAACATAGCCAATCCAACATTTCTGGCTTCCATTTCTTACGTTGCTATGCAAATTCAAAAATGGGGACTTATTGAGCAAACATTTTTAGGAAAGACAATCTTCTCAGTCGGTTTCGGTCTTGGTACTTTCCTGTGGCTATACATAATGGTAAGAGTCCTGATCTACTACAAACCAAGAATGTCTCCGGCATTTATCGCTAAAATCAGAAAGTTCGCCGGTATCACCTTGATAGGATTTGGTACTCTTTTAGGTTATCGCGTTATCGAAATCACCAAATGGTCAGAGATTCTTCGCCTCATCTTTGCCTTGTAAAAAAAGTAAATCAAAATATTTTCTATTAAGATTAATCCCCTACGGGGAAATTTTCCCTTTTTGTGGAGATTATATGCTTTATTCCTAACACAATGCAATAGAAAATATTATAAATATTTTGATAGTATCCTCCTTTAAACCAAAGAAATTTCTTCAGAATCGTTTTTCTATTGCATATTCGGGTTTATTTTAGAAGTCTTACTAATCCAATCTTAATTTAATCCGGTACAGCCAGACCCTTCGCTTTGATCAAAGATTCATAAAGCATATCCCGCACAAACAAAATTCTCAGCAGTCTGCCATAGACATCGAAGTCAGCTTCAGCACTGTCACGCTTAATGGTCACTCTTTGCCCTTTAAGCATAGAGTCAGCAAAGCTTTTAGCAAGATGACCAAGCACATAGGCTGAGTCCTCACTTATGCCTGCCTTCGCCGCCTGATCCGTCAGACGTGAATTGTGCTTTGTTTCGAAGCAATCCAAATTGAGCACACGCACCGAAAATTCCTCCCCCTTAATTAGAATCGTGAATGTATCGCCATCGACGATCCGCTCCACGTCCACCTGTGAGTCATAATCAACAAACGGATTGGGATTTGTACATTCAGGTGAGCAAGCAGAAATCACCAAAACTGCCATAGCAAAAAACATATTTTTTATCATAATCTTGTCTGATTTATTATTATTTGAATTCTAATCACTACAAATATAACAGAAGATATGCCATGAAGTGACATAATAATAGTTTGGTTCATAATTAAATCCAAGCATTATGAATTAGAATATCAACACAGGCAAATAAACCAAGAGAAACGTCAATAGAAATTTTTTGGAGGGGATTATGTCAAAAAAAGTTGCAGCCAAAGATGATTCGTTCCTTAACACGCTCCTGCCTTTGGTAGGTCATGCATCCTGCTTGACCTCTTAATAATGGACAAACAAGGATGTTTGTCCTACAATAACTGCACTTGCCCTCTCTAATTGTTGGATAAGGTTAGGTTGAGGACAATTCTGTAATTGTATTTTCTTGCTAATTTGAAACAACAAATATTATGCAATCTTTAGTTTT
The DNA here is from genome assembly GCA_964464375.1 of uncultured Hyphomicrobiales bacterium. Classification (GTDB taxonomy): domain Bacteria; phylum Bacteroidota; class Ignavibacteria; order Kapaibacteriales; family UBA2268; genus CAIOZA01. Next base: position 77,882 of record CAYXFU010000004.1, read on the forward strand.
TCCCCGCCTTCCCAAAGAGGGGTGGCTCGACGCTGTCAACCCTCTCCATTAATGGAGAGGGAGTAAGAATCGATGTCTCCGGTTTGGCTCCGGGGATGTATTTTGTTAGGATTGGGGATAAAGTCAGCAAATTTGTGAAGATATAAATTTGTATTCAGCTACGGAGTAGCGACCTGTGTGTAGAAAACGGAAAATAAAACGAAACAGAGCTCCATCGGAGCGTTCTGGAAAATTAAATTTCCGTAGGGGCGAACGACCGTTCGTCCTTACAAAGCGAGGTGAGGATATTTAATGTGTTTGGGCAGACAGTGTCATTCGTTCGGGCGGGTTTAGAACCCGCCCCTACAATAAGAATCGATATTTCCTGTTTGGCTCCTGGTATGTGTTTTGTGAGAATTGGGGATAGAGTAAATAAATTTGTGAAGATTTGAGAAAAATATTTATATTTTGTAACCTTTTTGCGTTTAATGTGTTTAATATATAATGAATCGACAATTTTTCGATTTGTTATTATAGTTAACAAATAACAGAATAAAATATGAAAACGGTTACAGGATTTCTGGTTATATTTTTTCTTATAAGTGGCAGTTTATTCTCCAAACTAACTGTTCCTATGCAGTTCTTACATGGACCGGAGGATGCTTATGTTTATAGTTTTGACTATAATCCAGTTTGCGGTGTTGCAGCTGCAGTTGTGGTCAGTGAATATGATTACAGTAAGAATTGGGTGCCAACCAAAACAGCTCTGCTTATCAAAAAGGATGGTGATTCTGTTTGGTCTGTTGGAATGACTGATGTGCGCAGCGATGCTATTGTCCGAGTTTTTAATAATGGAGTTATCAAAGTCAGATCGAAGTTTCAGGTGTGGAGTGACTCAAAATATGTTGAGAATCAATGGTTATCTTATACAGTAAATAATGGTCTGAAATGGGACGGATCGCCATCAAACTGGCCCAGTCAGGATTTTTTCTCGTCAGGAACTACCTTATACAATCTCTGGTGTGACTATCTCTATCTGAGTTTTGATCTTGGCACCAAATGGTACAAAAATACATTACCAAACACAAAACGCGATTATCAACATTTAATATACTTTAATTTTATAACTGTTTCCGATAGTGGAATGGCTTATGTCCAATCAAAACCGGATTACTTCAATTATTTGCATCCTGACTCAATTTATTTTCTGAAGTCTAAGGATCAGATTCTTTGGGGTGATGTTGGAATGAACCTGAGAGAACAGTTGATCGATATAGTATTCCGTACTGAAAATCAGTTTTTCGCTATCACCGACAGCACTGGTGTGCTATATACTTCAGATCAGGGAAAGACTTTCAGCCGTATAGCCTTGACTGATAAGAAATTTCTTTATATGAAATTCACGGATAATAGCCGCAGTCAGCTCTATGTTGCTAATCACAACGAAGCCTATCTTATCAATGCTGACGATTTCAGTGTAACAAAACTCGATGTTCCTGGTGGCAAGATTGTGGGAATTGGGACGAATAATAAAAGGCTTTATGCCTGCATCCTAAGTGGGGGTGTCTGTACAAGCGATGATCTGGGCAAAACATGGAATTTTATTGATAAACCAACACGACCGCTGGATTACTATAATCTCAAAATCGATAAAAATAATATTTTATACGTTTTGAGCAGAGGATTCTATCCGGTGAATTCATTCAGGCTCTATCGTTCAGCAGACTATGGAACACATTGGGAATTCCTTTTCGAGTCAGATAAGTATCTTTGGTTGGAAAAGCTTCATGGTAAAGTATATCTCAATCACACAAAAGAGAGAAAGATATATTATTTCGATGATGGGATGAAATTATCATTCGACTATAAAGATTATGACAGCTATAATATGATTATGCCTTATGGCGATAATTCAATTCTTTTAGATTTTATTGGGCTTGACGGACATCATTACTACTATAAATCAAATGACGACGGCAATAACTGGAGTAAAACTGATACACCTGAGACCTCGCTCTGGGTAAACAGTTACTTTGTTAAAGATAATGGTGACCGATACAGAACAGATGGAATTAATTACTTATTTTTGGACAAGAATCTTAATGTTAAGAATAAGTATAATCCTGACTTTCTTGTGATTACCGAAAGAACCGGCGATCCACGAAAAGGATTCAATTATTATGACCGTCCCAGCAAAGCTTACCTTTTCAAAGATAGGAATGGTGATGCTGTCATTTTCGAGGGAGATGATACTTATTACGAAACCAAAAATAAGATCTATGTTTCCTCTGACAATGGAACCACATGGAGTAATAATACGTTACCTGTCTATAGTATTTTGAAAGAAAATTTCTTTATTCAAAATAAGTATAATGACATTTTCTATATCTATGACAGCGGATTATACAAATTCAATTCTGATTCTAACAGACTTGATAAAGTTGCTAATTTCCCCGTCAAAACTTTTGCCACGGATACTACAATTGATGGAAACGCATACAATTTCTTAATGATGGATTGCGATAACAAAGGAGCAATAATAGGTTTATTAAAGTATTCAGGGCTTTTTTATTATCCTCCTGAAGGAACTGAAAACATATTCCCTCAACCCAATCCTTCTATGCCGATATTGATATTTCCCAATCCTGTAGCTGATGAAGCGATTGTTCAGTTCCATGTCGATCACGACAAATCAATCGTTACGATCAAGGTTTACGATTATCTCGGCAGGGAAGCACAAAATTCATATCTTGATTTTCTAAAAGAAGGTGATTATCAGCAGAAGATAAATCTTGGAAGCCTCCCCAGAGGCTTATATTTCATTGTTGTCAATACATCCGGCACGATCAGAGCCACAGCTGTGCATGTAAAACACTGAAATATCTACCTTTTTATTAAGTAGGGTTCTGTATGCCAAACCTTTACAAAACGAGAAGCAAATCTTTAATATTTATGGTCAAACAGGACTATCTGTAGGGATTCAAAATCTTGAACCCCTACGAATCAATGTCTCCTGTTTTGCTCCGGGGATGTATTTTGTGAGGATTGGGGATAAAGTAAAAAAATTTGTGAAGATATAAAGTTAAGCAGCATTTATGCACAAAAAAAAGCTGTCCTAATTTAGGGGACAGCTTTTTTTATAATTTCTATCGCTTGATTAGCTGAGTTTCTGTCTGATCTTTCTGTCGCTCATTCCGCGAAGATAATAAAGTTTCGCTCTGCGTGTTCTGCCTTCACGAATCAATGTGATAGCCTGAAGCATTGGCGAGAACAATGGGAATATACGCTCTACGCCTACTCCGTTTGATATCTTACGAATCAGGAATGACTGGTTGACGCCAGCACCTCTTCTAGCAATTATGATTCCCTTAAAGTTCTGAATTCTTTCTTTTTCGCCTTCAACAACTCTAACAGCAACGTTCACTGTATCGCCCGGGCTAAAATCTGGAATTTCGACATAATTATCGCCGTCTTTTTGTCTGCGTACGTCTATCGCTCTTTCTTTAGACAGCGTTTCGATCAAATCTAATGTATTCATTTTCAAATCCTTTTACAAATAGAGCCACAAATTTACGACTTTTTCTACAAATTGCCAAAATTATTTTTAATTTTTTTTTAAAAGGCTAATATCCTCACCTAAAAATTATTGGTCATTATTCTACATAAAATCCTAATGCAATTATTTTATTTCTTCCTTTTCTAGCACTTGCTAAGTCTATATATAGCAATATAATAACAATTCATGTAGTAAAAAATAATATTTGGCATAAGTATTGAATTATGCTTCACTGAATTTAATAATAAATTATAAAGCAGGATGCTCAGATATAAATCAGTTATCATATCATTGGTCATAGGACTGTTGTTCTCAATTGCCCTTGCAGAAACTGCAAAAGCACAGCAGAGTGTGCCGTCTTTGCCGCGTCTATCCATCTCTGTAGATAATTCAGACAAGAAGGATGACTTCTCAATGAATATCCAGATACTGTTGATTATGACGGTTCTCACATTGGCTCCATCACTTCTTATAATGATGACTTGCTTCACAAGAATCATAGTTGTTTTTCACTTTCTCAGGATGGCTCTCGGAACTCAAACTCAACCTCCAAATCAAATGCTAATTGGTTTAGCTTTATTCCTCACATTTTTTGTCATGCAACCAGTGATGGATCAAGCAAACCGTGAGGGATTGCAACCATATATGCGAGATGAAATCACACAGTCTCAGGCTGTGGACAATATGATAACACCATTCAGAGCGTTCATGCTCAAGCATACTCGTGAACAGGATCTGAAGCTCTTCATAAAGTTAAGTGGAAATGATAAGCCAAAAGATATAACAGAAGTTTCTACATGGACTGTTATTCCGGCATATTCAATCAGCGAGTTACGTATGGCATTTCAGATTGGATTCTTATTGTTCATACCATTCATCGTGCTTGATATGGTTATAGCCAGTATTTTAATGGCACTGGGTATGTTCCTTCTGCCACCTCAGCTGATTTCTCTGCCAATAAAAATACTGCTGTTCATACTTGTTGACGGTTGGTACCTGATAATAGAGTCCTTGATGAAGGGTATTATGAAATAGATTTAATATGGAATTAAATAAATGACAGAACAAATGGTAATATCGATAGTAAGAGAAGCATTCTACAATGTTATGATTGTTGTAGGACCTCTTTTGCTTGTCTCTCTGGTAGTTGGATTGATAATTTCTATCTTTCAGGCAGCCACTTCTATCTCGGAACAAACATTAACATTTGTCCCGAAATTAATTGCAGTATTTGTTACAACAGTACTGCTACTGCCATTTATGATGAATGCTTTAAAAACATACACGATAGAAATGATCAAAATGATTGCAACGCTTAAGTGATTAATGCTGTAGATATGGATATTTTGATGGGCAAAATGATAATTGCCCTTCTGATTTCGGTAAGAATATCGGGTGCAGTTCTTAGTTCTCCATTCTTCAGGAGTACTGCATTTCCTAATAATGTAAAGTTCTTTTTCATAATTATACTTGCTATGGTAATGACGAGCTCTTACTCTCATACGCCCGGCGAAATAGATGTGCAAGTTTGGAATATGGCTTTTCTTATTTTGAAAGAGTTCTTTGTTGGTTTGGCTATCGGATTCTCAATGAATATCGTTTTCTTTGGTGCACGTTTAGCAGGTGGATTGATTGATTTTGATATGGGGTTCCAGACTGGTATGCTATTCAGTGGAGACGACACACCAAGCCTAGTTGGTGAATTTTTTGAAATGTCAGCTTTAATGGTCTTTCTTATTATAAATGGGCATCATTATTTGATTGAAGGATTGTATGCCAGTTTCAAAATTGTTCCATTGACTCAGGGGCAATTCACTCCTGCAACAATGAAGTCATTGACAGTTATTGCCGGAAGCGTAATGATAGTCGGTCTCAAAATTTCTGCACCTGTATTGATATCATTGTTTTTAGTCAATTTGGCTCTGGCTTTACTCGCCAGAGTAGCTCCTCAGACTAATGTTTTTGTGCTAAGTTTTCAGATAAAGATCATGGTTGGTCTATTGATATTATTTGCGACAGTGCCGTTAACAGTTCTTGGTATCAGATACTTTCTTCAAAATATGGAAACAGATCTGATGAGAATAATTTTAACATTAAATCCCGGACGGATATAAGTAATGGCTGAAAACAAAGAAGGTCAAGAAAAAACCGAACCCGCGAGTGGGAAGAAACTCTCAGAATCGCGGGATAAAGGACAGGTATCGAAAAGTATTGACGTAACAACATCTGCGGCACTACTTTTTGGTACCCTTCTTGTTTATTTTACTGGTGCCGGTACAATAGGATCCATCAAAGATTTGTTGGAGAGAATTTTAATTCATTCTAATGAATTTGTTTTTACTGACCTAACTATTCAGGCATATTCCCTAGGATTTATTTTATATATCAGTAAGTTGGTTCTTCCTATTCTTATGGGTATTAGTGCAATTATATTAATAGCAGAGATTTCTCAGGTAGGACTGCACTTCGCAACAAAGAAATTTACTGAAGGATTGAATCTTGCTATGATATTCAATCCATTTTCAGGATTGAAAAGAATGTTGTTCTCCAGCAGATCTATGGTTGAACTTCTAAAAAGTCTGATGAAACTAATAATTCTTGGATCTGTTGTGTACACGGTTCTTATGAAATACTCCGACGAAGCAATCCTCCTTATGGAGCGTCCAATAAATGAAATTGGTGCTTTTATTGGAAAAGTAAGCCTTGAGCTGATATTGAAAGTCGGCGCTCTTTATATACTGATAGCTGCAGGAGATTATTTCTACCAGAAGTACAAGTTCAAAGATGACATGAAAATGACAAAGCAGGAAGTTAAGGAAGAGGGAAAGCAGTCCGAAGGTAATCCGATGATAAAATCTAAAATCAGATCACTTATGCGTGGAAGACTGAGAAAACTTATGTTAGCAAAAATGTCTCAAGCTGATGTTGTTATTACAAACCCAACACATTATGCTATTGCTCTTAAGTACCAGCCCAAACAAGACAATGCTCCGATAGTTATTGCCAAGGGGGTTGACTTCCTAGCTTTCAGAATTAGAGAACTGGCTAATGAATATGACATACCAATAGTTGAAGAGCCGCCACTTGCTAGGGCTCTTTACTATTCTGTAGATGTAGATGAAGCAATACCGGAGAATTTGTTCAAGGCAGTGGCACAGATTCTGGCTTATGTATTTCGTCTTAAAAAGAAGGACGTTATGAGCAATATTAACAACAATTAACGGAAAATAAATGGCAAAGACAGAACCTCTCGCCCTGACCGGCGGGAATAATATATTAAACTTTGGAAGAAGTATCCTGCCTTATGTTAAGCATAATCCGGATATCTTTCTTTCTTTCGGAGTTTTAACAATACTAGCACTCATAATTATTCCCTTGCCTGAATTTCTGCTTGATATTCTTTTATCAATAAGTATCTCTATGTCGGTTTTGATAGTACTTATTGCTCTTTACATCCGTAGTCCTGTGGAATTTTCTTCGTTCCCGACAGTTTTGCTTATTGTAACTTTATTCAGGCTGGGGCTTAATGTTGCGTCAACACGATTAATTCTTAGCGAAGGAAGTGCCGGTCAGGTTATTCAGGCGTTTGGCACTTTCGTTATCCGGGGTAATTATGTTGTTGGTTTGATACTATTTATCATCCTTTTAATTATCAATTTCATTGTCGTCGTTAAAGGTTCGACCAGAATAGCAGAAGTAACAGCAAGATTTACTCTTGATGCTCTCCCGGGCAAGCAGATGAGTATTGATGCTGATTTGAATGCAGGTTACATTGATGAACAGACAGCACGAAAAAGACGCGAGGAATTAACTAAAGAATCTGACTTTTATGGCTCGATGGATGGTGCGTCAAAGTTTATAAAGGGTGATGCGATAGCGGGTTTGTTGATCACCGCTATAAATATTATTGGCGGATTTGCTATTGGTATAGCTCAGCTCGATATGGATATATCCACAGCACTATCCACATTTACTATTCTTTCTATCGGTGACGGTCTGGTTTCCCAGATACCTGGATTGCTTATTTCTGTTGCCGCCGGTTTTGTTGTAACACGTTCAGCATCAGCAGACAAACTAGATTCTGAACTTGGGAAGCAATTCACAGGAAAAACTAAACCTATGGCTATGGTATCGGGGACGATGTTCATACTAGGTGTTATGCCTGGTCTTCCGACATTCCCTTTCCTTTTGATTTCATTTGTTGCAGGAATAATTGCATATTTCAGGTCAAAGGCAAACAAGAAAGAAGCAGTCGAAAAGCTAAGAGAGGAAATGATAGATACAGATAAAACTACCGAGAAACCAGAAGAAGCTCCTGTTGAGGAATTATTACGTGTCGATCCGGTCGAAATCGAATTAGGATATTCACTGATTGCTCTTGTGGACGAGGCTCAGGGCGGCGACGTATTCAAACGAATATCCAATGTAAGAAGGCAATTAGCGATGGAGTTAGGCATAATCCTTCCACCTGTGAGAGTCAGGGATAATCTTCAACTTGAGCCGGAAGAATATATAATAAGGATTCGTGGGAATGAAGCCGCCAGAAACCAATTGCATCCAACTATGCTTTTGGCTATGAATCCCGGTACTGCAGAAGGTGACTTGAGCGGTATCAAAGTGACAGAGCCGGTCTTCGGATTGCCTGCTACATGGATTGGTTTCGGCGACAGGGAAAATGCCGAAATTATGGGCTATACAGTTGTAGAATCAGCAACTGTTCTCACTACACATCTGACTGAATTATTAAGACGTAACTCAGACAAGCTGATCACACGTCAGGATATCAAACATTTAGTCGAAAATCTAAAGACTGATTATCCGGCATTAGTGGATGAAATGACTCCTGATAATCTCCCTTCGGCAACCACTCAGAAGGTTATTCAAAATCTTCTCAAGGAAGGTATTCCTATCAGAGATTTGCCAATTATACTCGAATCTCTTCTTGAATACTACCCTATAACGAAGAATATTGATGTTCTGACGGAATTTGTCCGGCACAATATGTCCGAAACTATCAAAAAGCTATATCAGGATGACAAAGGGACAGTCCACGTGATTGCGTTGGACACAGAGATAGAAGATAAAATGACGACTGCTCTCCAGACAAGTAATCAGGCTAGCAGTTCGCCTTCACTTGGGTTGCCACCTGACATGATTCGAGATGTTCATAATGCACTCTCTGACCAGATCGACGATATAACTTTAAGAGGTTATCTGCCAATTATAATATGCTCAGCTCAGGTCAGACCATATTTTTACAGGATGATTCATACTCAGTTCCCGATGATCAGCGTGATAAGTTATACGGAATTACCGCCAGATACTGACATAGAAATCATGTCTAATCTTGCGGCAACATAAGGCAACTCGAAACCCCATGCTTAAGCATGAGGTTTGTTGAATCCATGTTTTTTTCTAAAGTTTTGCAAATTGCATCTTTTTTCGCACTTTTGGCACTATTTTAATGAGCGTGAAGGTATATATAATTCTGGTAACCTCCTTATATTACGATCATCTTACTTTTGGGTTGGCACTTTTGCATCAATTGCATTGTGTTTTTTCGTTTTTAGTATTTAATCCCTAACGGGATAAGGAAATGCAAAAAAAAGATTATTGATCTACAAATATTGAACTCCGATGGAGTTCCTTTTTTCTATCACGTAGTGATTGAATATTTGTAGAAATCAAAATATCAAAAACATTACCCAATCCCGTTAGGGATTGAATATTTGTGCTTTTCTATGCCACCAAATGCAAATTGCGAAAAAGAAGGTAATTTTTCAAAGAAACGGATTTTAAAGGAAATAAATTAAATTTATTTTCTATATATATAAACATCTGAAATCGTGTGCCAAGCTCACCTCGATCCTCTCTGGACTAATGGAGAGGGAGAGCTAAAGCCAGCTATTGGACACGGCACGCCGTGTCCGTAAATTCAATTTCAATTCGCATTTAATTCCACTGGAAAATTAGAGGGAAATATCCATAGATTTACAAGATCCTATAAGAAAAAGAAAGAAACAAATAATTAATCATTCTTAAGTTAGTGCTTATGCCCCTAACGGGGTTGTGATAACTTTAATAACCATTTTTATAATTCTCATTTAATCATGTATTTCATCATATAAATCATGAGAATCATAGTTCAGACAAATATACAGAAGTCCTACACCTGTGAGGTGGAGTCCATCTAAGAAAGCTATAATGGGATATTCCCATGCTTCTTGGGCGGATTCCTGTCAACTTTATTCTCGAGCATATTGAATGCTTCGATCAATCTCTGTCTGGTAAATTTTGGTTCGATAACTTCATCTATATATCCGTAAGAAGCAGCGATGTATGGGTTAGCAAATTTTTCTGTGAATTCGCTGATCAGCTCTTCTTCTTTTGCTTCGGAATTCTCAGCTGAGTCAATTTCTCTCTTGAAGATAATCTCTACAGCTCCTTTAGCTCCCATTACAGCAAGCTCTGACGTGGGCCATGCAAAATTGAAATCACCTCTGATGTGCTTACTATTCATAACGTCGTAAGCACCGCCGTAAGCTTTGCGTGTGATCACCGTTATCTTTGGCACAGTTGCTTCACAGTATGCATAAAGCAACTTTGCCCCGTTGGTAATGATTGCGTTCCATTCCTGATGTGCTCCGGGCATAAATCCGGGTACGTCCTCGAAAGTGAGAATTGGAATATTGAAGGCATCGCAGAAACGAATGAATCTCGCTGCTTTCTTGGATGAGTCAATATCGAGCACACCGGCAAGGACGGCAGGCTGATTGGCAATCACACCGGTGCTTCTGCCGGCAAGCCTAATGAAACCAACAATTATATTCTGAGCATAATCCTTATGAACTTCAAGGAAATCCTGCTGATCGGCAATCTTATTAATAACATCACGCATATCGTAAGGCTGATTGGGATTAGCCGGAATGATATAATTGAGTGCTTCGTCTGCTCTGTCGATAGGATCATCATTGTCTGAATATGGGGCTTCATCGACATTATTTGCAGGAATAAAGCTCATAATCCTTTTAACGAGATCCAGAGCTTCCACGTCATTCTCGACGGCAAAATGAGCAACACCGCTCTTTGACGCATGTACATCTGCACCGCCGAGATCTTCTGAAGTCAAATCCTCATGAGTAACAGTTTTTACTACTTTTGGTCCAGTAACGAACATGTAGGACGATTTCTTAACCATGATAATGAAATCAGTTATGGCAGGCGAATAGACAGCACCACCGGCGCATGGACCCATAATAACGGATATCTGAGGAATAACACCAGATGCCAGAGTGTTTCTGAGGAAAATATCTGCATAAGCTCCGAGCGATATTACGCCTTCCTGCACGCGAGCACCACCGGAGTCATTGAGACCAATAACGGGGCATCCGACTTTCATAGCCATGTCCATAATCTTACAGATTTTTCTTCCGTGCTCAGCGGCTAAACTTCCTCCCAGAACAGTAAAATCCTGAGAATATACAAAAACTTTTTGTCCAGCTATATTCCCGTATCCGGTTACAACACCGTCAGTATAAAACACCTGTTTGTCTAATCCGAATTCATTTGAATGATGGTGAACCAGCATATCAATCTCACGAAAAGTGCCTGAATCAATCAATATATCAATTCGTTCGCGGGCACTTAACTTACCTTTAGAATGCTGAGCTTCAATCCTGTCCTTACCTCCACCGGCAAGTGCTTTAGATTGCAGGTCATACATTTTTTTAATTTTTTCATCAATAATTTTTTTGTTGTTGTCCATCGTGATACCAACTTTTTTTATGAATTATTCAGCTTCAATTTCAATAAGGAATGCATCTTTTTCAACGGCTTCACCTTCGCGCGCTTTGACGTGAATTACTTTACCTTTAATTGGTGAAGAAATCGCATTTTCCATTTTCATGGCTTCGATTAGAATTAGTTTATCGCCTTTTTCGACGTGCGTACCTTCCTCAACGAGTATTTTAATGATCATACCCGGCATGGGAGCTTTGATCTTAGCGTGAGTAGATTCGACACTTAACCCGGAATCGCGAAGATATTTTTGAATCAGCCTTTTTGTGTCGTTAGTAATGTCTATCTCATGATAGAATCCATCGGCATTGATATAGCTGGTACCAGACTCGTGAATATCAAGCTCCACAAGCAGAAGTTTATTGTTGACCGAAAAAGAAAACACATTAGTACCGTACTGCTTAAGCTGGCGAATATCTATTGGTTTGCCGTTGAGCATTATAAAATCTGATTCATCTTGTGGAATCTGAGCTGTAAAGTCATTGCCATTGACATTAATAATGATTTCTTCCATTTTGTTTCCTTAACTGTATTTCCTGTGAATGAGCCAGTTTTCTTTCCATTTACTCTTTTTTACAAACTGTTTCTGCATAGATAATCTGTAGGATTTATCCTGAATACCTTTTCGATAAGTATAAGCGGCGATCGAGGCAATAATCTCTTCATACTCCTGTTTCATTTTTGATAAAATCTTAAAGTCAAATGTATTCTCGAGGAATCCTGTATCGAAGTATCCCGAACGGAACACAGGGTGTCTGATCACGGCAATAAGGAAAGGAATGATGGTTTTAACACCTTTTATTCGATAATTCTGCAATGCTCGATCCATTCTCTGGAGAGCTTCCTCGCGGTCTTTGCCCCATGTGATCAGCTTCGCAAGCATAGGATCAAAATGTATCGTTACCTTCGAGCTTTGCTCAATGCCACTATCTAGTCTAACGCCTTTACCACCGGGTTCTCTCAGATAATGGATTGTTCCTGTATCGGGCAGATAACCGTTGAACGGATCTTCAGCGTAGATGCGGCATTCGATTGAATGACCAGTCCATTTGATTTCTTCTTGAGTGAAAGATAACTTTTCGCCGAAAGCAATCCGGATTTGTTCCTTAGCAAGGTCAATGCCTGTTACGGCTTCTGTAACGGGATGCTCAACCTGAAGTCGGGTATTCATTTCAAGGAAATAAAATTTCTTATCCTTATCAAGTAAAAACTCAACTGTTCCGGCATTAACATAACCGCAGGCTTTTGCCGCATTGATAGCCACTTCTCCCATTTGCGCACGGATTTCTTCTGTCAAAACTGTTGAAGGTGCCTCTTCAATAACTTTCTGGTGTCGTCTTTGGATGGAGCAGTCTCTTTCGCCCAGATGAACATAGTTGCCATGCTCATCGGCAATAATCTGAATTTCAATATGCTTTGGATTCTCGATAAACTTTTCGATATAAACCGAGTCATCACCGAAAGCTTTCAAAGCTTCTCTCTGTGCGCTTTCGAATCCTTCCAAAAATTCATCATCAGAGAAAACTTTCCGCATACCTTTGCCGCCACCACCGGCAGAAGCCTTGAGTAGAATGGGATAACCAATTTCTCTGGCAATTATCATTGCATCGTTCACATTTTGGATAGGTGATTCAGTTCCTGGAACAATGGGTACGCCGGCTTTAGACATAAGTTCACGAGCTTTGGTTTTATTGCCCATAACTTCGATGGCATGTGGATGAGGACCAATGAATTTAATTTCCTTTTCTTCGCAGGCGAAGCTGAATTCAGAACGCTCCGATAAAAATCCATAGCCCGGATGCACAGCCTGGCATCCGCTTTTCTTAGCAACGTCAATTAACTGATTGATATCCAGATAAGCACCTTTAGGCTGAGCTGAATAAATTTCATAAGCAAAATCGGCATGATGAACAAAAGGAGATTCCCTATCGACTTCGTGATACACTGCAACAGTTTCTATTCCTAAGTCACGTGCAGCTCGAATTATTCTCACTGCTATCTCTCCACGGTTCGCTACTAGTATTCTTTTAAACATAAGCAATATAATATTATTTAAAAGTGAATATGCATGTTTTTTAATGTAGTAACTTCTTAATTAAAATCAAAGTAAATTTTATCAAATATCAGATTAACAGCTAATTTATTTATAAATAAAACTCTCCGTCAAATAGCCTTCTGATTATTTGTAACTATCATCTGCTATAATTTATACTAATAATTCAGCATCAATAACGTCATTTGTAAAAATAGAAATGTTAAATTAAGTAAGAAAAATATTATGGATGGCAATTTCTCTAATAGGGTGAACGATGTAATCAGACTTAGTCGCGATGAAGCACTAAGGTTGGGACACGACTACATAGGTACAGAGCATCTTCTGCTTGGAGTAATTCGCGAAGGTGATGGCATTGCTGTAAAGATTCTGAAAAATCTTGGTGTCGATCTCTATAAATTAAAAAAAGCTGTTGAGGATACTGTACGAAGTACCAGTTCAACGCTAACAATAGGTAATATTCCTTTGACAAAACAAGCCGAAAAGGTATTGAAAATAACTTACCTGGAAGCAAAGTTATACAAATCTGACGTTATCGGCACAGAGCATCTTCTGCTTTCACTGCTGAGAGACGAGGAAAATATTGCAGCTCAGATATTGTCACAGTTTTCATTAAATTACGAATCTGTTCGCCGCGAACTTGACAATATTATTAGTGGGAGACCATCAAGTCCCGGGAAACCGTCACAGCAGACCATGAGCAAAGGTGTTGGGAAAGAAAGAGTTAAGACACCTGTTCTGGATAATTTTGGAAGAGATTTAACTAAACTTGCAATCGAAGACAAGCTTGATCCTGTGATAGGAAGAGCCAAAGAGATTGAACGTGTTTCTCAGGTTTTATCGAGACGTAAGAAAAACAATCCGGTTCTGATAGGCGAACCAGGTGTCGGCAAAACTGCGATAGTCGAAGGGTTAGCTCTTCGAATCGTTCAGCGTAAGGTTCCCAGACTTCTATTTGACAAAAGGATTGTTACTCTCGATTTAGCTTCTCTGGTTGCCGGAACAAAGTACCGCGGTCAGTTTGAAGAAAGAATGAAAGCCGTGATGAACGAGCTGGAGAAAGCTAAGGATGTAATCCTGTTTATAGATGAGCTCCACACAATCGTTGGTGCAGGAGGAGCGTCAGGCTCACTCGATGCATCCAATATGTTCAAGCCGGCACTCTCACGTGGTGAGATTCAGTGCATCGGTGCTACAACTTTCGATGAATATCGTCAGTATGTAGAAAAAGATGGAGCTCTCGACAGACGTTTCCAGAAGATAATAGTTGATCCACCAAGTGCTGATGACACCAGAGGAATCCTCAACAGTCTGAAGGATCGTTACGAAGAGCATCACAACGTAAGGTACACAGCGGAAGCTATTGAAACTTGCGTAAGGCTTTCCGAGAGATATATAACTGATAGAAATTTCCCCGATAAAGCCATAGACGTTATTGACGAAGCAGGAGCCAGAGTGCATCTTGCAAATATAGATGTTCCGAAAGCTATTATAGAAATTGAAGAGCAGATAGAAGCAATCAGACTTCAGAAGAATTCTGTGGTTAAAAACCAGAACTTTGAGGAAGCTGCTCGACTGAGAGACATTGAAAAGAAGTTACAGAATGATCTCGAGCAGGCAAAAGCCGATTGGGAAATGAAAACAAGTGAGACATACTTCCCAGTTACGCATGAAGATATAGCCGATGTTGTTGCAATGATGACCGGTGTTCCTGTCAACAAGATAGCAGAAGGCGAATCAGCCAAAATTCTTGCAATGCCTGATTTATTGAAAAAGCAGGTAATCGGTCAGGACGAAGCAATCGACCATTTGTCGAGAGCTATCCGAAGAGCCAGAGCCGGACTAAAGGATCCTCGCAGACCAATTGGTTCGTTCATGTTTTTAGGTCCAACCGGCGTTGGTAAGACTGAACTGGCAAAAGCTCTTGCTAGAGTTATGTTCGACAGCGAAGAATCTTTGATTCGTATCGACATGAGTGAATATATGGAGAAATTCTCTGTGTCACGCTTTGTTGGTGCACCTCCGGGATATGTCGGATATGAAGAAGGTGGACAGCTAACCGAGAAAGTAAGACGGAAGCCATACAGCATCGTTCTTCTTGATGAAATCGAAAAGGCACATCCTGATGTTTTCAATATACTTCTGCAAGTGTTTGACGATGGTACACTGACCGATGGTCTCGGCAGAAAGATTGACTTCAAAAATACGATCTTGATTATGACATCAAATGTCGGTACAAGAGATGTAAAAATGGGCGGAAAGATTGGATTTGCTGAGGGTTCTGCCAAAGAGTCAAATGATCATATGAAAGCAACTATCGACGAGTCAATTAAGAGGCTCTTCAATCCGGAGTTTATAAACAGAATTGATGATTTCATCATATTCAATAAACTACAGAAAGTGGATATCCACAAGATAATTGATATTCAACTCGAAGATTTGAGAAAGAGACTAAAGGTTACATCAATGATGCTTGATCTGACAGAAGAAGCCAAAGATTTTCTTGTCGATAAAGGATTTGACGATAAATTCGGTGCCAGACCTCTTCGCAGAGCATTGCAGAAATATGTTGAGGACGATCTTGCTGATCAGATACTCAGCAACAACATGCAGAGCGGTTATAGAATAACAGGTGAGATGTCGGAAGCCAAAGATAAAATTCTTTATAAGTTTACTGAGATAACTGTCGAGAATGCAGACCAGATGATTGCTGAATTCGAGAAAAGCACTCAGATAAATGAAAAACTGAAAGCCGAGATTACATCCGGCGCGCCACCTGAGAACGACACAGGAGACGTTTCAAAGAATTGATATCCTCCAAAAGCAATAAAACTTAAAGCCGGTTTACAGAAAAGTTAACCGGCTTTTTTTTGTTCTTTTTCTTCATGTGCTTTCATATTGTATTCTGTGCCGTAGGCACCACAGATTGGTAGAAACATGAAAACCCATAATACCTCTGCCGTCCCGTACGGGACGGAACTAAACATACCTAGTGGATTTTTCTACCGACCTGTTCTCCCTAAAGGGAGAGAAATACAAAAAACACCATGCAATTGATGCAATCTGTATTCTTTCCACGCCTTTCCAAGGAGGGGTGGATCGACGCAGTCGAGACGGGGTGGTAGGTGTATTAATTCCCTCCCCAATTGTTGGGGAGGGTAAGGGTGAGGACAATTCTGTATTTCTCTGTGGTGCTCGAACGATTTTTAAAAATTACACAGAGATGCACAGAGGAATACAGGAGTTACACTGAGAAATACAAATATTCATTTCCACGGGTTGCACCCGTGGTTATTCAGATTTAGCATCTTCGATGCAGAATACATTATTTCTGATTCTTTCATGTCTTTGTATTATATTTGTAGAAATATATTCAATTTGAGAAGCGAATACTATGAAAAATCTCATATTTATTGCATTACTTGCCATTTTCTCGCTGACTAATGCCTACTCTCAGATTATTGGTGATTCTACTGATATAGTGTGGCAGGTACCTTTAACTGGACAATATCCTACTAGGATTGTTTTCTCGCCTGACAATAATTATTTATTGACCGATTGCCTTGATAAGGATAACAACCGATCTTTATTGATAAGAAGTATTGTTGATGGCAAGTTAATAAAAGAATTAATTGGAGAAAATGCAGTTACTTTTTCAAAAGATGGTAATTTTTTTGTTACAAAGAACATCAATAATATTAATGTTTGGAATGCAAAAACTTTTAACCTAATAAAATCTATTTCTACTAATGGGATTCAATTTTCATTTTCATTTTCTCCGGATAAAAACTTTATAGCTAATGCCGCAGATGTATTAGGTGTTAGAATCTTTGACTATTCTACGGGTGCAATTGTAAAAGAGATAAAGAATTTTCCATTTATTTATGATCCAAAATTCGGCGGTCAACCGAGAGCTGGATCTGTTGAATACTCAAATGATGGCAATAAAATTTTATTCTATGGTGATTATACTTTTGTTTACGACCTGCAGAAAGATACAATGGAAATACAACTTGATGGATTATTACCACAATTTTCGCCGAATTGTAATTTTATTGCTAATTTGACAAATCACACTCTAAATATTTTCAATACAACTGATTATAATAAAATTCAATCTATTCCCATGAATAACAATATTTTTGATTTTTGTTTTACAAATGACAATAAATATATTATAACAGCAAGTGTTGATGACAATTTAAAAGTAATTAATTTAAAAGATTTTAATATTGAATATATATTTCCTAGTCCTATAGCACATGTAGCATCATCTTATGACAATAAATATATTGCTTTTTTTCATGGATATTTGATTCTATTAAAAGCAAATTGGAATTCAACACATGTAGAAGAATCAACAACCAAACAGACATTCGAGATTTCTCCAAATCCAGCTTTTGACTTCATTGAAATATCCGTAAGGGCGAACGGCCGTTCGCCCTTACAATGCGATGTGAGGATATTTGATGTACTTGGAGAAATACAGACCACCCCGTCACTTCGTGACACCCCTCCTTGGAAAGGAGGGGAAATAGTCAAGATCGATGTATCCGGCTTGGCTCCGGGTATGTATTTTGTTCGGATTGGGGATAAAGTAAAAAAATTTGTGAAGCTGTAGTTTTTCCCCTCCTTTCCAAGGAGGAGTGCTCGACTCAGTCGAGACGGTGAAGGTAGTTGCATCTCAGCTTTAGAACTCCTTCTCTAAGAAAGGTAGGGGAGAATGAATCGATTCTTCAGGCTTGATATTCTATATATATCTCTCAATACTTTAAAGTTTCAAGAATTGCATTTTTTATGTCGTTTGAATTTGGCAGTATTTCTGTCTCGTAGTCTTTAGCGAAGCCAACAGCAACGTTCTTGGCACCTAGTCTTGCGACAGGAGCATCGAGATAGCGGAACATGCTTGTTGAAATCTCGGATGCAATTTCTCCGCCAAATCCTCCGATTGTTTTATCTTCGTGGAAGACAATTGCTCTGTTGGTTTTGCGGACAGATTCGAACGTGGTTTCTTTGTCCCATGGTGCTAGTGAGCGCAGATCGACAATTTCGACACTGATATCTTCTTTAGCCAGTTCTTCTGCGGCTATCATGGTGAGATGAACAGCTGTGCCGTAGGTAACAACGGTTATGTCACTTCCTTTGCGTCTGATCTTTGCTTTTCCGAAAGGGATGATGAAATCATCAGGTGGTTTGGATGTTGATGCAAGTTTATAATTATAGAGAAATTTTTGTTCGAGGAAAAGGGTAACTCCTTCGGAACGGATAGCATTGCGAAGAAGACCAATTGCGTCATCTGCATAGGCAGGGTTTACAATTCTCAAGCCTGGAATTGTGGTGAATGTGCCCTCAAGATTCTGTGAATGGTAGATGCCACCCTGAATATAGCCACCGCTTGCTAGGCGAATAACAATGTTTGGTGAAAACTGTCCTTTAGTGCGCCAGTAATCGTGTGAACATTCGAGTAATTGCTCCATTGCGGGCCAGAAATAATCTGCGAATTCGGCTCCTTCTACGACTACTCTAATATCTTTGGAGTAACGTGAAAAGCCGTTTGCTGTTCCGACAATACAGTCCTCAGCGATAGGAGCGTTGAAAACCCTTTCTTTGCCGAATTCTTCGGGCATACCTTTGACAACATTGAATACACCACCTTTTCCAATGTCCTGACCCCAGAGATAGGACTTGGGATTTCTTCGGAATTCCTGAATCAGACAGTCATTGATGGCTTCGCGATATGTTACAATATGAGAAGATTTGTCATAGTCATATTCAGTATTATCATCTGCCTTATACATAGGTTCCGGTATGATGAACTGCCTCCAGCTTTTGCCATTGGCTGCGGGAGCAGATTCAGCGGCATCAGCGGCTTTGAACATTTTTTCGATGTTCTTTCTTTCAATATTTTCTATTTCTTCAATTGTAAGTATGTTCCTACTAATCAGCATATATCTGAATTGCATTAGAGGATCGCGTCTTTTGACCTCCTCGAGTTCTTCAGGTGAGCGGTAAAGCTCGTGACGATCTGAGTTGGAATGAGAACGAATTCTATCGCAGTCGGCATGAATCATAGCAGGTCCGAAACCGGATTGAGCATAATTTCTGGCTGTTTCCAATGCACGCCAGGAATCGAATGGATCACGTCCATCGCAATTTATAATTTTTAAATTCTTAAAGCCGGAGTAATTATCTGATATTATATGATTATTGGTTGCATCCTTTAGCGGGACGGAAATTCCATACCTGTTATTTTGGATTACAAAAATAACGGGTAGCTTTTCCAGATCAGAGATATTAATTGCCTCAAAGAAGTACCCTTCGCCGCATGCTGACTCACCACTGGAGTAATAAGCAATTTCGTCGGTTTTAAATTTAGTAATGGCTCTGGCAACACCAGCGGCATGGAGAGAATGATTCCCGGTGTTCGATGAGACGTTTTGAATTCTGATTGACGGCTTTGCGAAGTGATTGCTCATGTGTCTCCCGCCGCCTGCAACGTCAGTTTCCTTGCTTAATCCGTTGAGGATGATTTCTTCGGGTGTAATGCCACCAGCCATAGTTGTCAGTAAATCCCTGTAATAGGGAAACATAAAATCATGATTCTGACGAAAAATCATACCCAGAGCGAGCTGAATACCGTCATGCCCGGCAAAAGAAGCATGGTAGGACCATCCTTTTGCCATTTTCAAATAGAGAGCCGCTTTATCGTCGAGCTTACGTCCGAGATGATTAATTTCGTACCAATTAATTATAGTGTTACGGTCGAATCCTTTAATATCAAATTTACTAAAAAGCTCAACTTCAACCTCTTTGTCCTGATATATCATTTCAACTATTTTGCCCTTACCTGACTCGAATGCATCAATAGATGCTGATGTGTTCTTTGATCCGGTATTTATCTTAGTCATAAATTTCCCATTAAGTGAATTTAATATACAACAAAAATTATCCTATTTCTGACGTATAGAATTTTTATAAACGGAAATTTGAATAATCTATTGCCAATTTATGATTATTGTTGGATTCAATTTGAGTACTAATTAAGCAATGAATATGTATGGAACATACTATAAAAAGAAAATGCATGGAAAATAGATGTATATTGTGGCATTCGAGAGTGTAATTTGCGAAAGTTATGACGAATGGGATTTTTACAGAAAAAAAATAAATTCAAAAAAATAAATTGATTAATGAGGTCAGTCAATAAGTTATAACATTATAAGGCATAAAGAGAAAAAAATTAAGCAGGAAAAGAAAAAATAATTAAAGTTTTTTAAAAATAATATTTGTGAATGTTTAAAACTTTCTTTAGTTTTGCAGGCTCTAAAGTAATATATTTATAGAAAACGTAATTTTTTGAGGTAATCGAGTGCCGACAATAAGCCAATTAATCAGGAAGCCGAGAAAACGGATAATTTGTAAGAGTAAATCCCCGGCATTGAATTCTTGTCCACAAAGACGTGGAGTATGTACTCGTGTTTATACAACAACACCCAAGAAACCTAATTCGGCTCTTCGTAAGGTAGCTCGTGTCCGTTTATCAAACGGAGCAGAAGTAACGTCATACATACCCGGAGAAGGACATAACTTACAAGAGCATTCAATCGTTTACATACGTGGCGGTAGAGTGAAGGATCTTCCTGGAGTTCGTTATCACGTTGTTCGTGGTACTGCCGATACACAAGGTGTTGAAGGTCGCAAACAGGGTCGTTCCAAATATGGGTCCAAGAGACCAAAAGCCGGTGCTCCAGCAGCCAAGAAAAAATAGAGAATAAATTTAACGTCATATAAATTTAGAAAATAAATTAAAATAAGATAGATCCATGAGAAAGAAGAGAGCCGAAAAAAGAAGAATGTTACCAGATCCGAAATTCAACGATGTTGTTGTTTCTCAGTTGGTAAACAGTGTAATGATTCAGGGCAAGAAGAATACAGCTCGCAAAATAGTTTATGATGCTTTTGACCTTATTGCAGAAAGAAGCAAGCAAGATCCTCTTGAGCTATTTAAGAAAGCTTTATCAAATGTCGCTCCTGTTATTGAAGTCCGCTCACGCAGAGTTGGTGGTGCTACATACCAGGTGCCGGTGGAAGTCCGCGAATCAAGAAGAATTGCTCTTGCTCTAAGATGGATCAAAACATACTCGACAAACCGTCGCGATAAATCAATGGCTGGAAAATTAGCCGCTGAATTACTTGCCGCCGCAAACGGCGAAGGTTCGTCAGTTAAAAAACGTGAAGATATACATAGAATGGCCGATGCTAACAAAGCTTTCGCTCATTTCAAATGGTAATAAATTTTATTGTTCTTTGTCAATTTATTTGCTCGTTGTTGGATGCCTAGAACGATCGCCATATCGAAGATGAGAAACATCGGCATAATGGCGCATATCGATGCAGGCAAAACCACAACAACAGAGAGGTTTTTATTTTACACAGGTTTCCTCCACAAAATCGGCGAAGTCGATGATGGAACTGCATTCATGGATTACATGGATCAGGAAAAGGAACGAGGGATAACGATCACTTCTGCCGCAACCACATGCATTTGGAAAGGTTATCAGATAAATATTATCGATACTCCGGGTCATGTTGATTTTACGGCTGAGGTTCAAAGGTCACTCAGAGTGCTCGATGGAGCGATAGCAGTTTTTTGTGCTGTCGGTTGTGTCGAGCCGCAATCGGAAACCGTATGGCATCAAGCAGACATGTACAGTGTGCCCCGAATCGCATTTATCAATAAGATGGATAGGTTAGGTGCAGATTTCTACAAGGCTGTTGAATCAATCAAGAAAAAGTTGAATGCCAATCCGATTGTAATTGAGCTTCCAATGGGTGTAGAGGATACATTCAACGGAATTATAGACTTGATCAGTATGAAAGCGCTTTACTTCGATCCGGACACACACGGAATTGATATAATCATTGAAGATATACCTGATGAATATACTAAAATATCAGAAGAGTATAGATTCAAACTGGTTGAATCAGCAGCAGAGATGAATGATGAATTGATGGCTAAATATTTTGAAGCCGGAGATTTAAGTTCAGAAGACATCAAAGCCGGAATAAGGCTAGGCGTTCTTTCATCGAAATTTATCCCAGTTTTTGTCGGTTCATCGAAAAACGATATTGGAGTTCAGCCTTTGTTGGATGCGGTAATAGATTATTTACCTTCGCCATTAGAAGTAGATTACCACGGCTTTGATCCGGAAGATCATGAAAAAGTGATTCCAGTTAGTGCAGATGATAGCCAGCCATTTTCAGGCTTGGCATTCAAAATACTCAGCGATCCTTTCCTTAAAAAATTAACATTTATAAGGATATATTCCGGTTCATTGAAAGTTGGTCAGGCGATAATGAATCTGTCAGTCGGTAAACGCGAAAAAATTCATAAGATTATGAAAATGTTTGCCAGCCGCCGCGAAGAAATCCAGGAAGCATTTGCAGGAGACATCGTCTCGATACCTGATTTGAGAATTACGCGCACAGGAGATACATTGTGCGACGAAAAGCATCCGGTGCTATTTGAGAAAATTCAATTTGCAGAACCGGTAATCAATCAGGGTCTTGAAGCCAGAACATTGGCGGATAGAGACAAGCTGCTCGAAGATCTCGGAAAAATTTCCGAAGAAGATCCTACTTTTAAATTTAGGATTGATGATGAGAGTGGACAAATTGTTATCAGCGGAGTCGGTGAGCTTCATCTGGAAATAATCGTGGACAGACTGAAAAGAGAGTTTAATCTTCCGGCTAAAGTAGGAAAGCAACAAGTTGCTTATCGCGAAACAGTATCGGAGAAGATTAAACAGGAAGGCAGATTCGATAGACAGGCAGGCGGCAAAAATCAGTTCGGGCATGTTGTGCTCGAGATTGAACCTGCACCGGGTAAGGGAATAGAAGTGATTAACAAGGTTCCCGAAATCAGAATACCCAAGCAATTTATCCCAGCTCTTGAACAAGGTATCAAGGAAGCTCTTCAAGTAGGACCATCGGGTTACACAATGATAGATGTCAGAGTGAATATACTAGATGGAAGCTACGAAAAAGACACTTATACAGAAATGGGATACAAAATAGCTGCATCAATCGCAATTAAGGATGCCGTAAGAAAGGCGTCCCCGCTCCTATTGGAGCCGGTTTTCGAGGTCGAGGTTGTTTCTCCGGATGAGTATGTTGGCGATATAATTGCTGACTTTAACTCACGCAAAGGTAGAGTGGAAGGAATTGAACAACGTGGGAATATGCAAGCGGTTAAGGGGATTGCTCCTTTATCAGAAATGTTTGGTTATGTAACTAAATTGAGATCGCTTAGTCAGGGTAGAGCAGTTTACACAATGACTTTTTCACGTTACGAGCCTGTTGTTATAAAAACACAATATTGACATAATACGCTATATAATATTAATTAGAAATAAATAGAATAATTTTTCAAATAATCACTTTACTTATTAAGGAGCTTTTCAATGGCTAAGGAAAAATTTGACCGCTCGAAACCACACGTAAACGTTGGTACCATTGGTCACGTTGATCATGGAAAGACAACATTAACTGCAGCTATCACAATGGGTTTATCAAAACTCGGAACATCAAAAGATGTTAGAACATTTGATTCGATCGATAATGCACCAGAAGAGAAAGCACGTGGGATTACAATTGCTACTGCTCACGTTGAATATGAAACATTGAACAGACATTATGCTCATGTTGATTGTCCGGGACATGCTGATTATATTAAGAATATGATCACCGGTGCTGCCCAGATGGATGGAGCAATCGTAGTATGTGCAGCGGACGATGGTCCGATGCCACAAACACGTGAACACATTCTATTAGCTCGTCAGGTTGGCGTACCAAGAATCGTTATCTTCATGAACAAGGTTGACATTGCCGATCCAGAATTATTAGACCTCATTGAAATGGAACTTCGCGAACTGTTGAGCAAATATGAATTCCCAGGTGATGAAATTCCCATCATAAGAGGCTCCGCTTTACACGCACTCGATGCTGGCTCAGAAGCCAGTGTAACCAAAGATGATCCCAGATTAGCATGTATCTATGAACTCATGGATGCAGTAGATAATTATATCCCAACACCAATTAGAGATGTTGACAAGCCATTCCTTATGCCAGTTGAAGACGTATTCTCGATCACAGGTCGTGGTACAGTAGCAACAGGTCGTATCGAAAGAGGAATTGTTAAAGTTAACGAAGAAGTTGAATTAGTTGGTTTTGGACTACACAAAAAAACAACCTGCACAGGCGTTGAAATGTTCCGCAAATTGCTGGACGAAGGTCGCGCAGGCGATAACGTAGGACTTTTACTACGTGGTGTTGATAAAAAGGAAATTGAACGCGGTATGGTTATTGCCAAGCCAGGTTCTATCACTCCACATCATAAATTTAATGCACAGGTTTACGTTCTTGGAAAAGATGAAGGTGGTCGTCATACACCATTCTTCACCGGATACAGACCTCAGTTCTATTTCCGTACAACAGACGTAACAGGAATTCTTAATCTTCCAAGTGGCGTAGAAATGATTATGCCAGGCGATAACGTTGATAATCTCGAAATTGAGATGATCACACCAGTCGCTATGGAAGTCGGATTGAGATTCGCTATACGTGAAGGCGGCAGAACAGTAGGAGCCGGCGTAGTATCAAAGATTATTGAATAATTAATATATGCGGGGCTATCCCAATTTAGGTAGCCTCGATTTTTTTCTTGATTTACGGAGTTGAGCGTGCCTGCAACACAAAGAATCAGAATTAAGCTAAAGTCTTACGACCACAACTTAATTGATAAATCATCGGAAAGAATAGTCCGAACTGTAAAGCAAACAGGGGCTGTAGTATCGGGTCCAATCCCATTGCCTACAAGCCGATCAGTTTATACTGTTTTGCGTTCTCCACATGTTGATAAAAAATCACGTGAACAGTTCGAAACGAGAATACACAAAAGATTAATAGATATATTCAGTTCAACCCAAAAAACTATTGACGCTCTTATGCGGTTGGAATTACCAGCTGGAGTTGATGTGGAAGTAAAGGTGTAAGGAGTTATAATGAACGCGGCATTACTCGGAAAAAAACTAGGAATGACTAGCCTATTCACTGAAGCAGGCGTACATGTGCCATGCACAGTGATCGAAGCCGGACCTTGCCCTATCGTCCAGATCAAAACACTCGAAAAGGACGGGTACTCGGCAGTTCAGGTTGGCTATGGGAAAAAAGAACAGAAGAAAGTGAACAAGCCGCTCTTAGGGCATTTTTCAAAAAGCGGAGTTAAACCGACAACCTTGCTTAAAGAGTTCAGAGACTTCAATACAGAAGTTGAAGTTGGATTAGAACTGACAGTGGATCAGTTTAAAAAAGGCGATAAAGTTAAAGTATCGGGCAATAGCAAGGGACGCGGGTTTCAGGGTGTTGTCAGAAGACATCATTTCGGTGGTGTAGGTATGGGGACACATGGTCAGTCTGATAGACAAAGACATCCCGGTTCGATTGGATCATCTTCATATCCTTCTAGAGTTTTCAAAGGTATGAAAATGGCTGGAAGAATGGGTGGAACGACAACATCGATAAGAAATTTAGTAATAGTTGATGTTATTCCAGAGCAAAACCTGATATTGATCAAGGGAAGTGTTCCGGGAGCAATTAATTCAGTATTAGAAATAGTTAAGCTTTAAGGCGGTAAATCATGCTTGTAGATTTATATAAAAAAGACGGAACGCAGACAGGGCAGTTGGAATTGTCTGATGAAATATTCGCTGTAGAGCCTAATGAACATGCGATGCACCTAACGGTGGTAGCTTATTTGGCTCATCAGAGACAGGGAACTGCAAAAACAAAGGGAAGACACGAAGTATCAGGTGGTGGTAAAAAACCTTGGAGACAAAAAGGGCGAGGAACTGCACGTTCCGGTTCAACGCGCTCACCTCTTTGGGTACATGGCGGAACGGTTCATGGACCTAAGCCTAGAACTTATGATATGAAGATTACCAAAAAGTTAAGCCGTTTGGCTAAACGTTCAGCACTTTCGCTGCGCGCTGCTGAAAGCAGACTTTTGATAATTGAGGATTTCTCATTCGATGATATCAAAACAAAGAACATGATGCATGTATTAAAGAATTTGAAGCTGGAAAGCGAGAAATTGCTCATACTTCTTCCTGGATACAATGTAAATCTTTATTTATCGACAAGAAATATCCCGAATGTATCGATTCAACCAGCTGATAAGATATCAACTTATGATATCCTGAACTGCAGAAAACTGCTTGTGTTCAAATCGGCAATTGAACCATTAGAGAATACTTGTAAAAATTAAAACCATGGTGGAATGACAATGATTGATATTATTAAGCGCCCAGTAGTTACAGAGAAAGCTATGAAGCTAGGACATCTGAGACAATATGTCTTTGAGGTTAATCCCAATGCAAATAAAATAGAGATTAGAAAAGCTCTCGAAGCTATGTTTGAGGTGGATGTGATCAGTATTCGTACCACCAGGGTAAAACCTAAAGTGAAGTCAAGATTTACTCGTAAGGGTTTGATGCGTGGGAAAACTGCATTGCGCAAAAAAGCATACATTACTTTGAAAGAAGGACAGACGATAGAATTGGTAGCCGGTGCAGCCGGAGAATAATAACACATTTGTGAATATTAAACGATAGAAATTACAATGGCACTTAGACAGTTAAAACCAATAACACCCGGAACGAGATTTTACTCGGTGAGCTCATTTAATGAAATCACAACGGATCATCCTTACAAACCACTTGTTAGACCTCTAAAGAAGTCAGGTGGAAGAAATAATACAGGTCGTATTACTTCACGACATCGTGGTGGTGGACATAAGAGAAGATACAGAGTCATTGACTTCAAGAGGAATAAAATCGGTATGTCGGCCAGGGTTGAAACAATTGAGTACGATCCAAACCGCACAGCACGTATTGCTCTTCTTAAATATGATGACGGTGAGATGAGATATATTCTCGCTCCTGATAAAGTGAAAGTCGGCGATGTTTTGATAGCAAGCCCTGATGCAGAATACAAAGATGGTAATGCTCTTCCATTGAGAAGAATACCGGTAGGCTTGTTCATTCATAATATTGAAATGAAGCCAGGCAAAGGTGGACAGTTAGTACGCTCGGCAGGAACTTCAGCACAGCTAGCTGCTGTGGATGATAAATTTGCTCAAGTAAAATTGCCATCGGGTGAAATCAGATTGATTCCATCAAATTGCTACGCAACGATTGGACATGTTGGCAATATCGACTGGATGAATATTCTATGGGGTAAAGCCGGTAGAATGATTTGGAGAGGTAAGAAGCCACAGACCAGAGGTATGGCTATGAACCCAATTGACCATCCAATGGGTGGTGGAGAAGGAACATCAAAATCCGGTGGTGGACGCTTGCATCCAAGATCACCATGGGGTCAGCTGGCTAAGGGTCTTAAGACCAGAAAGAAACGCAACTTAAGCGATAAATATATAATTAGACGTAGAAAAGTAAAATAATATGGTGGTGTTATGTCTCGCTCTTTAAAAAAAGGTTACTTTATACACATAAAATTGCAGAAGAAAATTGATGCCCTCAATGAGGCGGCTAAGAAGCAGGTACTCAAAACATGGTCGAGAGCATCAACAATTACTCCGGATTTTGTGGGTCATACAGTTGCAGTTCATAACGGGAATAAATTTATTCCGGTATATATTACAGAAAACCTGGTAGGTCATAAGCTCGGAGAATTTGCACCGACAAGAGTTTACCGTGGACATGCTGGGCACAGAAAAGAACAAAAGTCCTCGGCTAAGAAATAAGAATAATGGAGCTATAGATGGAAGCAAGAGCCTTAAAAAAACATATTCGTTCATCTCCGCGTAAAATGCGGTTAGTGGTGGACTTGATACGTGGCAAAAACGCCGCACAGGCTTTCTCGATTTTGAGATTTAATACAAAGCTAGCTGCTAAAGATTGCGAAATGGTATTGCGTTCAGCGATATCGAATATTTCTAATCATGAAGATGGTAAAAAGGTAAAACCTGAAGACCTTTTCATTAAAGAAGCATATGTCAATCAAGGTCTGGTAATGAAAAGAATCAGTCCCGCACCAATGGGAAGGGCATACAGAATCAGAAAGCGCTCGAATCATTTAACAATTGTTGTAGCAACCAATCCAAATTATAATTTAGGAGCGAAATAAATTGGGACAAAAAACTAATCCGATAGGGCTTCGACTTGGCATCATCAGGCCTTGGGATGCAAACTGGTTTGATGAAAGAAACGTAGCTGAGAAGTTGGAAGAAGATGTCAAGGTACGTAGTTATATCAAAAGCCGTTTGAAAAAAGCCGGTGTAGCAAGAATCATAGTTGAACGTACAGCAAAGCAACTAAGGATTACGATCAATACTTCCAGACCTGGTGTTATTATCGGAAGGTCGGGTAAGGATATTACTCAGCTTGAGGAAGAACTTAAGAAAGTAACCGGTAAGGATGTAAAGATTCTTATAAGTGAGATTAAACGCCCAGAACTTGAGGCATTACTTGTATCCGAAAATATAGCTCAGCAGCTCGAGGGTAGAATTTCATTCCGTCGTGCAATGAAGCAGGCTGTTTCTTCAGCAATGAGAATGGGAGCTTTCGGCATTAGAATTATGTGTTCCGGAAGACTTGGTGGAGCAGAAATGGCAAGAACCGAGCAGTATAAAGAAGGTAGAATACCTCTTCATACATTAAGAGCGGATATTGACTACGGTACAGGAACGGCACACACGATTTATGGCGCTATTGGTATAAAAGTCTGGATCTGCAAGGGCGAAATTATCGGTAAACAGCAATAATTGCTCATATCCGGATAAGACTAACATTATAAATAGATTTGATAATAAAATAAGTTGAGTAAGTCATCATGTTGCTTCCAAAAAGAGTAAAATATAGAAAAACGCAAAGAGGCAGAAACCGCGGTAAAGCTCAGAGAGGTTCACAGGTAACATTCGGTTCATTTGGATTGAAGACTCTTGATGCTGCCTGGTTGACAAGCAGACAGATTGAAGCAGCTCGTATTGCTATCAATCGCTTCCTCAAGCGTGAAGGTAAGATGTGGATCAGAATATTTCCTGATAAACCAGTAACTAAAAAGCCAGCTGAAACTCGTATGGGTAGTGGTAAGGGAAGTCCTGAATTCTGGGTAGCCGTAGTAAAGCCGGGAAGAATACTTTTTGAGGTTGACGGTGTAGAGATGAAGGATGCTCAGGAAGCTTTAAGATTAGCATCGCATAAATTACCAATTAAGACAAAATTTGTTAAACGTATTGATATCGAATAAGATGAAACCGCGCAAAGCAAAAGATTTAAGAGAATTGACTGACGGTGAATTAACAGGTTCACTTAAGGAAACTCGTGAAACTTTGATAAATCAAAGATTTCAACATTCGCTCTCACAGTTGCAGGACACTGCATACTTAAGAACTTTGAAGCAGGACACTGCAAGATTGAAAACAATTATAAAAGAACGCAATCTGGATAAGTAAAATGGAAGAAAACACAGTAAATACAGGCGCAGAAATCACTGCGAAAAGCAACCGCAGAATACTGATGGGCAAAGTAGCATCTAACAAAATGGATAAAACCATAGTTGTCATCATCGTGCGTCAGGTGGCTCATCCAATTTATAAGAAATATTTCAAGAGATCAAGCAGGATGATGGCACATGATCCTAATAACGAATGTAAAATTGGTGATACAGTAAAAATTCGTGAGTCAAGACCCTTGAGTGCAAATAAACGTTGGGAATTGCTTGAAATAGTTGTAAGAGCGAAATAAAAAAACGGAGATAAATTAAAATGATACAAGAAGAAACTAATCTGACTGTTGCTGATAATTCGGGTGCTCGTAAGGTACGTTGTATCAGAGTGCTTGGAGGTCATGGTAAAAGATACGCTAGAATAGGCGATCTGGTGGTGGTATCAGTAAAATCAGCACTTCCCAATGCGAATGTAAAAAAGGGTGAAGTCTGTAGAGCAGTGATAGTAAGAACCAGCAAAGAACAACGCAGAAAAGACGGATCATATATTAGATTCGATGACAATGCTGCTGTGATCTTAAATGCTGCGGGAGAACCACGCGGAACACGTATATTCGGTCCGGTGGCTCGTGAATTACGCGAGAAAAATTTTATGAAAATAGTGTCTTTAGCGCCTGAAGTAATATAATTGGTGAATGAAATGATGAAATTAAAAATAAAAAAGGGCGATATAGTCCAAGTGATTGCAGGGAACGACAAGGGAGTAAGCGGAAGAGTGCTCGAAGTTTATCCTAAGAAAATGAGAGTTCTGGTTGAAGGTGTCAGTATTCGCAAGAAACATGAAAGACCTAGCCAACGCAATCAGCAGGGCGGTATTGTAAGCAAAGAAATGCCTATACATTATTCTAACGTATTGTTGCAGGATTCTGAAAAGAATCCGACAAGAGTAGGCATTAAGTTTGAAGAAAAAGGCGGTATTAAAGAATCCGTCAGATATGCAAAAACAAATGATAAGCAAGTTTAAAAGTTAATAAGAGATAGTTAGAACATGGCTGCACCAAAAAAATCAACATCTGCCTCGCCATTCGCTGCACAAGCGAAAAAGGCTGACTTTAAGCCTGATGGTAAAAGACTGGATGAAGTTAAGGATAAAGAAATTCCTAAACCAAGACTTGAGGCTTTTTATAGAGAGCAGGTAGTTCCTGCTTTAATGAAAAAATTTAGTTTTAAATCTATAATGCAGGTTCCTAAGCTGAAGAAGATTACTCTTAATATGGGTATTGGAGCGGCAACACAGGACCTTAAGGCTTTGCAGTCTGCAATTAATGAGCTTGAATTGATATCCGGTCAGAGACCTGTGATCAATCGTGCAAAAACTGCGATATCGAACTTCAAATTGCGTGAGGGTAGTCCTATCGGATGCTCAGTTACACTTCGCAGAGCAAGAATGTATGAATTTTTAGATAGATTTATAAACATTACTTCGCCTCGTATTCGTGACTTTCGTGGATTCCCGGATAAAAGCTTCGACGGACGAGGTAATTATTCAATCGGTATTAAGGAACAGATTATATTTCCTGAAATTGATGTTGATAAAGTAAGCAGAATTACAGGACTGGATATAACATTTGTGACGAAGAGCGGTGGCGACGAAGAAGCGCATGCATTGCTACTGGAGTTTGGTTTCCCATTTCGTAAAAAAGATTAAGAGAGTATAGTATATGTCAACAACAGCTATCGTAGCCCGTAACCTAAAAAGACAACGCCTAGTTGCTAAGTATGCAGAACAACGCAAAGCAATGAAAGAAGCTGGCGATTATATCGGATTACAGAAATTACCAAGAAACAGCTCACCATCAAGAGTGAGAAACAGATGTTTTGCAACCGGCCGTGGACGTGGAGTTTACAAAAAGTTCGGTCTTTGCAGAAATATGTTCCGTCAGATGGCACTGGATGGGAAGATTCCGGGCATCAGAAAAGCAAGCTGGTAATTGAATTTTTTAGAAACAGATTATAATAAATATATTGAGCGTTAGTAGATTATGCCAGTAACAGATACAATAGCGGATTTCATTACAAGAATACGCAATGCCGGAAGCGCCGGTCATAAAACAGTGGAGTGTCCCTGCTCCAACCTCAAGATGGCTGTAGCGGTTATTTTAAAAGAACAGGGTTATATCGCTGATTATGAAAAAATCGATGATGGTTTACAGGGATCCATTAAAGTAACATTGAAGTATTATAACAAGCAACATGTTATTAAAGAATTGATCCGCATTAGCAAGCCAGGCAGAAGAATTTATATGCCAGCTGATAAATTGCCCAGAGTAAGAAATGGACTAGGCACAGCAGTAATCTCTACTTCAAGAGGTGTGCTATCAGATAAACAAGCCCGCAAATTGAATATTGGCGGCGAAATTCTCTTAAGCGTTTGGTAAAATTTTAATTTACAGGAGTAATACTGTGTCACGAGTTGGTAAAAAACCTATTGAAGTTCCAGCAAAAGTGCAAGTCACGATAAAAGAACGCACTTTGAAGGCCAAAGGTCCAAAAGGCGAGTTATCGCTAAATATACCGGAACAAATTGATTTTAAATTTGAAAATAATATTATTACATTTTCACGTAATGACGATGAAAAACATATAAGAGCTCTCCATGGTCTAACAAGAGCATTGACCTTTAATGTTGTCGAAGGCGTTAATACTGGATTTAATAAAACCATGACTGTCGAAGGCGTTGGTTTCAAGGTCGAACAAAAAGGTAAGCATATTTTGCTTGCACTTGGATTTTCGCATCCAGTGCTTGTGGTTGCACCCGAAGGTATTGAACTAACAGTGCCTGCAAATAATACAATAATGGTTAGCGGAATTGACAAACAACTGGTTGGTCAAATGGCAGCTAAAATTCGCGAATTGAAGAAGCCTGAGCCATACAAGGGCAAAGGAATCCGCTATGTAGGCGAATATGTGAGAAGAAAAGCCGGCAAGACAACAGGTAAGTAATTAAAGAAGTTAAATATATCATTATAGATTAAAATGAATATTCAAGCATTAAAACAGAAGAAAAGAACTAGAAGAAAATTCAGCGTCCGTAAGAAGATCTTTGGTACACCCGAAAGATTGAGATTATCGGTTTACAGAAGCTTGAATCATATTTCTGCTCAGATTATTGATGATGTCTCCGGTACTACACTGGTTGCCGCTTCAACATTGGAAGCAGATGTGAAGAGCTTGATTCAGCCAGGCACAAAAAAGACTGATCAGAGCAAATTCGTAGGAGCAGCGTTAGCCAAAAAAGCTATTGCAAAGAATATCACAACTGTAGTATTCGATCGTAACGGTTTTCTCTATCATGGTAGAGTTAAAGCATTGGCAGATGCAGCACGCGAAGCAGGATTAAAATTCTAAAGAATGAATATTATAAAAATTTGGTTTAAGAAGGAGATTTTTTGTGGCTAAGGTAAAATCCTCCGAAGTCGATTTAAAAGATAAGCTGGTGTATGTAGGCAGAACAGCTAAAGTAGTCAAGGGCGGTAGAAGATTCAGCTTTTCGGCAATAGTAGTCGTAGGCGATCATAACGGTCATGTTGGCTATGGTCTAGGCAAAGCAAGTGAAGTTGTTGATGCAGTAACAAAAGCTACAGACGCAGCTAAGAAGAATGTTGTCTTTGTAAGACTACAGAACACAACAGTTCCACACGAAGTGATAGGCAGATTCGGAGCCGCAAAGGTTATGATTAAGCCAGCAACTCCGGGAACGGGTGTTATCGCCGCAGGCGGTGTTCGTGCTATTCTAGAGCTAGCAGGTGTTCAGGATGTTTTGACCAAGAGTATTGGCTCATCAAATCCACACAACACAGTGAAAGCCGCAATGAAAGGCTTGATGCAATTGGAAGATGCACAGTCAGTGGCAGCGCGCCGCGGACTTCCATTAGAAAAAGTTGTAATGGGCTAATTTTAGAAAAATTTATATAAGAATAGAGCGGGTTATAAATGGCACAGCTAAAAATAACACAGGTTAAAAGCACTATTAAAAGGCTTGAAAAACAAAAGCTTACAATTAAAGCACTAGGGCTGGGTCGTCCAAATTACAGTAAGATTTTGCCGGATAATCCACAGACACGTGGAATGATAAACGTAGTAAAGCACTTAGTAAAAGTAGAAGAAGTTTCAGAATAATTATAAAGCAAGAAAATGAAACACATAGGTAATTTGACATACGCAGAAGGCGCTAAGAAAGACAGAAAAAGAATCGGTCGCGGACAAGGTTCAGGTCATGGCGGTACTTCAACTAGAGGCCATAAAGGTGCTCAGTCTCGTTCGGGTTATACACGCAAGGTCGGTTTTGAAGGTGGACAGATGCCTTTGCATAGAAGACTTCCAAAATTCGGATTTTTCAACAGATTCCGTGTTGAATACCAGGTAATTAATGTAAGCAGACTTCAGGAGTTGGTAGAAAACAATCAGCTCAGTGGTAATACTGTTAACCTTGAAATACTTTATAGTATCGGAGCAGTTGCTAACAGCAGACTCCCAATTAAAGTATTAGGCAATGGTGAGATAACATCTGCTCTGAATATTGAGGCGGCTAAAACAACAGCTTCCGCAAAACAGAAAATAGAATCTGCCGGAGGGACAGTTACAATTAATGAGTAGTGTAGTACAAACATTCAAGAACATCTTCAGGATTGAAGAGCTTCGTACAAGAATCATAACAACAATATTGATATTAGTTGTTGTTCGTCTTGGTGCGCAAATTACTGTACCGGGTCTTGATATGACTCTGCTGCATATTTCTAACAAAAGTGATTCAAACAGTCTTTTTGGATTGTTTGATTTGTTTGTTGGTGGAGCTTTCTCAAATGCCGCAATTTTTGCTCTTGGTATTATGCCTTATATTACTGCATCTATTATTCTTCAGTTAGGTGGAATTGTAATTCCTGAACTGCAAAAGATGCAAAAAGAGGGTGAAGAAGGAAGACGCAAGATAAATCAATGGACGAGAATCTTAACAGTTATAATTGCCGCAATGCAATCATGGGCTTTTACTCTTAGGTTAGGTGCAATGGAAGCAAATGGATTGCCGGTGGTCCCCGATAGCGGGGTTATTTTTGTTATAACGACTGTCTTCATTATGACAGCCGGTGTTATGATTATGATGTGGCTTGGAGAAAGAATTACCGAATTTGGTATTGGAAATGGAATTTCCTTGATTATTATGATTGGTATCGTTGCCAGGCTCCCGGGTGCTTTGTATCAGGAAGTGAATCAGGTGTTCACACTTGCAGAGAGACCTTGGATAATGGAAGTGATTATCTTATTATTTGTTTTAGCTGTAATTGCTTCAGTAATCTTTATTACTCAGGGCACAAGACGAATACCTGTTCAGTATGCTAAACGTCAGGTTGGCAGAAAAGTTTATGGCGGGACAACACAGTACATCCCTTTGAGAGTTAATACTGCCGGTGTTATGCCTATCATTTTTGCTCAATCGCTTATGTTTATTCCGAACACAATTTTCAGCTTCTTCCCGGAAAGTACATGGCTTTATGGAGTTGTCTCATTATTCAATGAGAGTTCATACACTTATGCGATTATCTATGGCGGTATGGTTGTGTTGTTTACTTACTTCTATACAGCTATCGTTTTTAATCCTAGGGAAATGGCTGATAATATGAAAAAGCAAGGTGGTTTTATTCCGGGTATCAGACCGGGATCGCAAACTGCTGAATATATAGATGGTATCATTACAAGAATCACGTTACCGGGTTCGTTCTTTTTAGCTGTGGTGGCAATACTTCCAACATTTGCTATAAATATTCTGGGTGTATCGAGTGGTTTAGCTTCATTTATTGGTGGTACTTCGTTGCTGATTGTCGTAGGTGTTTGCCTTGATACATTGCAACAAATCGAATCATATTTGTTAATGAGGCATTATGATGGATTTATGAAGAGCGGCAAGATTAAGGGCAGAACCGGTTCCGGTGGATTTTAATTTATTATGAGTGGACATTCTGCGCATTATAATATGCCGGCAATAAGATCGACAGAAGAAATTGGCAAGATTGAAAGAGCATGCAGGATTGTTGCTGAGACTTTAGGTCTCTTGGAAAAATATGTAAAGCCAGGTGTAGAAACAATTGAATTGGACAAAATTGCAGAGGATTACATTCGTTCAAAAAACGGACACCCTGCATTCAAGGGATATAGAGTTGATGATAAGTATTTTCCAAATACTCTGTGCATCTCAATTAATGAGGAAGTAGTTCACGGAATACCCGGAAGTCGTGCTTTGAAAGATGGAGATATTGTATCGTTGGATTGTGGAGCCAAATTGGATGGATATTATGGCGATAGTGCTGTTACCTATCCTGTTGGAACTATCAGCGATGAGATACAAAAATTGCTCAGGGTGACTCAGGAGTCACTAATGTTAGGGATTGAGCAGGCAATTGACAGAAATAAAGTTTACGATATATCCAGAGCAGTACAAACTCATTGTGAAAACAATGGTTTTTCTTTGACAAGAGAATTAGTAGGGCACGGAATTGGTAAAAATCTCCATGAGGAGCCGCCAATACCCAATTTTGTTCCTCCTTTGCTTCACAGGACTAGATTTCCAAATGTGAAACTATATGAGGGAATGGGTATTGCAATTGAGCCAATGGTGCATGCGGGTGGATATCAGGTTGTTACCGATAAGGATGGCTGGACAGTAAGAACAAAAGATGGTAAACCTGCGGCACATTTCGAGCACACAGTAATTGTTCAGGATAAGTATCCTTTAATATTAACTTTAAGAGATTAACGGATAAAATGGCTAAGCAAGATTTAATACAACTTGATGGAATAATAGAAGAGACATTACCGAATACGCAGTTTATTGTTAAATTCGAGAATGGTCACAAGATTCTTGCGCATATATCCGGCAAAATGAGAATGAATTTTATAAAGATTCTGCAGGGTGACAAAGTTAAGGTTGAACTTTCGCCTTATGACCTAACTAAGGGCAGAATTGTATATAGATACAAATAAGAAAATAAAAAAACACAATAAATTGAGAGTACTGCGATGAAAGTGCAAGCATCAGTAAAGAAAAGAAATCCGGACGATAAGATCGTCTGTAGAAAAGGTAGAATATACATTATTAACAAGAAAAATCCCAGATTTAAACAAAGACAGGGATAATCAATAAAGGAGTCAAAGAGTGGCACGTATAGCTGGAATCGATCTGCCAAAGAACAAACGAGGAGTAATTGGACTTACCTATATTTTTGGTATAGGAAGACATAGTTCCGAGAAGGTATTAGCTGAAGCAGGAATAAGCGAAGAAAAAAAGGTGAATGAGTGGAGCGATGAAGAAATCGCACGCTTACGCCAGATAATTCAGGAAATGAAGGTCGAAGGTGCACTTCGTTCCGAAACTCAAATGAATATTAAGCGTTTGATCGATATCAATTGCTATCGTGGAATTCGCCACAGACGTGGACTACCGGTTAGAGGGCAGAGAACCAGAACCAATTCAAGAACCCGTAAAGGTAAGAGAAAGACGGTTGCCGGCAAAAAGAAAGCCGCTAAGAAGTAGTTGAATTTTACATCTTGATTTTATTAATTGAATTTATTAGTAATCAATAACAAAGTATAATTAAATGGCAGCAGCTAAAAAAAGACAGAAAAGAAAAATAGTAGCCGATTCTCATGGCAAAGCTCATGTGATTGCTACATTTAACAACGTAATGGTAACTATTTCGGATATGTATGGCAATGCTCTCTGCTGGTCATCAGCGGGTAGAAACGGATTCCGTGGTTCTAAGAAGAACACACCGTATGCCGCACAGGTTTGTGCTGAGAAAGCCGCAAAGGAAGCCTATGATATGGGTCTCCGAAAAGTAGATGTCGTTGTCAAAGGTCCTGGTTCAGGTCGTGAAGCCGCGATCAGAGCGCTTACACAAGCTGGATTAGAAATCCACAGTATTATTGATAAAACTCCTATTCCTCATAATGGTTGCAGACCTGCTAAAAGAAGAAGAGTTTAAGACCATAGGTCGGGATGCTACAGTAGTGCATCTATAATTAACTAGAAGTTTTAAAATCCGAGAGATATAGATATTTATGAATACTCAGATGCAGATGCCCGATAGGGTGCAAATTGAGGAAACATCCAATCCAAACCAGGGAAGATTTATTCTTCAACCACTGGAACAGGGCTACGGTGTTACCCTTGGTAATTCTCTTAGAAGAGTTCTTTTATCGTCTGTTCCAGGTGCAGCAATTATCGGTGTAAAAATTACAGATGTTTTGCATGAATTTCAGACAATTCCCGGTGTTTTAGAAGATGTTTCAGAGATTATTCTCAATATGAAAGAAATCAGACTAAAGACATTGGACAAAAAGCCTATTAGATTGATGCTTCACTTGAAAGGACCTTCTACATGGACTGCCAATGATCTTCAATCTGCTTCGTCACAAATTGAAATAATGGATGCAGATCATCATATTGCAACTTTAGCAAATGATGCAGAGTTCGATGTTGAACTTCGTGTGGCAAAAGGAAAAGGGTATGTACCCGCCGAAGAACAAATACTTGTTGATTATCCAATCGGAATGCTACCAATAGATGCAATTTATACTCCGATAAAAAATGTTATCTTTAATATTGAACCTTATCGTGTTGGTCAAAAAACAGATTATGAAAAGCTAATTCTTGATATAGAAACTGATGGATCAATTACGCCTCAGGAAGCTCTCCACTCTGCTGCTAAGCTAATGCAGGATCATGTTAAATACTTCATTAGTTTTGAAGAAACTACTGAAGAAAAATCTCCTCAGGAAATTGCAGAAGATGAAGTTAAAGAAGCAGAACGTAACAGATTACGTAAAATATTATTAACTCCGGTTGATGAACTAGAATTATCGGTAAGAGCACATAATTGCTTGAAAGCCGCTAATATAAAGAATCTGGCTGAACTTGTTATGCTCCAGGAAACAGAATTGCTTAAATTCCGCAACTTCGGTCGTAAATCATTGACTGAACTTACAGAAGTTGTTCGTTTCTTTGGTCTGGACTTCGGAATGAATGTTGAAAAATTCATCAAAGATGAACCGGTTAAACCTACAGATTTGATTGATCCGTATTAATAGAAGCGATCAACCAAGTTGTTAAGAAGTCTTGATTGACTTCATAGAATAAATTTGAATTTAAATAAAAGTGAATGAGATAAGACAATGAGACACTTACACAAGGGAAGAAAACTTAAAAGAACCAGCAGTCATCGTAAGGCATTATTGAAGAATATGGCTAGTTCTCTTTTTGAACATAAAAGAATTTCAACAACTGTTGCGAAAGCTAAGGAATTAAGACCTTATGCTGAGTCACTGATAACAAAAGCAAAACATGCTCTTGCAAATGAAAAAGCCGGCACTCTTCCGGAAGGTCAGACAATTGATATTCACAACAGAAGAATTGTTGGAAAACACATTGAAGTGAAAGCAATTCTTCAGGAATTGTTTGATACTATTGCTCCTATGGTTGCCGATCGTCCGGGTGGATACACAAGAATAACAAAAACAGGCTTCAGACGTGGTGACGCTGGACAAACTGCTGTTATTGAGTTAGTTGATTGGTCTGCACCACAAGATGGCGCTACATCGAAGAAAGGCAAGAAAAAAGCCGCTCCTAAGAAAAAGACAGCAACAGCAGAAGTAGAAGCCAAGCCAAAGAAATCAAAAAAGACAACTGACGTTGTTGAAGAAGCTGCACCAGTTGCAGTAGTCACAGAAGCACCAGTAGTTGTTGAGACACCTGTGGTCGAAGAAGCTCCAGTTGTAGCGGAAGTTGTGGCTGAGCCGGTAATTGAAGAAACACCTGTAGTAGTTGAGCCTGTTGTTGAGACACCAGTCGCAGATGTAGTTGCCGAACCTGTTATTGAAGAAGCACCTGTAGTTGAAACTCCAGTTGTTGAAATTCCAGCAGAAGAGCCAACCGCAGAAGAAGCAAAGCCAGATGGCGAAGTAGAAAAAGCATAATAACTTTTAACTAGTTAAAATAACTAACCTCAAATCATACGATTTGAGGTTTTTTTGTTTATTTTGTAACAAATATTGGTGTAAATTGTTATTATAAAATTAACAAAGTACTTTTGAGAAATTGATATGAAAAAAATGATTACTATTTGCTTTTTTCTACTTATTTCTACTTTAAACTCACAACCGGTCTGGGAATATGTTGATGCACCTAACAATGCCTTAGTAAGTGATTTCGTAAGTGATGAGAATGGGGACTTATATGCGTGTAATAAGGGTATCTTCAAATCTACTGACAATGGTAATACATGGAAATCTTGTTCTATTCTTAATGTTGATGGTAAGAGTTTTGATGGGTATAATTTATATCTTTTTAAAAGAATAATTCACATTAAGGGTGTTTTGATTGTAGCAGCTTCAAGGGAGGGAATATTTTCACTCTTTAGATCAATTGATAAAGGCAGTAGCTGGCAAATTTTGGATAGTGCACTTCAATCCGATCAGCTTATTATTACAGGGGATAAATCTGATAACGTATATATCTGCAACAGGAATGGCTTATATAAATCCTCTGATCTTGGTGTAAAGTGGTCATTGATGTCAGCCAAAAATGATTTTAAAACAGGAACTCTATATGATATTGTTTCTGATAATTTAAATAATATTTATGTTGCAAAAGACAATTATGTTAGTATTTTCAATGGCTTAGATAATTCATGGAAAAATGTAGTATTTATTAATGGACAAAATAAGAATGTTAGAGATATAGAAGTACTCAATGATAAAATTTATGCAACATCCGATTCAGGGCTTTTTATTTCTAAAGATAAAGGAATTACATGGAAGACGGTAGATTTTTTTGGCAGGCAATTAATTAGCTGGATTAATGTTATCGGTCAGAACCTGTATGTTTTTAGCTTTGGAGATTTACCGTATCCAAAATTTGCTGTAAATCTATATGTTTCAAGTGATTCAGGTAATACCTTTAAGGAAATGCTACTACCCAAATCAGCATCATATTTTCATAAGATATATGAGAGTAATAAAAAGTTGTATCTTATCGGTTACGGAGTCTATTTATTTGACGAAATATCTAATGATTGGGTTCCACGATGCACAGGTATTGATTATCCCTCAATAAAACGCTTTTTGGTGAATAAGAAAAATGAATTCCACGCGTTCGGACAAGGACAATACTATTTCAAAAGGAATGAAGAGTCTAAATGGGAACAAAGGGAACAACCAGGAAAATGCGTTTGGCCAATCTCGACTGCCAGCATTGATTCAAAGGGTACCATATACTATTTTGATATTCAAGAACCAAGTTACCACTCAACTGATAATGGGATTACATGGGAGAGTAATAATTCTTACCTTTATTGGATTACTGATTTCTTTGAAACGAAAAGTGGCAGGCTGGTTGCAACAAGCACGATGAGGTCAGGATTTTACTATTCAGATGATTATGGTGAGACCTGGAAAGAAGATAGTGATATGAAAGGTGCAAATCCTGCAAAATACACTTATGATGGAATTTTCATTGTAGCTGAGAATTTTGCAGATGATATACGATTTGATAATACATACAAAGTTTCGTATGACAATGGGAACACTTGGGAGAAAAGGAGTATAATTAAAAGCACAGCACCAGAAAAATATTTCAACGATTTCGATCTTGTTCTAAAGAATGGCAAGGAGAGATATATGTTTGCAAGTGGATGTGGAATATACAATTCCACAGATTTGGTTGATTATACCGCTGCAAATGGCATTGGTTGCTTCAGTACAAAAATGATGAAAAGATATGGTGATTTGTTCT
The DNA here is from genome assembly GCA_964464375.1 of uncultured Hyphomicrobiales bacterium. Classification (GTDB taxonomy): domain Bacteria; phylum Bacteroidota; class Ignavibacteria; order Kapaibacteriales; family UBA2268; genus CAIOZA01. Next base: position 119,633 of record CAYXFU010000004.1, read on the forward strand.
TTGCATTTACAGATAGTGGTGTTTATCGTTCAGAAGATTTAGGGATGAATTGGAGCAGATATTCTGATGGATTACCAATGGTAAGTTGTTCATTGCAATCTATAGATAACGAGGGTAGATTGTATATATCTTCTGAAAGAGGGCTTTATAGAACAATAAAATCTGTAACATCAGTTGATGCAGAGTCTGAAGTTGTTGCTAGTGAGTTAATTTATCCAAATCCTGTAACTGATGGAGTTTTAAATATTAATACTGATGAGATATTACAAAGTATTGAAGTTGTTGACATATTTGGTAGGATAATTCAAAGTTATGACGGCAAGCAGAGAGAGCTTGTTTTGAATAATGTTGTTCCAAGCGGTACTTACTTTATACGTTTTAATAGAGCAGCAGGGTGTTCTATCCGGAAGTTTGTGGTATTAAATTCGAGCAGATAGTTCTCGTAAAAAATATGTTTAATGGAAAACTCATATTAATTGGATTAATATGAGTTTTCTTTTTATAATTAAATGTATTTATGGTAATTTTAAATGATTATTTGATTCAATAATGAAAAAAAGTGAAATGATAGCTAAACAAATGTTAAATCCGGAAAGCATCGTTGTCGTTGGTGCTTCTAACGATGTTCAGAAGATTGGTGGCAAGGTTCTTAAAAATATTCTCGATAATGGCTTCAATGGTAAGGTTTACGGTGTTAATCCAAAAGAAAATCTTGTACAGGGTATGGAATGTTTTGCTGATGTTTCTGAATTGCCAGATGTAGATCTAGCAATCATAGCGATTGCAGCAAAATTTACTGAGGAAACAGTCAGAATATTAGCAACTGAGAAGAAATCAAAAGCATTCATCATACTTTCAGCAGGATTCAGTGAAGTTGGTGAAGAGGGAAGACTACTTGAAGAAAGAATAACTAAGATAATTGATGAAGCAGGTGGTACATTGATCGGACCGAATTGTATCGGGGTTCTTACAACAAGTTATAAAGGGGTATTTGCCGGACCTATTCCAAAATTTGATCCAATGGGCTGCGACTGTGTTTCTGCTTCAGGTGCGACAATGGTGTTTATTGTCGAAATGGCTATGCAGTTGGGAATTACCTTTTCCAGTATATTTTCTGTAGGTAACAGTGCACAAATTGGAGTAGAGGATGTGCTTGAGTATTGGGACGAATCTTTCGATCCAAAGACCAGTTCCAAGTTAAAACTATTATACATGGAGCAGGTTCAAAATCCTCAAAAGTTGTTGAAGCATGCCAGATCTCTCGTGAATAAAGGTTGTTCATTGGCTGGAATAAAGGCAGGAACAACAGAAGCCGGATCCAGGGCTGTCTCATCACATACAGGAGCATTAGCAGGATCAGACACAGCAACCGATGCATTGTTAAGAAAGGCAGGGATAGTCAGGTGTACCAGCAGGGAAGAACTTGTATATGTCATCGGTGCAATGAATAATAAAACTTTGAAGGGCGATAGAATTGCAGTTATTACTCACGCCGGAGGACCGGGTGTTATGCTAACAGATGCTTTATCTAAAGGAGGAATGAAAGTGCCGAAGCTGAGCGGTGCATCGTCCGATAAACTTCTGGAACAATTGTATCATGGATCTTCTGTTGCTAATCCAATTGATTTTCTAGCTACAGGAACAGCTGAGCAATTAGGGTTAATTCTCGATACGATAGAGAATGAATTTGATAACATCGACGGTTCTGTTGTTATATTTGGAACAACCGGAATGTTCGATGTAACTACGGTTTATGACACAATTAACGAAAAAATGAAATCGTGCAGTAAGCCGATTTATCCTGTAATGCCATCCGTTATTCAGGCATCGCGTGAAATGGATCATTTCAAGGGATTGGGCAGAATTGCATTCACTGATGAAGTAGCTCTGGGAAATGCATTGTGCAAGATTAATTCGACAAACAAACCATTTTCTGAAGAAAGTTCAGCATTAAAACAAATAGATGAAATAAGGAAGATTATTGACGGCGCAAAGGATGGAAGCTACTTGACACCTGTGGATGTACAGAACCTGCTGGACCTTGCCGGGATAGCCAGGGTACCTGAGGCAGTAGTTTTAACTAAGGAAGACGCCATAGCAAAAACAATCGCAATGGGTTTCCCGGTAGTAATGAAGGTTGTTGGACCATTACATAAATCAGACGTTGGAGGAGTGGTTCTTTCAGTGCAGAATGAGGAAGAAGTAGCCATACATTTTGTTGATCTAATGAAAATAGATAATGCATCCGGTGTTTTGATTCAAAAGATGATTAAAGGTCAGGAGATTTACATCGGAGCGAAGCGAGAAGAAAGTTTTGGTCATCTGATTCTCTGCGGACTTGGTGGTATCTTTATTGAGGTACTGAAGGATGTATCGTATGGTCTGGCACCAATTGGAAAAGAAGAAGCTTTAACAATGATAAAAAGCATCAAGGCTTATGGACTAATCAAAGGTGTAAGAGGCAGAGAAGGCGTAAATGTTGATTTGTTTGCAGATGCTATTGTAAATCTTTCATTATTATTGGAGGTTGCACCCGAAATTGCTGAAATGGATATTAATCCTTTACTAGGAACCATGCAGAGTGTGACAGCTGTGGATGCAAGAATTTTGATAAAGAAATAGATGAAATAAAAAGATAATCCGTACAAATGATGATTTTTGTACGGATTTTTTTTATCTATTTGTTTTTAAGGATATCTCTGATTTCAATTAAAAGCTTTTCTTCGGCTGTTGGTTCAGGAACTTCAGCAGGAGCTTCTTCCTGTTTTTTCTTGAGTGAATTTACTGCTTTGACCATCATAAAGATTGAAAATGCTATTATTATGAAATCGATAACTGTTTGAATGAATTTACCATAGTTAATGGCAACGGCAGGTATCTTTTCCACTGCTGGTTTGAGAATAAAGGAAAGGGAAGTGAAATCTACATTTCCTAAAAGCAGTCCGATAGGAGGCATTAAAACATCTCCGACAAATGATGATATTATCTTGCCAAAAGCAGCACCGATGATAATACCGACAGCCATGTCGAGCACATTACCCCGCATCGCAAAGGTTTTGAATTCTTCAATAATTTTCATAAATTACCTAAAAAATAATTAATAAAATACTCTATAATAGCTTGTCCAATCCATCAATTCCGAGAGGCTCGGTTGTGGAAAATGCTTCAGCATATCTTGCACCAATTTTTGTTCCGTGACTAATTGCCCTTGCTTCTATTTCTTCAAGAAACTCAGGACGGGACAGTCTAGTAATGGGTCCGCCTTCCATTGACTTACCTGGTACATAGACCTGGGACACATAAGTTTTGATTGCATCCATCTTGGTTTTGAAAGTTTTGGTTACATTTACATAAAAAACAGTTGATCCATCAGGGAAATCATAAGACTGTTGGAAGCAGAACATTTTTCTTATTCTGTGTGTTTTTTGAGTTTCTCCTTCGAATGTAGTTTCAAATTTAAGTAAGCCACTTTTGAACATAGCTTTTCTGATTATCTGATTGACAGCCTGATGATCAGGATGACGTTCGAAAGGTGGATTCATCAAAACAATCTCAGGACGATATTTCCGGATCATTGTAACAGCTAAACGCACTGACTCTTCATTTGATTCAAGAAATCCATCGGGCAGCCCTAGATTCTCTCTATGATGAATTCCTAGGATTTTTGAAGCTTCCATCGATTCTTCAACACGTATCTCGGGTGTTCCACGCGTTCCCATCTCACCGCGTGTGAAGTCAACAATTGAAACACGTAAACCATCCAGCACCAGCTTTGCAATTGTACCTCCACAGGAAAGCTCTATGTCGTCAGGATGAGCTGCCATTGCCAGCACATCTACTTTGTAGTTTTTAAACATAATTTTAAATTTATCTTCCTGTTAGCGAATGAATTTTATCAATTCTGCCTGAATGTCTGCCACCTTCGAATTCAGTGTTAAGGAAGGCATCTGTAATCTGTTTGGCTAAATCTATGCTTATTAGTCTTGAACCGAAATTGAGAACATTTGCATCATTATGCTGACGGCTTAGGACAGCCATTTCGACAGTGTTGCAGTTTGCAGATCTTATTCCGGTTACCTTATTCGCGGTGATTGAAACTCCAATTCCAGTGCCACAGATAATGATTCCTCTTTCGCATATACCGTCAGCTACGGCTTTAGCAGCAGCAAAAGCGTGATCGGGATAATCAGTTGAAGCCAAAGAGAAAGCCCCGAAATCGACAATTTCGTAACCTAATTCTGCCAAGTATGATGAAATCTGTTCTTTATAATTGTAACCTGCGTGATCGCTTGCTAATGATATTTTCATGGTAGAAATAAACTTTACATTAAAAAATATGTTTTATTGACGATAAAGAAGATTAATAATTTAAAGAAAAAATATCTAAATTTACGTAATGATATACATTAACTGAATTAAAGTGAATCGTATTGAATAAAAATTAGCATTAAAATCCATAAAAGTTACAATTTAACTTGAATTTTTCAATTCAATGTGTATCATTTTGACTATTTTTTCGTTATATTAGAAAAATAAAATCAGGAGAAGAATTTGAAGCTTATAATAGTGGTTATAATTGGCATATTTATGCCATTTTTAGTTAGTTCTCAACCCCTAATGCATCCTTTTAACCTGGACTTCGAAGAAGGCGAGACGGGAAGAATGCCCAGAGGGTGGAGCATGCCTTCTTATGCAGTTAACTTCGAATATTCAGCAGGTTTAACTGATGTGAATTCCAAAAGTGGAAAATATAATCTTGAACTCTATAGATATAAGGAGTTCAAGGATAATATTTATGGTTCGGTTATGCAAAGTGTTGATGCTTCACAGTATCGCGGTAAAACTATTAAGTTCGGTGCATGGCTTAGAGCTGAAATTGATGGACCAAAGGGATCAGCTCATCTGTGGATAATCGAATATCTTCCAGAAGATGAAGTTGGATTCTATGATATGATGGAGAATCAGCCTGTTATAGTCAATGAATGGAAATATTATGAAATCACATTTTATGTTAATAATAATGCACAGTATCTGAATTTCGGTGCCATGCTCAAAGGCAATGGTAAGGCTTGGATTGATGGAGTCAGTTTTGATGTCCTGGATAAACCAAAAACTTATGCACCACCAAAATCACTAACTGAAAGAGAAAAGGAAAATCTCTTTGCTTTTGCAAAACTGTACAGCTATGTGCGATATTTCAGCCCATCTACAGAGGCAATGGGGATTGATTGGGATGAAATTGCAATAGAGGGGGCAAAAAAATCAGGTTTAGCAAATAATGATGAACAATTAGTGAAGTCGCTAAATGAAATTTTCAGTGAATTGTCTCCGGCACTTAAAGTATATCAAAAGAAACTGGCACCTGAAAAATATTATTATACAGAAAAGCCAAAGGAAGCAATTACCAGTGCGGCTGTAGCTTGGCTTCATATTGGAGCACCAACTGTTAAAGAATCCAAATTAACTAGCAGCAAGCTTGTTAATATTTATGTTTCACAGAGGAAAGTTGAAGGAACAGTAATACAAACAATTGATGAAGCTAAAGTAGCTGGTAAAAGAGTGAAATTCTCAATATTTGCTAAAGCCAATCTGGTTAAACCAGCCGGTAGAGCAGAGATTAGATTGTTCCCTGAATTTGGTGACAAGAAAGAAGATATGCTTAACAGTGTTAACAATATGGCTTTACTTGAAATTACAGACACAAAGTGGAAGGAGTATTCACTCGAATTAAATGTTCCAAATGGCATTAGAACTCTAAGGATCGGACTAACTATAGTTGGAGATGGCGATATTTACTTTGATGAATCAAAACTATTTGTTAAGGATGGTGATGAATGGAAAAATCTCGATTTGAGAAACGCCGGTTTTGAAGATGGGAATCCCGGAAAATTGGTACGTGGTTGGAGAATGATTCCTTTGTCTGAACAGGGAGGCTATTACGCAGAAGTAACAGAAATCGGGAAACATGTTGGAAATATGTCGCTAAAAATATCTTCAGATCAATTATCAAGAATAACTATGCCAAATCCGGGTGAAATTGTGCTTGGTGATTTGAGCAATAGTGTTGGCTTTTCGTTGCCTATCTGTCTTTATGTAGATTCTATTGGAACATTACCACATTCTTCAACTAAAATAGAAAAGCCCTCAATTAATAATGACAGACAGGTCTCGGGGAATGACAGATATGACAGAATTGGTATATTTGTTCAGGCATGGAGCTTATTCCGGCAATTCGGAATATATGAGCAAACCTCTCAAAATTGGGATTTAGTTTTTAATCAGCTTATAGAAAAAGTATCGATGGATGTAGGAGAATGGGAATTTCTTCAAACTTTAAAATTATTGAGTTCAAATCTGAGTGATGGCTTGGCACGAGTATGGCATGGAGAAGAAAATTTTACTTATGGATTACCATTCCTAATCAAATCTATAGGTAGCGAGTTAATAATAGGTAAGGTAAGTCCAAATTATGGAGATGTAGGATCCGGAGATAAAATTATTGCTATAAATGGGAAACCTACAACTCAATACTTGAAGGAAGCCAGTAAGTATATTTCTTCGGAAAGCAAAGGATGGACAGAAGCTAGAGCTATAGCAGTATTAAGAGCCGGTAAGGAAAATTCATTGGTGAAGATGAAGATAAAGTCTATTGATGGGTCAGAGAAAGATTTGGAAGTACATAGAACGGCATATCTCAGCGATTTGAATGAAATTAGGTTGCCAGAAGTTTCAAAAGTAAATAATGATGTGTTTTATGTAGATTTAACAAGAATTGACGATAAAGAGTTGAAATATTTAGTTGACACATTAAGGTCTGTAAAAAATATTATATTTGATATGAGAGGAACTGTTCGCGTTTCTGAGCATGCTTTAGGCTTATTTCTAAAGGCAAATGTTAAATCAATTGTCTGGGAGCTGCCTGTATATTCAAAGCCTGACAAAAAGGGAATGTCACAATATCAAATACTGGCTGAAATAAAAGCTAAAGGAACTTTAGCCGGTGTAAGACCAATATTTCTTCAGGATTCCAGGTCAATAGGATATTCTGAGGCAATTCTTTCAATTGTTAAGCACTACGAAATCGGAAAATTGGTAGGTAGTCCCACAGCCGGTACGATTGGTGAAGTTTCCGGATTTAGTTTGCAAGGGAATTATGGATTTTCGTGGAGTTCGATTATAGCAAGAGATTTTGAAAATAACTACATTCGCGGAGGTGTGAAACCTGATATATTAATTGAGCCAACAATTGAGGGAATTAGGGATAATAGGGATGAAATACTGGAAGCTGCTATGGATATGATCGAAGGAATCATTAAAAAGTGATAGATATTGAGGTCTTTTGGTAGAAGTGTCAGGTAAAGTGGAAAGAAAAATACACACTAAATTCATAAATAGTGAAAATTAGTTTACACATTCAAAAGCCAAGTCTGATTAAAATTAGAAAATGTTATCTTCAACTTGGTATTAAATAAAAAAAGTAAAATAAATATTTGTGGAAACATTTACACACTGTAAGGCAAAAGGTACAAAAAAATAAAAATAAATGAGTGAAAATGATAATAAATTGAAAAATAGTTTGGAAAAAAATTGTTATTTAGCAATTTCTGTCATATATTTGTAAGTTGAATAGTAACCTATTCTGCGTCCGTAGCTCAACTGGATAGAGTGTTGGATTCCGGTTCCAAAGGCTGGGGGTTCGATTCCCTTCGGGCGCACATAGTTTTTAAAAATCAAAGAGTTAGACGATGTTGAAAGAAAAAAACGACCCATTAAAAACAGAATCAAAAACATTTGCTACGGCAGGTCCCGCAGGCGATAAACCGAACATGGTAGCTCAAATGCAGTCTTACATTGAAAATAATCGTAAGATGGTAATGGGTGTATCCGTTGGAATAATAATAGTAGTTATAGCTGTATTTTTAGGCAAGAACTGGATTGAAAAAACTAACGAAGAAAAGAACATAAACGCATCCTTTGCGTTGTCCAAAGTCCTTCCTTATATAATGGGCAATGATTTCGAAAAAGCTTTGAACGGAGACAAACAGGCTCTTGTCAATGGCAAACCAGTTATAGGTTTGGTCGAAATCGTTAAAAACTACGAAGGAACAAAACCTGGTAAAGTTGCTGCTTTATATGCAGGGAATTGTTTTATTAGTCTTAATAAATATGCAGAAGCAGTTAAATATTTCAAAATTTCAGCAGAGTCAGAATCAGCTATTATAATGGAAGGAGCCAACTCAGGCTTAGGAGCTTGCAGTGAAACTGATGGAAAATTTGAAGAAGCGATACAGCATTACGAAAAGGCCGTTCTTCTGTCAAAAACTCCGGGAACACGAAACAGATATCAGTATTTCCAGGGTTTATGCTACGAAAAAATAGGACAGAAGGATAAAGCAGAAAAAATTTATAGAGAAATAGTAGCAGAAAATGGATCCGAGTTTGTCGGAATGGCAAAAGGTGGATTGATAAGAATTGGCACGATTATTGAGTAATAAAAAATCTTGATAAGCTCTTTTACATAAAACTGTAATTAATTAATTTAAGCAGAAATTTAAATAAAATTTGTTGTACAAAATAACAATTTTTTTGGAGGTATTATGCGTCGATTGTTTCGTTTGACTCTTCTGGGAGTTATACTGAGTGTTTTGGCTTTTATGGAAGCTTACGCTCAGCCCCAGGTGTTCGTTTCTGGGCGTATTGCTCAGAATGATGTACGTGTGTTCTTAAAGGACTCAACGTATATCATTGACAGAGACTATGTTATCGCCGGTACTCTAATTATAGAGCCGGGGACAACAGTTAAATTCTACCCAAATGGTAGAATTATCGACTCCACAGGCGGTAGAATCATTGCAGACGGTTTGGCATCAGCTAGCTATAGCGCCAATCCAGGCGGCATTGATCCAATTCAGCCTCCGGGGTCACCCAATAACCCTAATAGCTATTCAGGCTATGCGGATTTGGATTACTTCACTTACAATGGTGTTGTGTCAGCATCTACATCTTATGATGCAACCATTCATAGTGCAAAACGCGAGTTGATGTTCAGTGTAGTATTGAATAAAGCAACAAGAAGAATTGAGAATTTAACAGAAGATCAAGTTGGAACTACTCTTGTCCCCGGCAGAGCAAAAGTTTCATTTGAAGCTGCTATGATGTTCTATGCTGCACGTTTGCAGACAGATCCTTTGAATGACGTCGCTCTCAACCTTTATTCATGGAAGAGAATTGGCGGTTCAACGGTGAATGTAACAAACGGCAAAATATTTTTTAAAGGAAATGCTGTTAATAATATTTCCCAAGAATGGGGACATATTATTATATTGCCTGGTGCAAGATCAGCTTTCTTTAGAAATTGCCAGTTTGAAAACTTCAAAAAAGACGTGGCAGTTGATAGCAGAGATTTGTTTAATCCAGCAGCAGGATCTGATGCGGATTATGCAAGCCTGAATAATGTGTTCCGTTCACTAACAAATGGTAGTGGTGGAGCAATTACGACATTCTCATCGAGAACATGGTTACTTGGTGTTACTTTTAAGAATAACTTTGCACGCGTTAGAGGTGGTGCTTTGAATATTCTTCAGACACCAGATGGCTTTCCAACATCAGACATTTCAGGTCTAGGATTCTATGCAGTTGACAAAAACCCAAATCTCACTGAGAGAGATGGTTCAATTTCAACCGTTATGCAGAATCACAGAATTCGAATGATTGATCAGATTGATGAACCCGGAGCTGCAAAAGATGTATTAACTAGTAGCCAGCGTCGTGCTTATGATGACGCTCGTTTAGCTATATACTTAGGTAGAGTTCGTAATCTTAAATTTGAAGGAAATAAAGTACAATTAGCCAAAGTAGAGCAAAGACAAATCGGTACACCCCCAGTAACAGTAGTTATGGATGTATTGGATACTCCTGCTCCTTATCCTTTCCAATGGGGTAATCATGCTTATGGTGGTGCCGTTTATATCTCAGGTAAAGACGGTCAGCCTGGAGAAGATTCCCAGATTGAAATTGGCTTTGGTGTTAACAATAGAATAAATACCAGTGGTGCCCCATTAGTTTTCTCGGATGATACATTCGAAGCATTGGGTAATATCGCCAACAACTACCAGAACAACGGAAGTACTTTCGGAGCTCGCGGTGGTGCAATTTATGTTGGTAAGTACACTTCATTAATGGTAGCCGGTAAATATGATGCTAATGAAACTTATGCGAAATATTTACAGGATGAAACTGCCGCTGGAACTAATAGTGGTTTTTACTCACGTGGTGGAGCTATCTTTCTTGAAAACACTTATGGCAGATTAACTGTTCGTGGTGGTCCTAGAAGAGAAGGAATTAGCAACCAAACAACATTTACTAATAACAAATCAGGAGCCGGTGGAGCTATCTTCCAAGATGGTAACCCTGATCCTGTTACATCACCAATTGTTGGTGGTTCCGATCAAACACCACTAACCAGAGATTATGGTTATGGTATTAAATTTGTTGGCAACCAGGCAACTTCTTTTGGTGGTGCAATTTCAACATTAAGAAATCTTTCAGTTTATGGTGCAGGTGGAGTAGATGCTTCAACATCATCATTGATTGGATATGGTGGAAATTTCCCGGTATTGTTTGAAAACAATACTTCAGGGTTCAGCGGCGGTGCTGTTGATATCCGCATTCCAAATCAGAATCCATTAATTCCAACTCATCAACGTACAGTTCAGTTCGCAAGAGTTGACTTCCGTACAAATACAGTTGGAATGGGTATTGCTGAAGGCAATAAGCCAAACGTTCGCGGTGGTGGTGCTGTTTATTCGTTAAACGGCGACATCAACGTTGTTAAAGGTGTAACATTCCTAGCAAATAAAGTACTCAACGGTAACGGTGGTGCTATTTGTATGGTAAACCCAATGACAACTACAGAACGCTACTATGTTAATGATATTGACAGAGTAACAGTTGACTTTACAACTGGTTTGGTAACAGATTATAAATCAGAAGATTCAGTATTTACATACAAGAAAACTGATGCTTATCTACCAGATGCAAGAATGTTAACCAGATTCCTTGACAATGAGGTAAATACCGATAGTGACCTTTTAGGCACTTACAGTGGTACAGGTACCACCCAAATTGGTTGGGGAACTATGGGAACAGGCAATATGCTTCATTCAATTACATTCCTAGATGCAAACTCAGGTTTCGCAGTTGGTATGTATGGAACAATTATAAAGTTCACAAATGGTGGAGCAAATTGGGCATATAAGAATTATCCAACACCATATAGATTAAAGAGTGTATATTTTACAAACTTTAATAATGGTATTATTGTTGGCGATAGAGGTCTTATACTAAAATCATCAAATAATGGTAACAATTGGTCAGTTGTTAAATCAGCCATCGAAAGTTATTCACTTAATGCAGTTACTTTCTCAGGATCCCTGGTTGGTTATGCAGTTGGTGGAAACGGTATGATTTTCAAAACAACAGACGGTGGTAGTACATGGTTTGTACCTAATTCAGTTCAGGCATCAACCAGTAATTTAAACAGTGTTTACTTTACAGGAGTTAATACCGGTATAATTGTTGGTGACAGAGGAACAATCCTTGTTACAACAAATGGCGGTACAAGCTGGGATGTTAAGAATGCTAATACATATAGCAATCTTTCCAGCGTTTACTTCGTTGATGGTCAGGTTGGATTTGCAGTTGGTTCATTCGGTCAGATGTTTAAAACAACAAATGGCGGTAACGCATGGACAACTAATTATGATGATGCTACAAAGAGCTTCACTCAGGTATTTTTCACGTCACAAACAACAGGTTATGTTGTAGGTGATCTTGGTCTTGCTTTAAAGACAACAAATGCAGGTACAAGTTGGACAGCATTAGCAACTGGCACAGTTTATGGCTTGAAGAGCATATTCCTTCCAACAGGTTCAGATGCTTATGCTTGCGGTGATTATGGTCAGGTAATTAAATCCAATGACGCTGGTCTTACATGGTCAGTCGTTATTCCTGCTGACTTATCAAATGTTGATGTTAAGAGACATCATCCACAGGTTGGTCTCGTAGAAAACGGAATCGGACTTGGTGGTGCTATGTTTATTCTTGACAGTGTAACTGTTGACCGTTCAAACAGAGTTGACAGAATTCATTTCAACCGCGTAAGAATTCAGAATAATAAAGCATACACTGGTGCCGCTATTTATTCAGATAACTGGAACTTACAGCTCAGATTTAACCGTTCATTGATCAGCGGCAACGTTGCTGGTTCAACAATTGGTATAGATCAGAATGTTATTACTGGTCCAGTATTCAGAGATAATCAGGGTGCATTAACCGGTAACGAAGCTTCAAGCGACTTAGCAAGTTCAATACTTTATGGTGAAATCGTAGGTCCTTATCCAGATGAAGCATATACAGATGAATTTGCAAGTAACGCAGCTAACTCCATTTATAATAATACAGCCAGATTCTTAATCAGACTTCCGGATGCTCCTAATTCCAAGGGCGTTTTGGCAGGTAGATTATCAGGTTTTGGTGGAACAGACACTCTCCGTACAAATTACTGGGGAAGAACAGAAGCCAATGTTAATGTTGTTATTACAAATGTATTCACAGGAACTGCAACAGAAGAAACATTCTTTGTTGAAAATCAGTTCAACCCAGGAAATGAAACATATATGAAATTCATGTATCCTGCAACTACTAATCCAACAGAGCAGGGTCCTTTTGAATCAATGTATAAATATTCATATACTTCAGTGCCTTTCGTTAATGGTGCAAATGAAAACACAGTCGGAACAAACAGCATACCTTCAAAGGTATTGATGGCCGGTGTTATTTATGACATCCACGATAAGGGAACAGACATTAAAACTGCAGATTATTCTGCACGCAGAATGAGTCCAATTGAAGATTTTGCAATAGGTATTCCACCAGTAATCAGAACTTACAACACACTAGGATTACCATCCTACGGCAAGTATGTAAAACGTTGGTTACGCGATCCATTTGTTGCAGAAGCAAAAAATACAGACGGTACATTGAAATACCCATGGATTGCTGATATGCAAACAGAATTCAGACCTGACAAAGATGGTAACTACTATCATCCAGTTGGATATCCTTTATTCCTTGAAACATCAGTTGATTATACAGGTATTGCAGAAAGAAGCAACCACGATGTTAGATTGCTTAATGAATCAGTATTCTTTGTTATAAATGAGACAACAGGTGATTTCATTCGTACAAGTATGAAGCAGGTTGATGAAAATGCTCCTTACAGAGAACTTTTCCGTTCAAGAGTAGATATCATTCCTGATTCAACAAACAGAAGACCAAATACAACAATGAGAAGAGCAGAAGAAGGTTTATATAATCTTGGTACTGGTAGCTACTTACTTGAAAAATTAAGATGGGAACCATACAAAGAAGATAAATCTACACTTATTGGTCGTCGTTACAGTTCAAGTGTAACAGGCTTTGCTAATATGCCAAACATTTTCTCGAACAGACCAGGTATGCCCGCATCTAATAACGGCAACCAGACATTCTATGCTGGTGAAAAATATCAGGCACTTCCAGTTAATGTTAATGATATAGTTAGAGTTGTATCAAGAACAATGCTTTGGAGACAGAATGTTGTACCAGCTTATGATGGCGGTATTAGCTTCAAAATCGTAGGTTCAACCGAACCACCAAAGTTTACTGGTAATGTTATTCATTTACAGACAGACACCCTTTATAAAGAAGTTGGATCAGAATATCCATGGGAAGCTGGTCAGAAAAAGAATATTGCAATAACAGAATTCTTGAATAAGATATTTGTTACTGAAGATAGAGAATATCCAGTAGATCCAGGTACATACAGTAGCTTACCTATTGACAATGGACAGGGACGTGATTCTATTTTAACAATCACAGCAATGGATACAAATCGTTTCTATGACCCACGTTCATATCATCTTGGAGATATTTATCCACAATTTATGTATTCATGGAATACTGAGTGGAATTCAGGTTTGACACAGTGGTTATTAGCTGATACAATTTCAGCTGGTGATACTCAGCATGAAAATCCAAGAGATTTAGCTAAGGGATATGTAATGTTCCGTGGAAGACCTACAAATCCTTACATAGTACCAGGCGGTGAAACAGTTTATGTTTCGGCATCAAACTTCCCACCAACTGCTAAAACAGTAGATTATCTAAAGGGTCTTGGACTTACACAAGATCAGATTGATACCTATATTGATGTATTCAAATCTACTTTATCACAAGGTAAGTATGATGACGCAGGAGCTAGATTCCTACAGCAGGATACAGTTGACTTCGGTTCAAACAGATTGATCGATTATACATTCAAAATCTTTGTAGTTAATCAACCACCAGTATTTGCTGATTGGGTTGAAACAGATGCTGATGCTGAAACACAAAAAGTTACAGTTGAAAGAAGATTGAATATGACTGGTGACTTAAAAGAAGTATGGGTTGTTTATACACCATCTGTATATACATGTGGAATGACACCAGACGATCCTTTGACATCATTCAACGATCGTAAAATGAAAGCTAACCTGACTGATAAACTCAGATTCCAGGCTAACTTTAATACACCAGATGAACAAGAAGACTTTTGGGCAAATCAATTAGGTAGATCATGGGATTATCGTTATGGCAGAACAGCTTATGGATTCGTAAGTTCACACGTTAGACCAGGCGATGAGGTTATTATTGATTCAACTAATTATGATAGCAGTAATCCACCTGACGGATCGAATGATCAGGTGCTTGTAAGACAAAACAGACCAATTTGGATGGCTAACAAGTATTTAACAAAATATGGAACTGACAATCAACTTGATGCATTTGGCGTAGATTTCCAGACAAACGGTCAACTTAATATCCGTATAGATGGAGCTGAAGCTAAAGCATTATTAACAGGATCACAAGGTAATGGTTACCTACACGTTGACACTTTGTTCACGGTGATATGTAATGACGGTCACGGTGGAATGGCAACATTGACAATGCCGGTTTATGTAAACGTACAACCGACCATTTTAACAACATCATTGCCTTCAGCTAAAGAAGATTTCGATTATAACTTCAACAATGGCCAGAATATGGTTGATTCATCGAAGATGATTAAAATTTTCGATCCTAATACAGATCAGGAACATAGATTTGAGTTAGTTTATGCAAGTGATTCAAGAGATAATATAGCTATTGATCCTTGTTATTCTGAAGCAGGCGTTTATGACCTTACAGACAAGAAAACAACCCCAGATTGGTTAAAAATCAACACAGTCAGTGGTTTACTTTATGGCGTACCAGGCGTGAAAGATGCTCCAAGAAGTGAAAAAGTAACAGTAATTGTATGGGATATTATCGACGGTAAACAACAACTTTCAGCAATAAAAGTTCTTGATTTGCAGGTTGATTCTACAAACCATAAACCACACATCAGTGCAGCTCCTACAGTAAGATGTATTGATAATGGTTCTAGTTACTCAGACACACTTATTGTATCAGATTATGACCTTAAGAGAGGCCGTAAAGCTGGTGATCCAACTGAAACTTTGACACTTAAAGTTGAAGATAAGAATGGTAATCCTTTATCCGGATTCACAATCGAACCATCAACAATCACAGGTATCAGAGACAATGATTCAGTTAAGGTTCTTATTAAAACAAATAACTTTAATGTTACTCCTGATAATGATGGTAAAGTTACAATCGTTGTAACAGTAACTGACGAATCTGGAATGACAGACGTATTGATTTACAGACTGAAATACAGTGATCCTACAGACTTCATTTGTCACCTCTTAATTGAGAACACTTGGCCGGCTAACACACCTGGCGATAGAAAAGCCGCATGGCAAGTTCTTGAGTTCGGTACAGCACCAAGAGATGCTACAACCGGAGACGGTCTTGACAATGAAAAAGTCGGAACACTCGACTATAAGTTCTGCGAATATGATTTACCACCAATACCACCTGGTGACGTATTTGATGCAAGATGGGCAATTCCATTAACAAATGGTACTCATCGTAACATATTCCCGAAAGCTAAAGCTGGTGTTGAAGACACAAGAATTTACAAAGGTAGATTCCAAGCTGGTGGCGAAGTCGGTGGAACATCAATATACTATCCTGTATCGTTGAGTTGGAACAAGAATGAAATTCCTGATAAAGGAACTACACCAAACGTGAATTCTCAGTGGTTTATCAGAGACGCTGGATCCAACGGAAATCTCTTCAATTATAATATGAAGACCGGTATTGGTAATCCAGGAGCAAATGCTTCAGACTATAGGATTGTTACAGAAGGTGAAAGATACAGAGTAGAAATACACAATGCAGCAGTAGACGCATTCATAATTCTTCATGATTGGGCAAGTGCCGTTAATGAAACACCAGAAGGATTTGAAGCAGGTATTGCAGGTGTAACTCCTAATCCAGCATCTAGCACAGCAGTAATTACAATTGGAACAAGAGAAAATGGTAATCTCAGACTTGATGTTGTTGACGCTTTGGGTAATGTAGTTGCAACGATTGCAAATGCGGATTATTCCTTAGGTATCTATGACATCAGCTGGAACACAGCAGGTTATGACGGTACACCACTTGTAAGCGGTACATATACGCTACGCTTAACAGTTGGTTCATTGACATCAACAGCCAAAATGATTATCGTAAGATAATAAGTTATAACTGGAGTGCAGGAAATAAAACTGCACTCCATAATTTAGAAATTTAATTTTAATAATAAATTGGAGATCAACATGAAACGTAACTTAATCGCTGTAAGTCTAGTGTTACTGTTTGGGTTAGCCTTGACATTGCAGCCATTAAAAGCTCAGGTTTATGGTGACTTCGATACAATCAGAATTGTATACAACACACCATACGTGGAACTCGGTTCAGACAAAACAGTTATTTCGGCATCATCGTTTGGACTTCCTCCAAACTGGATTCAGGATTTGGATGATGGCTATGCCGGTGCAACAGGTATTGATATTGGGTTTCCTTTTGAGTACAATGGTGAAGTTTACAGTAAAGTATGGATTTGCGTTAATGGATTTGTCACATTGACACCTCCACCGTTTTATCCATCGAAAGAGCCAAAAGGCTTGTTTATTCAGAATGTATCGTATCCCATTAACGTAATCGCACCTTTTTGGGGTGACCACAGATTTAGAACTGATTTAGAGAGATTCAACGGTTATTTGCCATCAGAAATTTCTTATAAATCTGATTTAGTAAATGGCGTTTTCACAGTACAGTGGAAAAATTTAAATATTAATGATCAGACAGTAAAATCATCAACTGGTAGTTTCCAGATGAGAATTTACAAATCAATTGATCCATATTCAGGTCAAGGAAATATTGAATTTGCTTATGGACAAATTGGTGGAAATACTTATGATCCGGGTACACTTGTTGTAACAAAGAATGCCTCCGTTGGTATAAAAGGCGAATTTGCTGATTTTCTTAATGGTTTAGAATATCAAAAAAGTGATAATTCTTATGACCAACAGGTAGCAAGAACATCGCAGAGACTAACTAACGAATGGACACCTTCTGGTGGTAATGAGAAGAGAATCAGATTTAATGCAACAATCCGCTACAATGTAGATCAGTGGTGGGGCGATGGTGATGCTGACCTTTCAAAAGGTTTTGGTCACAAGCATTATAACCTTTCTCAGAATCGTTTCGTAACTGCAAATGATGCAAGAGTTGTTATGCGTGCAGTTGCAACAAAAGTTCCTCTTGATAGCGTAAGAAGAAGAAATGCATTCCATGCAGATGTCAACCATAACGGTAGATACTGGTGGCCAAGTCCAAATACTTTGGAAGATATTACCTGGAGAGACAAATATGAAGGCGACAACCTTCCAACCGGAGTCAGCTCAATAAAAGGTGTATTTTATAAAGTAAATGAATATGATGCGGCTATGATGATGCTTTATATGTCAGCAAGAATTCCCGATCTACCATGGCTTTTGGATACAATTCCACTTTATGGAAAGATTTCGGTAAATGACATTAAAGCTTCAGGTATTCAATTTGGTTCAGCACAAAATGTATCAAATAATACTTATACAATTCCTGTATATTTGAATGGTTATGAAAACGGAGCAATCGGTATTGCTTTTGAACTTAATTCAAATGTAACGGATGTTAAGACAACAAGTAGCAATATTCTAACAGAGTATAGCAATGGCAATGTAGTTTTAGCTGGAATCGGCGAATATGATGCACAGACACCTATCGCTTATGTTACAGTAAAAGCTACAACAAATGATTTATCAGCAACAAATGTTAAGTATAATGACAGAAAAGCTGAAGATGTAAAGATGCTTTTAGCAGGTATCGATGATCTGAAGAATTTGTCAATATCAAGCACACCAAATCCATTTACAGTATCTACAATTGTAAGTGCTCAGATTACTAATCCAGGCGTTTACACTGTAGCTATCTATGATGCAATGGGAAGCAAAGTAAAGACATTAACAGCTGGTGAATTGATTGCCGGTGTTGCAAACTTCGTATGGGATGGATCAAACGATGCTAATCAGACAGTTCAATCGGGTGTTTATATCTATAGATTGATTGGTGAAAATGTATCGCTTTCAGGCAAAATTGTTTTTAATAAATAATTTTATTATCGCTTTCCTCTGGCTGATGCTTTTGGGCATCAGCCAGCAGGCAAAGGCGGCGGATACAATTAGAGCAAAAGTAAACAGCTATCAGATAGTTGATGCTTGTGGGAAGAAAACTGACCAGGTATTGCTGGCGATTGACCTGGGCAAGATATTAAAATCGGATTCGCTCTTTGCATGCAACTTTCAACTAAGTTACGATTCAACTAAATTGAAAATGCATTCAGGACTATACATAAATACGCTAGCAGAGTTCTTTGACTTTCAACAGGTTGGCTTCTTAAGAAGCGGGAAAATAATCGGAGTTGTAGCGGCTAATTTTTCAAGCCCACAGGTTACTGGTGATTTGCCACTTATTGCCTTTCTAGGCGATTATCTGACATCATGCAGGGATTCAGCAGAAGTAAAAATTGATTATCTTGAATTTACTGATGAATTTAAAAGACCGGTGTCCTATCAAAGTGGATATGTTATTGCTGAACCAAATAAAGCTAGTAATCTTTATGTAAAAGTATATCCCAAGATTGACACAAGTAAGATCGAGCTTGACTCATCTGGAATTGATATTGCTATCTTTTGTGAACATAAACCGGATACAGCGGTAAGCACATTAGAATTTTATTTCAAAATTGAAAATTCGAAGAAATTTAAAATTATAAGTAGTTATGTTTTAAATTCAGAAATTTGTGAAATAGAGAGTAATAAATTTACAGATGATTCCTTATGGGTTAAGATGATAGTTAAGGGAAAAATTGACGGTAAACCATTATTGAATATTAAAATCATAGAAAATTTTAGAGATTCAATAATAACATCATTCAAAGTTGTGACTACTAAAGTTGATGAATGTGCTTGTGCAACAAAGAAAATTCCCGGATTTGGTTTTTTAACTACAGAAGTTAACAAAGATACGACAGACGTTGATAATCAGGTTTTATCACAGATTACGAGCGGGTCATATAATCAAATGACCGATGAATTTATGATAAGAACTGAAAAATCGATTCAACGTATAGAGATATACAGCATTTTAGGAGAAAGGCTGTATGACAGAGATGGATTTGAAGAAAAGTTGATAATTGTGCCTGCAAATGAATTATGTGCAGGATGGTATATAGCAATTATAGAATTTTTTGACAAAAGAAAAGAAAAGAAAATTTTGATAAAAATTTAATTATTTAATCGTTTAATTTATTAAAACGGGGGTACACATGAAGTTTAACTTATTACACAAGAAAAGCGCCCGACTTATTTTCGGACTTTTACTGGTACTCACATTTGTACTAGTGAATTTTGGAAGTACGCAAGCCGCTTACGACAGACCCGGAGTGCCGAGATTATCCTTATCTGGAAATGACAGTTGGGACGAATCCTGGTATCCTGACGGCAGAATTTGGTTGCCGGCTGCTGCAAATGGACCACGTGAGTTTTTAATGCCAGTCTTTATTGACAACAGATGGCATACCTACGTAGAGACAGAGAACATCTACCAGGCTAATCCTATTAAGAGCTTTAGATTTAAAGTTCTTTATAACCTGGGCGCAATCAGACCAGTTAGTGTTGAAGTTTCATGGCCATTGAAAGATGAAAGACTTGGCTACAAACCACTAGCAGAAAAGTTCCAATTGAGTTGGAATGATGAGAAAAATTGGTCTTATGGAAATTATTTCCAGACTGATCCATCTTATGATTTATATTCAAAAGGTAGATCAATGACTATTTCTGGTATAAGCACAGAAGCATTGCCAAATACAGATCTTTATTCTGATGAATTTAAAGTATTACTTTATATTCGCTTTAGAGTTATGGCTGAGGACGGTCAATCTTTGACGAATGCACAGTTCTCACCAATCTATATTTCGAATGATACTATCATGTATAACGATATGAACGTACAACATGATCCACCGTTCAAAGTACTTAGACCTGAATATAAAGGTAGAGATGTTACAACGGATTATCCAAATCCTGATCAATCAACAGATGGTCTTGGTCTTACTTCTCCAGGTTCCGGACTAGCAGGTTATTCAAATAAGCCAACACCACCTCAAACAAATATTAGATGGGATGCCGGTTGGAGAATGCGCCCCGGTACAATTTACTTAAGAATTAGTGATAACGTGCCTGCATTTGGTTGGTTATTAAATCGCGGAGTTGGTTTAATTCCACCAATTGAACCCATTGGTGAAAATAATGATATGTGGAATATGAGAGATCCTATTACAGTTGATTCCGGTTCTTCGCTTCCACTTTATGGCCGTAGAATATTCCAATTATATAATCAAGTTTCAGCTTCAAGACTTTTGGATGTAACAGTAGAATCAGATTCTCCTTGGTTACAGTTCAGAACTGTACCTGGACCTTCATCTAAGAATCCAATTCCTCAGCCAACACGCTTTGGATATATTAATTGGATGGATAATGGTATTCTCGGTGATGCTGCCAGAGGAACCCCAAATCCTTCAGTTTCTTCAGCACCAGATGGTGAAATTCATTTAGAAATTCGCTGTAATCCTGCTGAACTTAACAATGATCCTAACATTCCTACACCTGAAAAAACCGGTGTTTATGTTGGCTACTTGACATTTAGATCATTAACTGCTTCTGTAAATCCTGTAAGAATGAGAGTTACTTTCATTTATTTCAGATCACCTTTGGAGGTTAATCCAGGTTTACAAAGAATGCCGGGTATCTATATAGACTTATATAATTCAGCCTCAAAGCCTGATTCAGTTAGAATGATATTTGGAACTGGTCACAAAGCAACAAATAGCTTCGATACTTTATTCGGTGAATATGCTTATGATTATGGAATGACTAGGACATTTGATGCTCGTTGGTTCCCACCAAAAACATCTAAACAAGTAATTATTGATGCGGTTCCATTCGGTTTTGGGGATTTCTGCCCTGATGACGATGATAACGAT
The DNA here is from genome assembly GCA_964464375.1 of uncultured Hyphomicrobiales bacterium. GTDB lineage: Bacteria > Bacteroidota > Ignavibacteria > Kapaibacteriales > UBA2268 > CAIOZA01. Next base: position 141,228 of record CAYXFU010000004.1, read on the forward strand.
GGTTCACCGAAACGTTCAAATTCTCGTGATATTCGTAGTATTACCGATACAAATCAATCAATAATTTATTATTGCAAAATTAAAGCTGATGATCCTAATGTTTATCCATTAGTTCTCGAGTGGGATACTGGTGATTTTCCTGATGGAGCACAGTTGTTCTTGAAGGATGCCGTTAACGGCTTCTTGTTCCCCGATGTTGATATGCGTAAAGCCAATTCAATTGGTACAACACGCCGTTCATTTACAATTCAGGATGCTAGAGTAAAGGAATTCATTATTGAATATACTTTACCAAAAGTAATTGATTACGTTGATGAATATGGTCAGCCAATTATCAAAAAGGGTTGGAACCTGTTATCATTGCCAGTTCGTCCGGTTAACTCTGACTATCAAGTTTTCTATCCGAACGCTATTAACAGACCATACTACTTCTCACAGAATCAGTATCAGGATGAACCTACTCTTAGAGTTGGTGTAGGTTACTTTATTAAATTTGCTGATAAAGTCGATACAAAATTTGCCGGTACATTCGTTAGAACAATTAGTCCTATCGGTACACCTGCTGACTTCCTGAAAGTTTATGAAGGTTGGAACACAATAGGTTGCGTTTCAGTCGCACTTAATGTAAAAGAAATTGGATTCGAACCATTTGGTCTGAATTTACCTTCACAGAACTTTACAAGATCAGCTGGTGTTTGGGGTTATGTAACAAACAGAGGTTACCAAGAAATTTCAGAATTACGTCCAGGTCTTGGTTATTGGCTGAAATCTGATAATGTAGGTTACTTAAGTCTTATTACACCTCCAGATCAGAAAATAGCAGTTAGATCAGAATCTAATCCTAAAGAAATTGCCTACAACATAAGCGCAAAGCTTCAAATCCGTGACAATTCACAGAATGAAACTTCAGTTTATTTCGCAGGTAGCAATTTGAGCGAATCAAACTTTGAATTACCACCGACACCACCTGTCGAGTTGTTCGATGCAAGATTCAACCAGAACACTAACCTTACAGTATCTAATGAATCAGTGGTAAGACTTCAGGGTGTAACTTATCCAGTAGCATTATCAATGAATAAGTCAGATGCAGACTATAAGTTCTATGATGCAGCAACAAATGCTTATCTAGGAGAAATCACAAAGGGCTCGGATAATAATGTGGTTGTTTCTGAAGGTTCAGGTTCAATTAAAGTTCAAAAAACTGAAAGAATCTCTGATTTCTATGTCACAAATTATCCAAATCCAGTTGGAACAATGACAACTGTTAAGTTTGCCATCCCAACAGATGAAAACGTAGTTGTTAG
>CAYXFU010000005.1:0-132412 GCA_964464375.1 uncultured Hyphomicrobiales bacterium
ATCTCTTTTTTTATGCAAATATAACTCTTCTCCCCAAATTTTTCACCTGTCCCGGAAAACAGAGAAAAAAAAAAAGAATATTATTTTCATAATTTTTTACTTTAGCTTGTTTGTGTCAGGGCAATTACAACCTGGCGTTGTATGAACATATGGCAAAATCATAGTTTTATTCTTTGTTTTTAAAGTACAAATCATACTACTTCCCTTCTTGATCACAGTATCATCTACACCTGCATTATTAACCAATTCTTCAGATAAACCAGACGATAATTCAACTCTGTCCCTATTATTTTCAATTAAAATTATATTATCTCTATCATGCCATTTCCTAACTACTATTCCTGTATAATCTAGTTTATAATCTTCATAATAGGATGTACAGCAAGTACTAGGATTCTTATATAATGGTCTACAAAGTATCATTATTATCAAAAATAGGATTATTAGTAGAATGAATTTTTTAAGACCAAGGATTTCCTTAATGATTTTGTTCATATATATGATTCCTAATTAATTGCTTTTCCATCGTTCAAGCTTATTCATCCCAAAAGTAAAGATGCCAGCTAAAAAGCCGGGTATTTTCATTTCTTTCATCTTTCCCTTGACTCTGATCTTCATTTCGTCAAGAGTTATATCAGGGGAAGTGAATTGACCAGCCTGAAAGCAATGACTGCAGTACATTATGCTTTTTGAGCCGTCTGTATTTGTGCCGCCGCCTTTTTCATCTTTGTTTAGAGGCATTCCGCAGCTCTGACAATTTTTGTAGATTTTTTCCATGTTTTTTCTTTTATATTTTTGTTCCGAATATGTCGTATTCTTCGGCTCTGTCAATAAGTACATTGACAAAATCACCGGGCTGATGCTGGGAATCAGATTTGAAATAAACAAGATTGTCAACATCGGGTGCATCGTGCTGAGTTCTTCCTATATAAGATCCATCTTCGAATCTATCGATCAATACTTCAAGAGTTGAACCTATTTTTTTTGTGTTATTTTGGAGGGATATATCCTGCTGAAGAAGCATCAGTTCTTCGTTGCGACGTTCTTTTTCTTTCTTGGTAACAGTGTCGATCATCGAAAAAGCTGAAGTTCCGTCTTCGTGCGAGTAAGTGAAAACGCCTACTCTGTCTAACTCCTGACGTTCGATGAATTTATAGAGAATGTCGAAATCCTGCTTTGTTTCACCCGGATATCCAACGATGAAAGTGCTTCTGATTGCGACATTGTCAATTTTTTCTCTGATCGTACCAAGTAGTTTTTCGATGTAATCAGCAGATGTGCCACGTTTCATGGATTTTAGAATCTTATCAGAGAAATGCTGAAGAGGTATGTCGATATATTTGCAGATGTTTGATTTTCTGTTTATAATATCCAATGCTTCAAGTGGAAATGCTGTTGGATATGCATAGTGAAGTCTGATCCAGTTGACACCATCGATATCCGAGATTCTGTCGAGCAATTCAGGTAATTGTGCTTTACCTGTTCGATCTCTTCCATAGTAGGTTGTGTCCTGAGCTATTATATTGAACTCCCGAACACCGGTTTGCACCATTTCCTTCATTTCATCTTCAATGGATTCGATTGTACGGGAAATATGTTTCCCACGTATTAGTGGAATCGCACAGAACGAACACTCATGATTACAACCCTCAGAAATTTTCACATAAGCATAGTGTGGTGGAGTCAATCGCTTGTTATGTGAATGTTCTTGGAAAACAGCATCGGGTTTAATAGCTTTAAGAATTTGTTCAAATGCTGTAACCCCGAAGAAGTGATCAACATACTGCAATTGAGGCTGCATGCTTGCACTGTATCTTTCTGTAAGACAACCGGTAACGATCAATTTGCTGATCTTTCCGGCTTTCTTCAATTCAGAAGCCTCGATGATAACACCGATACTTTCTTCTTTGGCAGGTCCAATGAAACCGCAGGTATTGATGATTACTGTGTCAGCTTCAGTGATATTATCTGTGACGATAATATTGTTGTAATCCAGATGCCCAATCAGATTTTCCGAATCAACAACATTTTTACTGCATCCCAGTGTTATGATGTTGACAGTATTTGCCGCACTATTTGATTTATTCATATTATATTATTTTACTCTTTTATTCCACCTAAGATCGAAAACTCTTTTCGCATTAGTAAGATCAACGACCGTTTCGCCATTTTTGTTAATGAAAGCAAAGACTTTTTTATCCTTTGAAAGAACCCATGCTACCCCATTTTTGAAAGATGATACTAAGTCATATTCAAATGGTATAACTTCTTTGGCTTTATAGTCAATAAAACCCCATTTATTTTTTAGCTTAACTGCTGCGAGACCTTCGCTAAAAGAATGTTGATCGGAATAGATTACATTTCCAACCAACTTACATTCAGAATTGATAAATCCCCATTTTGGTGTGAAAAGTGTATCTTCTGCAAATCCGATAAATGCAAAACCTTCTGAAAATGATTCTGCAAAATCGAATATAGGTTTAGCAATCACTTTGCCGGATGTGTCGATAAACCCAAATCGACCATAACGATTAAAAATAGCTTTAGATTCTTTTACAGGTCTCACCTCATCGAAGCTGAAATCTATACGAATTTTACCATCTTTTTCCATAAATCCGATTTTGCCGTCTTTATTATTCACATCAGCCAAACCTTCACTAAAGGAATTCCCAGCCATATCCTTCATTGGGATTACAACATTACCAAATTTATCGATGTAGGCACTTGTATCCTTGTTCATGACGTACGCCAAACCTTCTTTGAAATCAGTGGCATCATCATAAATGTGAGGGACAACTTCTCTTCCTAATTTATCATAATAACCAAAGATCTCCAAAGATCTTGACCATGCGTTGTGTCTGGTAGAAAGCGCCATTCCATCAGAAAAGTCATAAACAAGCTGTGAATTTGGATAGAACAGAACTTTACCTTCATCATCAAGGAAAGCCCAGAATTTAAGGGTATCATATTTCATCTTTACTCTAATTGCACCTTCACTATACCCCAAAACATCAGTAATCTTAGGGTCTTTAAAAATAGTCTTGCCATTGTAATCAATAACAGACCATACACTATCCTGAAGAACAGCAGCTAATGGCTTGCGTGATGTTTCATCAGATAAACTGTACTGAGAGAACATCACAAAAAATGCAACTATTAAAATTATTAATTTATTACTTTTCATATTACGATATCCTATTAAATTTTCAATTTAGACGATTAACTACGGGTTTTTAAAAAATATGTTCCAAAATAAGTTTTCTCATTTTTGTCACATCCCATTATATAATGACACAAAAAAAGCGAAAACGTCTCAAAGTTTTTTTATTGCTGTGTTAACTTCATTGATGTCAAGTATTTGCTTGAGCAGCGAAGGATCAATGGAAATGATAAAACCACGCTTTCCACCATTGATATAGATTTTTGGTAAAGAAAAAATTGAAGATTCAGCATAAACAGGGAGTGATTTTTTTGTTCCGAATGGGCTTGTTCCTCCGAACATATATCCTGTTGCATTCATTGCAGTCTTTTGATCACACTGTGCTACAACTTTATATCCAAGTATTCTGGCTAGCTCCTTTAGTGATACTTCAAGATCACCATGCTGCAAAACGATAAATATATCTTTGCTATCGCCGATTAGTACTAGTGTTTTAATTACTAAATGCTCATCAACTTCAAGTTCAATAGCTGTATGATGAGTACCGCCTTTTTCCTCATATTCATAGAAAAAAGCTTCAAACTGTACCTTGTGCGATTTCAATAGGCGAATAGCCTGCGTAACGGGAATTTCCTGCTTACTCATTTGATAAGGGTAAATCTATTGATAATATTCATATTCTGTTTTGTAGTAGCTTTTGGAACCATCAATATTAATCTTAATGTAACCGGTCATTTTCAAATTATCATCATATAAATAATTAATCTTGACCTTATTTCCTAGAAAAGCAATTTGTTCATTTAGCTTTTGTTTGCTTTTTCCATATTTGAATTTAGTAGTTGAGAGAAGACGACCGTTACTTTTAACTCTCTCCTCAATTAAATTATTTTGTTTATCATACTTAAATTCATATTTATCCACAAGGATACGATCACTTTCAGATTCGACTACATTGCCTAGTTTATCTGTCTTGGGGTAAAAAGTATATCCATTCTTTTTAATTAAATTTCCCTTTTTGTCATAAATTAATTCGTATTCGCGGTATTCAGCACCAGAACTGGTAATAGTTGTATATCTGCCTAATGAATCATAATTAAACGAAGTAATCAAAGTATTTGCAGCGGCAGCTGTTTTCATTTGAGTTTTCAAGTATCCATCACTATGATATTCGTACCTTGAATTTAATGAATCTTCAGTAGATTCATATTCAGAAAGGTTAATAATTTTGCCATCAGGATCAAAATGAGTGACTTTAATAAGTCTGCCATTGCTGAAACTTAATGAATCATTCATATCCGCCGATGGAAGCAGGAGTGCAATATATTGAACTTTGATCTTGTTGGTCTTGATAATTGCTCTTTGCCAAATCAGATTGGTCTGTTCATTGCTGATAGCTCTTAGCTGTGCGAATAAAGGACAACCGGAAAAAATGAAAAAGCCGAGCAAAAAAAATGTAATTATTCTAATCATAAACTAATTAAAATCATTTGTAATAATAATTCAACTCTATAGACTTATTTCATAAAAAATATTGTAGATATATTTGATTATAGCCAGCTGTATAAGTGGCTACGCATACCCATAATCAACTGAGACAATTCAGATTCAATGTTAATTAACTCCGCTTTATCCCAGGAGAATTCGTGAGACCAATCGTTATCTTCAGCATCTTCTATTGCTAATCTAGTGAATAATAATCTAGCTTTTATGTTCTTTTTGTCTGGATAGAGTTTATGAACAAAATATGCATAGGTTCGCATCTGCAGTTCATAATGCTTTGCATGCGCTTCAACTGTAAATTTTTCGTTCACAATATTAGATTTCCAGTCCCATATCTCGATTGAGTCTTCATTTTCAATAAGCAGATCGATGCTCCCGTTCAGAATATCACCATTAATAGGAAGTATCAGATTGAACTCCGGTTTTCCATTAAGTATATGTTTCAAATTATTCTTTATCAACTTTGTCCCAGCAATTTTCCGGCATTCAATCATCAATCTGGAAGAAAGACTGGATGGAGTATCAAAGTCTGCTTTAGTATATCGGGAAATTTCATTTTTCAAAGATTCAGTATTGATAATTCCATCTTTGTTTATCCACCTTGAAATACTCTGAAGAACTGAGTGAATTGCCAAACCTGCTGTAAACCCTGTAGTAATTGGCATATCGCTTTGAATTTCAAACTCCTTGTCATAATCAATTGGATTTATATCAGGCATTCCAAATATATATTTTTTTGAATAGGATAATGAATCAGACTCATAAGTCATCAATTTAGTAGGTGAAAACATTTCATTTGTTTGGGTAGATTTTATATCCTTATTGAGCATGATTTTGTCGGATGCTTTGATAATCCTAACTTCTGAAGTTATGCCCGAAATATCAATATTTGTTAAAATATCAATCGGATAAGTGATTTTTACAGGGTATATCCTGGATTGATTATATACATTCAGTTCATCCGATATGAGGATTGTATCTTTCGCAATTATTTCTGAAAATTGAATTTCCAATGAACTGATAATATCATCAATAAATCCATTGATGGTATAAACATCCTTCTTCTCGTTGTACTTGTATGTCGATGAAATAACTATTTTACTCTTCGATCGGGTTAGTGCAACATACAGCAATCTCTTTTTTTCGGCTTTCTCTGCAAGTTGGCTTATCCTTTTGTTAATCAGGAATTGTGGTGTATCTAAATCTTGCTTATAGAGTTCTTCTATTGCTACAGGAATTTTATAACCAATTCCGTATTCAGGTGTAATATAATAAGACGGATTATGGTTTGGTGAAAAATTACTATTAAACAATATAACTACCGGAAATTCCAAACCCTTGGAGGCATGTATTGTCATAATATTTACAGCATTTTCACCCGTAATAATTGCTGCTTCGCTCTCGAGTATTTTATTTCCAGAGATAAAATTCATCTCCTCAACAAAATCATAGAGATTCTTAAAACCCTTATTCTCGTATTCACGTGCTATTTGAATAAATTTATCCATATTTGCTAATATCTGATATTTTGCATTGCTATCATTGATTGTTCCATACCAGCCACAGGTCTGATTAATCATGATAATAATCTTTGATACCGGCATTGATGTTGAAGTTGCTATGATGTTTGTTAATGAGTCAACTATAAGGTTGTAATTTGATTCAGTTATTAAATGGTTCAATTTCTCCCAAAAGGAGCCTTCAGCCTCTGATTTTGCTATTCTATAAATAGAACTGTCGTCCATGTTGAAGTATCTTGATCTTAGGACCGAAATCAAAGCAGCATCATCATCCGGATTGTAAATAAACTTCATAAATGATAATATATCTATGATCTCAGGAGATTGATAGAAACCTTTTCCTGAGTGAACCAGGAAAGGTATGTTGAATTCTATGAACTTTGTTGCTAATTTCTGGAAGTTATTTTTAGTCTGACTTAAGATTGTTATATCTTTGAATTCATAATCGTTATCGGGATCATTCACAAGTTTGAGTATATATTTTGCGATTAGATTTTCTTCCAAAAAGCCTGTATCCTCTTCTGCCTCATCAGAAGCTTCTTCTGAATTCTTTTGGTTTGACTTCTGTGGCAACTCTGACAGAAGAAATGAAATTGACCCTAACCTGGTATCTTTAATTATATTCAGGTTGTTCTCTTCCAATGTTTCTCCATCCTTTGAGCAAATCAATGGAATGTAATCAACATCATAATCAGAGTTTTTACTGTTCATTAATTTGCCGCATACTTTGTTAACAAACGAAGCAGGCACTGGTGATAATCGAAAAGTTGTGGTTAAATTAACATTCCCAATAGAAGACTCCACATTTGCAAGAGCAGCTTCATTCGAGCTTGTTTTTGAATTCAAGTCTGATATATCTTTTCCTGCCTGCTGGAACACCCTGACATCTGCATTGCGGAAACCATAAATGCTCTGTTTAACGTCACCGACAATAAAAAGATTTATTAAATCCTTTCCCCCATCCTTGCCTTCAAGTTCCGGCATCAATTTTTTAACTATATCATACTGCAACTGATTTGTATCCTGGAATTCATCCACCATCAGGAAATCAACCTTGCTTCGGATTCGTGCAACAACATCAGAATTGTCGAGAAGTTTGCTGGCATACATTTGCAGATCATTAATATCCAGTGCATTGAGCAATAATTTCTCTTCATCGATTGAATGTATTACAACTTTAGAAAAATCGAGCAACAGTCTTGAAAGACCAATTTGTTCTACCTGTTTGTCGAAATTATCAACATAATTCTTAACAATATCAATCTTTTTCTGCAGTTCCTTACCATCCAAACTGTTTAGATATTCAATATCATCGGCATTATCTAAACATTTTCTAAACTCAACTCTAACACCGGTATCGGTAAGCATGAATTTTTTTAGTGCCTGATACGCATCGAGAATTGCACTGATAGTTGAGTATTCCACTACATCAGTATTCAAATAATGGGATATTTTCTTTGCATAAACTAAAGCATCAGGAAATTTCTTAGTAAGGCTGTCGATTACTCCACGATTGACAATTTGGATGAGTAATTCTGCATACTGCAGGAGTGGTTCAACATATTCTCTCTGCATAATCATTTTGATTTCATCAAGGATTTCCTGATCGGATTTTGCATAGAAAACATCCAGATTCTTCTTGATTTCAATCTTATCGATAATAGCCGATACGATTGTATTGACTTTATCCTGGTTTAACATTCTGAGCATCCGCTTGGAATTATTCCTTAATTCGAAGTCCGAAGATGTCAGCCAGTCTTCCAATGTACTCTCAATTGTCTTGTTGGTTAGTCTGATCTTATCAGGTTCACTCAACTCAGCGAAATTGAGTGGCACACCGGCTTCAATAGGATATTCTTTCAATAATGAAGAACAAAAGCTATGGATTGTCGATATTCTGGCATAGGTCAAACCTTCGCGAATTTTTCTAAGAAGGTTTATTTGCTTAAAATCCTTTTTTTGACCCTCATCAGATTTAATAAGATTCGTCAGATCTTCATCAAATGAGCGGACTACCTTCGCAAGCATTTCTGAAGCAGCTTTGCGGGTGAATGTTATTGCAAGAATCCTTGTAGGGTCAATTCTGAATTCATTACCTTTGAAGCTGTCAATCGGCAAAGTCGCATACTGTTTCAGAATTTTTTTAAATCTTTCGACAAGTACGAAAGTTTTCCCGGAACCTGCATTAGCAGTAACGGAAAGATGCTTATCTGTTGACAATGCCGATATTTGTTCACTGGTTAAGTTCACCGGGTATCCTGACATTTTTTAGTTTAAAAGTTAATAAATTATGAAAAATCATAAATATTGCGTATTTTTGTATTCTAAACATCGCGGGGTGGAGCAAATGGTAGCTCGTCGGGCTCATAACCCGAAGGCTCTAGGTTCAAGTCCTAGCCCCGCTACTAAGCAATCTTTCGAACACTTGGTCAGTCCTTGCATTACGGACTTTTAAAGAACGCCTACTGACAAAACTACTGACAAAAAACCAATTTCATTTTCCTCTGACTTCGAAAATCACATTCGAAATATTAAAGCCAAAAACCCTGAAAATTCGAAAAATTACTTTACTCAAAAGAATTAGATTGAAAATGAATACCAGAGTTTGTTTTTATCAACCCATTCTTTAGCATAGAGTTTGTAATAATTTAATCATTCAAAGTTTTTAATTGAGTTTGAAGTAACTCTCACATCTCCCTCACTATCTTTACTGTTTCCATATTTACCGTAACTATCTACGGTTACATCACAGGATATAACTCGGTTTAATAGAGAGCATAATGAACTATCAATCTCATAGACAAACATCAGACTAATTTAACTGCTGGAAAAAAATAACTTTCAAATATAAGACTTTTAGAGCAAAACTATGACGTGTATATTAAATCCAATGAATTATTTACTCCAGCTAACACAAAATATTAATAAATTCGGAATTTAATTTAGTGCAAAACGTCCATTTATATGTAAGAATTTTCATCATGTGTTCAGGACGGTTAGTGAATAAGAAAAAAAATATATATTGTTGTGGATATTCCTCTTACCATATTTATTACTGTCTTAATATTTTTTAAATTTTACCGATATTAAGTGAATAATTATTTAAATTTAATTTTTATTCTCAATGATTGGGAGAACGCTATGCAGTGGGAGAATAACTTTGAAGTTGGTGTCAAAAGTATTGACATCGAGCATCGTGAATTAGTAAAAATGATAACCAGGCTCGAGAACAGCCTTTCTAAGGGTATGGAATCATATCACTTGGGGTTAGTGATAAAAGATTTAGTCGCTTATACAAAACATCACTTTGCATCTGAAGAAAGTGTGATGAAACAAATTCATTTCGCTGAATTAGATAGGCATAAAAAGTTGCATGAAGATCTTATCCAGGATGTTATCAATATTTTGATAAATCTCAAAGTGGGTAAAGATATAACGAGTAATGAGTTAATAGCTTTCTTGACAAAATGGTTAAACGAACATATAATTAATGAAGACAAGAAAATTGGAACCTATTATGCAGGTTATATTGATATGAATCTATAGGAAGAATAATCATGTTTCTATAGAATCTCTACCGATTGAAGGCATGAAGTAACCTTTCTGCGAGCAGTGCCAGTCGGCCCTGGAATTCATAGCCAAGAATTATTTCAAGTGAATTTCATGAAAAAAGAATGGTTCAGTACCAATTATGAAATTCGGAGAAGACCATTACTGAGGATTTCGTTACTAATATTTAACCCAGGCTTCTGCAAGCCAGGGTTTTTTAATATTGAATATAAACTAATTAAAAAATTCCTTAATTTGAAGCCGATAAAATGGCAATTCCAAAACGCTATCAAAAAATTTAGGAGGATTATCCGGAAGTTGCCCAAGCTTATGAAGAAATTGGAAATGGGAAATGGGAGATGCAGTGCACAGTACAGGAGCACTTGACGATAGGGCAAGAGCTTTGGTTAAGCTTGCTAGATCATCAGGGGTTCGTCTTGAGGTTGCTGTTTATTCCCATGCAAGAAAAGTATTGAAAGCCGGTTGCTCACCTGATAAGATGGAACATACGAATATGCTGGCTCTTCAAACAATCGGTCTTCCATCAACAACGGCAGCATTCAGGTGAATTGAGGATGTTTTAAATTAGGATTAATATGCAGAATCTTATAGCTCTATTTTGGTCATTCTTTAAGGTTGGATCATTTTCATTTGGAGGAGCGTATTCGCTTCTACCATTGATTGAAAATGAGATTGTTGTCAATCATAGCTGGGTAACTAGGGACGAGTTCCTGAAGGTACTTGGAATGGTCGAGATCATACCCGGTGCTATTTCGATTAAATATGCAACTTATACTGGATTCAAAGTCGCCGGTGTACCTGGAATAATAGCGGCAAATTTAGGCAATATGATAATGCCTATCGGTTTGATTATACTTATTTCTAGCTTTTACTTCCATTTCGAGCAAAACAAACTGGTGATGAAAGCATTTCAGGGAGTTAAATTTGTTATAATCGGAATGATTCTTGCTGTCATGATAAAGTACCTTCAGAGCCAATACACAATGCCCAAGGAAATTATATTTATTGCTATCGGTCTTGTTCTCGCATTATTCTTTAAGTTTAATCCTATTGTCATTATTTCAGTCGGTGTTATTCTCTCATTGATATTATTATGATTCAACTCAAGGATGCATATAAACGCAAACATGACTATCTGAGGATATCGCTTACAGACAGATGCAATTTGAATTGCATATATTGCAATCCAAACAGTAAACTTACTCTCTCTGAAAAATCAGATTTATTGACTTTTGAGGAAATTGAGAGAACTGTTGATATTTTCACATCATTAGGTGTGAATAAAATCCGTTTAACAGGTGGTGAACCACTAGCCAGGAAGAATATTACTGGTCTTTTCGTCAGACTGAATGAAATTAAAAAAAGAAAACCATTCGAATTAGCGATTACGACTAATGGGTTATTACTTGAAGATAAGATTGAGGAACTGCAAGATTCTGGTCTAGACAGGGTCAACATTAGTCTCGATTCACTCAATCTACATACATTTGCCAGAATCACAGGCTCTGATGAGTTGATTACTGTTCTAAAATCAATAAACAAAGCTGTTCAACTAGGAATTAAAGTTAAGCTGAATACCGTTGTAATTAAGGGAATCAATGATTCGGAATTACTTGAATTCTGTAAGTTTTCAATAGATAATGGGATAAATGTCAGATTTATTGAATTTATGCCGTTCAGCAATAATGGATGGAATAATGAAAAATTCATCAGAACTGATGAAATGCTGGAACTAATTCGCTCCAAATATAAGCTTGAAAAATTACCTATTACAAATTCACCAGCTATTGATTACCAAATATCCGGAACAAAAGGAAAAATCAGCTTCATTAATTCAATTTCGGATCATTTCTGCTCAAATTGCAACAGACTGAGATTAACTTCTATTGGAATGCTAAAGTTATGTTTGTTCTCATCTCATGAAAAAATGCTGAATTTAAAAAAGCTTATCTCCGAGAACAATGAGAACGATTCTATTGCAGCAATTATAAGCGACTACCTGCAATTGAAGGATTACGAACATCCATCACTCGAGAATTTGATTGCAATGAATAATAACAATATGATACAAATAGGTGGATGATGGCTGAGTTAACACATTTGAACGAATCCGGCAAGGCACAAATGGTTGATGTTACCGATAAGGATGCTACTTACAGAACAGCATCGGCAAAGGGTGTTGTGTTGTTAAGTAACAATTCATACAATGCAATTAAAAACAACACTTTAATAAAAGGTGATGCCTTGGCAGTTGCTAAGATTGCCGGAATTCAAGCTGCTAAGAAAACAAGCGAGCTGATACCTTTATGTCATAATATATTCATTTCACAAATTGATCTCGATTTTATCCAAAACGATAGCTCACTTAGTATAACTATCATATCAAATGCTAAAACGGATGCAAAAACGGGGATTGAAATGGAAGCACTGACTGCTGTCTCTATAGCCGCATTGACAATCTATGATATGTGCAAAAGCGTTGATAAATCAATTCAAATATCAGGTATTGAACTAATTAGCAAAACCGGTGGAAAATCCGGTGATTATTATAAGGAATGAAATGACAACTTCTGGCAAAATAGAAGCCATATCTATAAGTACCAAAAAGGGAATTCCAAAATCGAATATTGACTCTGCTATACTCAGAGAAAACTGGGGTATCGAAGGTGATGCCCACGCTGGTGAGTGGCACAGACAGATATCCCTATTAGCAGATGAGAGCATTGATAAGATACGCAATGCCGGGCTACCCGAAGTAAAAGCTGGAGCATTTGCCGAAAATATAACTACAAAAAATATCGATTTACTTTCAGTTCAAATTGGTTCAAAGTTAAGAATCGGGAAAGATATTATTCTCGAAATTACACAGATTGGCAAGGAATGTCATTCAAGATGTGCTATTTATCAAATCGTTGGTGACTGTGTTATGCCAAAAGAAGGTATTTTCGCTAAGGTTCTTCATGGTGGTAAGATTAGCATTGATGATAGGATAGAATACTATGATATATGATTAATCAACCCCACTTGTAAGTTGTTCACAATTATGCTTTCCTTAGTAATTCAAAAGTATTTTTTCTAAGTTTTTTTATATAGTTTCGATCTTAAGTATTTATGAATTGGTAGATTAATTGTTATGATGATACTTAATAATGCAAATGAATATTCAATTATTTTTTAAATCCTAAATATTATTGAAAAGTTACCGACAATATTTATTTAATATAAATTATAATGTTTACTGAGGTGAGTAATGACTGAAATTGAACGTAAAAACTTACGACTAATAATAGAGAATCTTAAAAATTTGACAAATTCCAGGAATGATTTAGAAACCATTTTGTTTATTCCCTTAGGTAAATCTATTAAGCAGGAGGACAAGGAAATATATAGTGATTTATTCGACACTTATAACCGATTTCTTGAGAAACATGCACAGGCACAATCATATATAAAATCTCTTGCTAAGGGAGATCTGAATGCTGTGCCACCATCAAAAAATCTTCTGGCTTCTCCCTTCAAGAATCTTCATGCAAATTTGAATCATCTTGTTTGGCAGACAAAGCAAGTAGCTACCGGTGATTTGAACCAGAGAATGGATTTTATGGGAGAGTTTTCTAAATCATTTAATATCCTTATTAGTTCATTGAAAGAGAAACAAAAGATAGAAGAAGAGTTAAGAGTTAATCAGCAGGACCTACAAGATTCAAATGTAACAAAAGATAGATTTCTATCCATTATTGCACATGACTTGAGAAATCCAATCGGTGCGGTAAAAAATGCTCTTGATTTCCTGAGGGATCATCCGGAAATGCTTAGTGATTCTGACACTCCCGATTTTATTGTTGAATTAGCCGAAACATCAAAAACAGCTTATGATTTGTTGGAAAATCTGCTTACCTGGTCAAGGTCGCAAAGAGGTATTATTCAGTTCAATCCTGAAGAAAATGATTTATATTATCTGATAAAGGAAGTCGTTCCTTTGGTACAGATTAATGCCGATAACAAGAAGATAGCAATCACTTCGAATGTGGAAGAAAATACTTTGATCGAAGCAGATTATAATATGGTGGCTACCATAATTAGAAATCTGGTAACAAATGCGATAAAGTTTACTAAAGAATCCGGAGAAGTAAAAATAAATGCTTACCCTGATGAGGCTACTAAGGATAAGAAGGATAAATATTTGGTTATTTCTATTGAAGATAATGGCGTAGGAATTAGCCAGGACAATATTGGGAAATTGTTTAAAATAGATCAGAATTATACCTCAGAAGGTACTAACAGAGAAAAGGGATCCGGATTAGGTTTAATCCTCTGCACTGAGTTTGTGGACAAACACAGCGGTAAGATATGGGTTGAAAGTCAATTAAACGTTGGGAGCAAATTCAAATTTACAGTGCCCTTATCAAAAACAGAATAATATTGATTTATTTGTAATAAAGT
Organism: uncultured Hyphomicrobiales bacterium; assembly: GCA_964464375.1. Classification (GTDB taxonomy): domain Bacteria; phylum Bacteroidota; class Ignavibacteria; order Kapaibacteriales; family UBA2268; genus CAIOZA01. The sequence goes on from CAYXFU010000005.1 coordinate 14,194, forward strand.
GTAATAACACCGGTAAACTGCTTTGTGAAGAAAGGTGCATTCACAGGAAGAGTTGATATAAAGGATATTTTTATTGTCTTTTTCTCAAAATCATGATCAATTATACTAACTTGCGAATTTAATTCAAATTTAGAGTAAGTATAAATATCCATAATGTGTGATGATTTTTTTACTGTGAGAGAGAACCAACGATTGTCTGCTTTATCCTTATCCAGAACGATGGACTGTTGTTCAGCATTAGCTGCAAATTTTATTTCGAATTCTTTAACCCAATCCCAACGATAATCATTTGTAAATTCTCTATCAGTTTTTGTAGTCTGCATAGCAAGAGTAAACCAAAGAAAATTTGCTTTCGAGGCTGTATCAAGAATAATTTCCTTGTTTACAATCCTTCCTGCCCAGTAAAAATAGAACAATCTGTTATTAGCTTTATATTGTTCCTTTAATAAAATCTTTAGAGAATCAATAGTAACTTTTGTGATTGCAGTGTCGTTTCCACCAGGTGGTATTTGGACTGTATCCTTAATTAGAGGAAATATTTGAACATTTGGATCATAGCCGAGTGAATCCTTGCAGGAATAAAGAAATAATGACAACATTACCAAACTGAGAAATATTGGAAATATTAATGAAAGGCTAATATTTGAATGTTTCTTTATCATTTAGAAATTAAAGCCTAAACCGTAAATAATACCTATTTTATTAGAATTAAAAATATTGTTCTGGTGTGTATATGTTAAAACACCAGCCTCACCGCCCAATACGAAGAATATGTCTTTATATGGGGAGTATTGAAGGCCGATCATGGCTCTTGTTACAAGTCCGGTAGCAGTTCCGCCAACCTGTCCCTGGACAATACCTTCAAAGCCATTAGATCGAAGGAAAGTATATCTTCCGGATAATGAAAAAGACAAATATGTAGGATTTTGCCGATATTCGAACTTTTCATTAACTTCGTTAGTACCTTTATAAACCTGATAGAAATTTTCCTGTCGTATATCCATACCTAACTTTAAATTATCTGATACTTTATAATTTAAAATTAACGAAGTATTATTCAGCAATTGATTAGAATAAATAGGCAATGTTGAGCTTGGTAAAGACCAGCTTCCATTTCCTTTGATTTCAAATGAGAGTCCTAAATCACTCTTAATTCTAATATTATCTGTAAATGAGTTGTAGATTGGTTGATCCAGGCTATTTAGGTTCGATGAATTATTGTCAGAATTAATCTGTGCAGGCAATGTTGGATAATTAAAATTACTAAAGGATGCAAAATGAGGAACTATAGTGATATCCTTATTTGAAGCAATTAATGCTTCTTTCTCAATGATTTGATTGCTATTGTCAGTTAAATAAACATATTTGATGATAGTGCGAACTCTTGGTGGCACTACTTCGTTAGACATGATATTAGGTACAGAATTATTATTATTTAGTGAACTCGATTCAGATTTAACTATTTGATTTGATTGAGCTACCGATTGATTATCCTGATTTTTCTCCAACGTGTGAAGACCCAGGAACAGTCCTGTAGTAACTGCAAGAGTAGCCAAACCAGAAATAATAGCCTGAGAATAAGTGCTAAAAAATGATGCAAATGCTGATTTCCCGGCTAGAGCTGCTCCGGCAATACCGGCTGCTGTTCCAATACCCAATTGCTGGAAAATGCCAATTGTAGAAGCTGAAGTTGGCACAAATGCACTGATTCGCTTATTAAAGGCTTTATCGAGAGAAATAGCCTGCTTCAGCTCGTTCCTTAGTTCGTCACTAGTAGATAAACCAAGAAAAAGCTGAGCTTCTCCAGCTTTATCCAGTGTACCTTCAAGAAATTCATGTATCAGTTGATTGTATTCCATATTCTAAGTCAATTATTTATTCGATAATTCTTTTAAGTAAGGATCAAGTAAATCTTTCATTTTATGTTTTCCGGTAAAAACCAAATATCTTGCTCTTGCTGCAGTTATTTCGAGAACTTCTGCAATATCATCATAAGGCATATCATTAAAAAACCGCATAATAATAGGTTCACGATATTCAATGTCCAGTAAGTCCAATGCTCTCATCAATAAATCGGATAGTTCAGTTTCTTCATAAGATACACCATCTTGATAAATGAGATCATAATCATTAATCGAAATTGTATTCTTTGCATCGCGCTTAACGTTCAAACATAGGTTCCGAGCAATAGTAATTAGGAATCCAATTATTGTTCCTCTTTCATATTCAGATTGAACTTTCTGATAAAACCTGATAAAAGTTTCCTGAAAAACATCTTCTGACATTTGCCTATCATTCAAAATCGTCCGGATATAAGCATTAATGCGGATACCATAACGATCATATATCTCTCCGAAAGCTGTATCTGAGTCAGGCTTAGCCCCTTTCAGAATTTTAATCAGCTCTTCGTCAGTATATTTTGAAAAATCTTTCCGCATTATAGATCGATACTTTAATAACTACACTAAAAGTAATGTTCTGTTAGAAATGAAACAATATTCAAAAGGTTACAAAATTAATAATTATTCTTTCAAAAAAATTACTAGAAATTAATTAAATTTGAAAAATTAAAATTATTATTTATTGCAGACTAATTATGCACTATTTTATTTCGGATATTCATTTAGGAATTTTAGAAAGAGAAGCTGATAAGCATCGCGAAAGTTTATTACTGGATTTTTTGGACAAAATCAAAGATGATGCGAAGTCACTTTACATAGTAGGAGATCTGTTTGATTATTGGTTTGAGTACAAATCTGTGATACCGAAATATTACTATAGAGTTTTAGCAAAATTAGCTGAAATTAATAAATTCGGGATTGATATCATTTATCTTATGGGCAATCACGATTTCGGTCATTTTGACTTTTTCGAGAAAGAATTAGATATTCATGTTTACAAGGAAGATTTGGAAACCATTATCGATGGAAAGAAGTTTTATCTATCGCACGGTGACGGTAAAGCATACAATGATGCAGGATACCGTTTGATGAAAAAAATTCTAAGACATCCTCTATCAAACAGTTTCTTTAGGCTCATACATCCTGATTTCGGAATTAATCTTGCATCATCCTCTTCAAAGTCAAGCAGATCCTACACTGATTCCAAAGATTTCAGCAAGAAGGAAGGTTTGGAGGATTTTGCTGAAGATATGATTAAACGTGGATTCGATTATGTTATAATGGGTCACCGTCACAAAATAAATTATAAACAATACGAAGATGGAATATACGTCAATCTTGGAGATTGGATAAAACCTGAGCCAGTTTTTGGTCAATTCGATGGAAATGAGCTCAAATTAGTCAAAGTGAAAGAATTTTTATCTAATCATTAATGCAATACCTGTCGATAATCTAATTTTGACTTCTAAACGATAAGTTAAAAATAATTATAAATGAACTCTTTTCTAAAAGGTGCAACATGAAAAAGATTGGTATTCTTATTGGATCGGATGACGTATTCCCAACTGCTATACTAGATTACATTAATGAAAAAATGGTGAACAAAGCTTCTGCAGAGTTCATTAAACTAGGTATTGTCAGAATAAATGATGTCAGCGAATATGACATAATTCTTGATTTGGTTTCATCTGAAATTCCCTTCTATAATTCATATCTGAAACATGGATGTCTATCCGGCGTAACTGTTATTAATAATCCATTTCTTTGTTCAGCAAATGATAATTTTCTTTTAGTTAAATTAGCAGAAAAGCTTGGAATTGAAACATTAAAGACCGCAATTCTCCCGACTAAGGAAAGACCACATGGAACTCATTCTGAGCACTTCCGAAACATGATTTTCCCAATAGTCTGGGAGGAAATCTTTGATTATATTGGTTTCCCGGCTGTAATCAAACCAAATTCCGGGATAAGTATGAATAATTCATTTATTGTTTATAATCCTGAGGAGTTTCATAATGTATATGATTGCTCAGGTTCAAGAGTAATGATAATGCAGGAATCCGTAGATTTTGATGAAACCTTCAGATGCTTTGTAATAGGCAGTAAGGTGTATACTGTCTATTATGATTCCAGAAAGCCCGTTCACATGCGTTTTTACAATGGAGAACATGGAATACCTTTGAAAATTAGAAAGACTATCGAAGATGTAAGTTTAAAATTCACACAATCAGTTGGGCTTGATTTTAATGCTGTTGATTTTGTTCTAAAGGGAAAAACACCTTATCCAATTGATTTTATTAATGCTCCACCCAAGATAGATCATGCTCACATGCCACCAAACGTTTTCAGATGGCTTGTTGAAACATTAGCTGATTTTCTTGTTACCAAGAATAAAAACAACACGAATATTCCTTGCGGATTTTTTTCTCTCCCTAGCGAAGCAAAGAAAGAAAGAAAACCCAGAAAGCAAAAGGAAATCTAGTATTTTTTTTAATTTTTTTATGGTTGTACTATTTTACAAAATACTACAACCATTTTTTTTTCTACACTCTTTTTTTTGTAATTTGCATAGTTATAAATAAATGGTAGAATAAGGTTTATGTCTGTTAGAGTTAGATTTGCTCCATCGCCAACCGGTTATCTCCATGTAGGAGGACTAAGAACGGCTCTGTACAATTATCTTTTTGCAAAAAAGTTTAATGGAACTTTGATTCTAAGAATTGAAGATACCGATAGAAGCAGACTTGTTGAAAATGCTATGGACAACCTTATTGATTCATTGGAATGGGCCGGAATCAATTTCGACGAAGGTCCGGTTAAAGATGGTGCACATGGTCCATACATACAATCAGAGAGACTCGAAATTTACAAGAAATATGCTGACTTATTAATTGAATCAGGTAAAGCATATTATGCTTTCGATACACCTGAAGAAATCGACAATATGCGTAAGAGACTTCAAGAAAGCAATGCCGATTCAAAATATGACAGAATGAATATGAGCAATCAGCTTACTTTAGGTGAGGACAAAACAAAAGAATTTCTTAGCCAGGATAAGCAATTTGTGATTCGCTTGAAAATTCCAGATGAATTGATTGAATTTAATGATATAATCCGTGGTAAAGTAGCTGTTCATGGAAAAGAAATTGATGACCAGGTCTTGCTCAAATCCGATGGATTTCCTACGTATCACCTGGCTAATGTTGTTGATGATCATCTGATGGAAATTACACACGTAATCAGAGGCGAAGAATGGCTTCCATCAACGCCTAAACACGTTATTTTATATAACTGTTTTGGTTGGGAAATTCCACAATTTGCTCACCTGCCTCTATTGCTGAATAAGGATAAATCTAAATTGAGCAAGAGACAAGGAGATGTTGCAGTTGAAGACTACAGAGCCAAGGGCTATTTCAGGGATGCTTTTATAAACTTTATTGCTCTATTGGGTTGGAATCCATCAGCTGATAAAGAAATTTATACTATTGATGAATTGATTCAATCATTCAATCTTGAAAAAGTTAATAAGAGTGGAGCAGTATTTGATTTAGTTAAACTTGACTGGATGAATGCTCATTATCTCAGGAATATTGAATCGGTAGATATTCTTGCAGGTCAATTAAATGAAATTCTTATTAACAATAATATTGAAGCATCAAATTTTAGCCGGGAATATTTGGAAAAAGTTATGTTACTTTTTAGAGAAAGAGTTACATTTATTCATGAAATTCCATCTATAGCCTCTTATATGTTCAAAGATCCTGATCAATTTGATGAAGAATATAAATTAAAGTATTGGAAAGAAAATACCGGAGAGTTGTTAGCAGAACTTAAGACAGATTTGGTAAATTTGAATAATTTTGACCATTTAACAGTACACGATGAGGTTATGAAATTTGTTGAATCAAAAGGAATTAAACTTAAAGAGATTATTCATCCCATCCGATTGATTATTACAGGAAGATCTCAGGGTGCAGGTATGTTCGAAACAATGGAAGTATTGGGTAAAGAAGTATGTTTGAAGAGATTTGAGTATTTTTTATCCAAGGTCAATTAAGCTATGCAAAGAAATAATTATATTAAATTTGGTAACTTTTTTATCTTATTCGTATTATTGCTAATGTTTGAATCTTGTGGCGGAATAAAACCTTACTATTGCTTCAAAGATAAAATGAAAGAAATTAATATTAATTGGGGAGTTATTGTAAAGGACAAAATATTTTTAACCCACAGCATGCAGTCAAACGGATTAATAACATTAATGAATGCTGATAGTTCAGTTAAGAGGTTAGGTCATCTAAATGATTCTCTATCTTGTAAGCTTTTTGGAGAAATAAATAGAGCAATGCTTAAAGTACAAGCTTGCATGGATCCTGGTGATACAGTTAGGTTCCTGACAATAGTAAATCCTGAGACTGATTTATTTATTAGAACCAGATGGAATCCAAATTTTAATAGTGAGAATTCTAAAATATTGAATCAATTATACGTTAATTTAGAAAGTTATATAAAAATTATAAATTAAGAAATTTAAACGGTAAAAATTATGATAGTATTAATCGCTGACGATAATTTTGATTTTTGTTCAACAATTGCAGATATTGTACAATCCTTTGGATATGAGACTAATACAATTCAGGATCCTGAAGAAGCACTCATCTATCTGGAAAAAAATCAAAAGAAAGTCGGAGTATTATTGCTGGATATTGAATTTGCTCCCGAAGCTAAACTAAATGGCATAGATGTTCTGGAGCAAAGCAGAAAACATTATCCATCAATCCCAGTTATTATGATCTCCGGCAAAGGAACCATCGATACAGCTGTGAAGGCAACAAAGCTAGGTGCTATGAATTTCATCGAAAAGAGTATTCTTACAAAGGAAAGATTAAAGGAAGTACTCGCTAGTGCTATGGAACGCCATAATTACAAAGGTGAAGCACGAGAAATTCAGAAATTTCTTGAGATGAATGGAATAATCGGAAAATCGAAGTACATAATTGAATTAGGCGATAGTATTATCAGGTTTGGCAGAACCGACCTTAATGTATTGATCTCTGGCGAAACCGGCACAGGCAAGAAATTAGTAGCGAGGGCACTACATTCAGTTAGCAGGCGTTCTAAATATCCGATTGTTACTGTTGACATTCCTAACATCCCCAGGGAATTGTTTCAAAGCGAGCTGTTCGGGCATAACAAAGGTTCATTCTCAGGAGCTACTGACACTAAGAAGGGACTATTCCAGCAGGCACATAAGGGAACTCTATTTCTAGATGAAATAGGAGATTTATCAATGGATCTTCAATCAAGTTTGTTCATTCCAATCGAGGAGAAATTAATAAGAAAAGTTGGTTCAGTGGAAACAGAAGAATTGGATGTGAGATTTGTTTCCGCCACAGACAAGGACTTGGTCTTTGCAATGAAAGAAGCAAAGTTCAGAGAACAACTTTACCACAGACTTCGCGAATGTGAAATCAGTGTTCCACCATTAAGAGACAGAATCGAAGATGTTCCTGAAATAATCGAACATTATCTTCTGAAGCATAATTATGAATATAATCAATCTAAAATGATTTCTTCCTCTGCAATTGAATTTTTGCAGGAGAAAGAATGGTCCGGGAATGTACGTGAATTGGCTAGTGTAATAAAAGTTGTGTTGCAGACAACTGAAAATGATTCAATTGAAGTTTCGGATATAAGCAAGATAATGATTAGCAATTCCTTTGCTGGTCTAAGCGATGAGAATTCCAATATTCATATTGATTCGAGTAGAACTCTGAAAGAAGATTTAGCTGAAGTTGATAAAAAGAAAATAGAATCTACATTGGAAAAATGCGATGGCAATGTTAGTAAATCAGCAGCATTGTTAGGTATTAGCAGAGAAACGTTGCATAATAAAGTAAGAAGATATGGTATCAACACACAACTGTTCCGAGGGCGAAAAGAATTAAAGTAAGAACTAGATAAAGATTAACCTATTTATTTTGTAGGCCTCTGCCTGTCTTATTAATCTTAGATTCGGATTCAAGCTTTCCGAGGATTTTGTCGAGAACACCATTTATGAAATTTCCACTCTTATCAGTCGAATACCTTTTTGCTATCTCAATAGATTCATTAATGCTAACTTTAGTTGGAATTTCAGGGAAATAGATTAATTCCACCACAGCCATTTCGATTAATATTCTGTCGAGAGACGCTATTCGATCTAATTCCCAGTTTTCAGCTACTGCAGTAATATACTCATCAACAATATCACGTGTTTCTAATGTTTTTTCTACCAGGCTGAAAGCAAAGTCTATTTCTTCACTTTCCCAAATTATAGCCGTATCAGATTCTACTTCGACAACTTCGGCTTGAGTAAGGATTTTTTCATAATGCTCATCACCATCACCAAAATTGAAATCACGATAAAATATATGGTCAAATGAACGGATGAGTGACTCATCCGAAATAAGATAGGTGGTAATCACCTGAAGGGCTTTTTCCCGGGCAAGTCTGCGATTGCCTTTTATCTCTTTGTTTTTTGAGAGTGGGAAAATAAGTGAAAAATTATCCATCATTAATAAAAGAACAAGAAATCAAATAATCACAATTACAAAAATACAAAATTTATTTCATTTTTTGATCGAATACAAAATTTTGTTCCAATGTTCTGCTCATAATAAATTCAACTCTACGATTCATAGCTCTATTTACGTCAGTATCATTTGGTTTTACTGGTTGATTATAACCTCTTCCATAATGACTTAGTCTTTTATTTGCGACATTTCTTGATAAAATGTAATTATTAACTTCATTTGCACGATGTTCTGATAATTCCTTATTATATTTCGATGTGCCCAACCTGTCTGTATGTCCAATAATTGAAATGTTAAAACATGAATATTTAAGCATGATGTCAGCAATATAATCCAATTCAGGAAAAAATTCACCCGTAATTGGCACTTCATTGAAGCCAAAATAGATTGTTTTTGTATTAAATATGATTTTCTGTAGAATTTCGTTGGAAATAAGATCCAGATTCTCTGGGACTATTCTCTTTCTTGCAAATTCAGACAAATTTCTCATTGGGATATTAATATTGACGGTTGTGATTGTGTCATACCTTGCTGCGTCAATCAAAATTGGTGCAGATATAAAGCTGTCGGAAATTGCAACTACCCTGTACTGCTTATCTATTGGAAGTGTAATTGCGAAATCACCTGTCAAAGGATTTGATCTGGTACTTCCTGACATTTTACCTTCTTCTGCCTGTTTATAATATACATATCCCGAAAGTGGTTCTTTGGTTATCGGGTTTATTAGTTTTCCTTTAACAACCAGGAATGGATCTGGCTTGAGTTCAACTTTCATTTTAATCTGGAATATGTCAGTTCCGCCTTCTGTATCAGTAGAAGAAACAAAATATGCTTTATCGCCACGTGAAGTAAGATAATAACCTCCTTCAGTACCAGTGGTATTGTAGGGTTTGCCTATATTTACCGGCTTTGACCAATTCGTCCAGGAATCATCAAGTCGCTTCGAGTAAAAAATATCCATGTCACCATAAGTCTCATGACCATTTGAACTGAAATAAAGTGTTGTTAAGTCAGCAGACAAAAAAGGTGTTGCCTCATTAAATTCGGTGTTTATTGTAATGCCCAAATTGATTGGTTCCGACCATTCGTTTTCGTCAAGCTTAAAGCAAACATAAAGATCCTTGTTCCCTTGCGAATCATCGCGTTCAATAGACAGTAGAAGAGTTTTCCAGTCACTACTTAAGAAAAAGCTAACATATTTATTGAGATTATAAAAGTTCTGAATATTAATCTTTTCGGGGTTACTCCATCCGGTTGCGGTTCTGTATGTTAAGGAACAATTCTGATCTAGTGTAGAATCTCCGGTATATTCACCGCCTACCAATAATGAATTTCCGTCGGGAGAAATAGAACAAACGTAATTATTTCCGCCATTGTTTAATGGAAATCCAATATTTTTTGGGAATGACCATTTTCCATTTTTCTGTAGTTCTGACACCCAAATGTCATAATTTTCTTTGTTGTTTTTATACCCGATGTTCCTTGGGTCTTTACCTCTTGAAAAATAAAATGATTTCCCATCAGCAGATATTACTGGGAATGTCTCGTTGAACATGGTGTTGATTTCTGTACCAATATTTTCTTTAATAAAATCCTTTTGTAAAGAATTTTGAATTGAATTAGCCGAATCAATCTTAGAATAACAACTCAGAGTTAGCAAAAAAAACGCTGCTATCAGATTTGTTATTAAACTTTTACTAGATTTCATTTCAATTTCCTGTTTTACTTTTTTATTACGAAACAAAATTAACGATAATAATTAGCAAAAGAAATACGTGTTAATACGTAGTTTTTGAGTAAAATCAATTTATTTTCAAATATTTTTTGGTAATATACATTCTTCTGAATCAAAAGCAGGAAAATTAACCCTTTCATCGACCTGATAAAAATCAAAAATGGATGAATTTGCCGGTATTAGTAGTTTTTCTATTGCTTCTTTTGTCAAATTCTTTCCCAGCCAATTAATTCTATCATCAGGATCGATTATCACAGGCATTCTGTTGTGAATAATCGCAAGTTTTTCATTAGGCTCGCAGGTGATAATAGTTGCAGAATTGATTATCTGATTTTCTTTATTATTCCATGAATCCCAAAGAGCGGCGAAAGTGAACATTTCATCTTTTGAATTTTTTATATAATATGGAATCTTTCCCTTACTATTTGGATCAATTTTCCATTCATAATATCCTGAGGCTGGGATCAGACATCTTCTGCGAACGATTAAGTTCTTGAATGATGGTTTTTCGAATATTGTTTCTGCTCTGGCGTTAATCATTTTTGAGGCTAAAGTATCGTCCTTAGCCCAGGAAGGAATCAAACCCCACTTAAGTCTGCTCAATTCATCAGTATTGTCATTGGTTAATGCCGAGATATACTGAGTGGGAGCAATGTTATAACGGCTTGTCAATATCACTAGGATCTTGATTTGCTTTCCAGGTAACAGTTTTTCTAACTGATCCGTTTTAACTGATAGCGAGAAACGTCCACACATAATTTTCTTATAATAAAATAAAATTGAAATCAGAAGTCTTACTAATTCATCAGAAATATGATTAAATTGCATTCTTGATGACGAAATCAATAAAAATAAAATTTATGAGAAATTGATGCCAGAGAGCAAAAAAGACACTTTACCATTACAATACATTAAAGGGATTGGTCCTCAGAGAGCTCAGGCACTGGCTAAAGAAGGAATACAGACCCCTGTTGATATGCTTTTTTATCTTCCCAGAACTTATGTCACACGTTTATTAGTCCCAACTTTAGCGTCATTGAACATAACCTTACGTAAGCAAATGCAGGCTTTCGATGAGTCCTCTGTGCCGAATTTATCATATCAACAAGAATATACAATCATCGCTCAAGTTGTATCGCATAAGGAACATGTCCTCAGATTTAATAAGAAATTGCTTTTGCTGGAATTGTCTGACGGCAGTGGAAGCAAGGCTTATATTAGATTTTGGTCTTTTACCGAATTCTATAAGAAGCTATATCCTGAAGGATCCACCATCATCTTAAATGGTAAACCACAAATGGATAGTTTTGGCAAAATATCATTCGATCATCCGGATATCCAGAAATTTGATTTTGAAGATCAAACTGATTATAATGCCGGAGCAATTCTGCCGATTTATAAGCTCAACGAGAAATTAGTTAAAGCCCACATCACTACCAGAATTCTAAGAAAAATTCTGCAATCTGTTATTGAAACACATTTGGACACAATAAAGGATTACTTTAGTCAAGAATTTCGAGAAAAGCATTATTTAAGGGAACTTAGTGATTCAATTAAAAATCTGCATTTTCCAAAAAAAATTGAAGATGTTGAATTGTCTAAACATAGACTTAAATTTGATGAGATTTTCTTTTATGAATTAAATCTTGCTTTGAAAAATAAAGTTGTTCTTGACGAGAAAAAGGGTTTGCAGATACCTCCCAAAAGCCTGTTGGCTCGGACACTTTTGGAAAAACTTGATTTTGATTTGACAGGTGATCAGAAAAAGGTTATCCGTGAGATAGTAAATGATTTTGAATCTGGAAAACCAATGAACAGACTTTTGCAAGGAGATGTTGGATCCGGGAAAACAATCGTTGCTATCTTGACCATGCTCTCAATCGTTGAACATGGTTATCAAGTAGCTATAATGGCTCCAACTGAAGTACTTGCAGAACAGCACTTTCACACAATATCTAAACTTGTAGAAGGATTAGATATTACAGTTACCACATTAACCGGAGGGCAAAAAAGCTCTATCCGAAAAGAAAGCCTTCTAAAGATTGAATCTGGAGAAGCCAAAATTATTATTGGTACTCATGCACTATTTGCAACAAAGATAAAATATCATAAATTAGGTTATGTTATCATCGATGAACAGCACAAGTTTGGGGTTATACAACGCTCAGATCTGATAGCAAATAGTAGTGAATCATTAGGTGTAAACATAGTTCCACATGTATTGGTCATGTCCGCAACTCCTATACCCAGAACTCTTTCATTGACAATTTATGGCGAACTAGATGTTTCTATTATACGTGAGATGCCCAAAAACAGGAAGCAAATAATTACAAAAATAGCATCTGACAGTCAATTGATTCAGGTATTTGATTTTGTAAAGAAGAAAATTGAAGAAGGAGAGCAAGCTTATATTGTATATCCATTAGTTGAAAAATCTGAAAAAATGCTACTGAAGTCAGCAATCGAACATTTTGAAATGCTTTCAAATGAAGTTTTTCAGGGATTCAAATGCGGACTTCTTCATGGGCAATTGAAATGGAAGGAAAAGGAAGCTGTTATGAAGGCATTCCTTGAAAAAGAATATCAAATTCTAATTGCCACTACTGTAATTGAGGTAGGAATAGATGTACCCAATGCATCTGTTATGATTATTGAGAATTCCGAGAGATTTGGCTTGTCCCAGCTTCATCAGTTAAGAGGCAGAGTTGGTAGAGGCACAACTCAATCCTACTGCATTCTGGTTACGAACGACAAGTTGACGCACGAAATCAAAGGTAAACCTTTAAAAGAGGATGAAAAGAGACCGGCAGTGGTAAGACTGAAAACAATGGAAAGAACTACTGATGGTTTTGATATCGCTGAGGTAGATCTCAAATTAAGAGGACCGGGTGATTTGCTGGGAACCAGACAATCAGGTCTACCCGATTTTAAATATATTGATCTGATTACCGATGGCGAAATAATAACTCAGGCTAGGAAGATTGCATTCGACATAGCTCTAAATCCCTCTTCGTTGACTTCCTTAGAAAGTGAACATATTATGTCGGAATTCAGCAAACGTTATGGTTCTGAAAACTTTTACGGAATTGCTTAGATCGATTGCGATAATTATGATAATCAGTTCAAAGGATTATTTGATGACATTACAGTCAGCAAACTTAAGATAATCAGATTCTGGAAATTCTCTTTTTAGCCTTTGGAAGTATCCTGTAGCTAGATCTTTTTTATCCATAATGCAGTATAATTGACCTAATCTTACTATTGACTTCTCTAATACCAGGTGGTCTGTAGTTGATTTCTCAGTCAATTGTTTTAATAATTCTTCAGCCTTGTTGTTCTCGCCAAACTGAATCAGACATTCAGCCAGATAGAATTGAATATTATAATATTTTAGATTTGGTTTTTCAATTGTCTGTATTATTTCACTAAAGATTTTTTCTGCTTCTCTGTAGTTCCCATCATCAAAAAATTGTAAAGCTTGATTGAAATTATCCGGAACTTCAGAGTCATGTTTTTTTTCAGAAGTAATAAAAACCACAGTCGTATCATCATAACGATTATGGTATTTTGACTTCATTCTTTTAAGTTCCTGCTCTTTCTTTATTTCAGACTTTTCAGTCTTAGACTGTTCGTCAAGTGGTTTCGTTAGGTTTACTGTACGGGTTTTTACTGAAGAACAGAAAGTAAAAACAAGTAAAAATATGACCAGAATTGAAAATGTTTGATAAAAACGTTTCATAGTTATTTATTGATATTATTGGTACTTATGCGAATTTAAATTAAATCTGACAAACCCTAAAAATAATTTATAATTAATTGTTTGTCAATATAAAAATTTGTATTTTTGTAACCGATTTTAATGGTAAATTTTTTATTGAATTCATACTAGATTTAGTATTTGTTTAGACTAACTTTTATTTGTCACTTTTATAAACGCAGATGTTATTAAGATCAATATCAAAACTAATAAATTCTTTTGTAATTTTAATAATTATTATCAATTTTTCGGTTCTTAAATCAGAAGAAAAGAAAATTACATTATCAGGGAAAATTACAAACAAAGCCGGCGATCCAATTCCTTCGGTGAGAATTTACATCTCAGACCAGAAAAAGCAAACATTTTCTGCCACCAATGGTACGTTTCATATTACTCAAATTAAACCAGGTAGCTTTAAGCTTGGTTTGGCTAGAATTGGTTATTCGAATTTAGACACGCTTTTAGACCTATCAAAGTCAATTGAGAATTTGCTGTTCGTTTTAAATGAATCAGATGTAATTACAGATGATGTGGTTATAACAGGAACTCGTTCCTATAAGCATATCGAAGATTTGCCAATTCCTACTGAAGTTGTTTCAAAAAGTGAGATCAAGAATCAGGGTTATCTCAGACTTAATGAAGTTATCAATCAGGAAATGGGAATCCCCATGACTGAAGATAAATTCCGCGGTATGCAGGTTCAGGGCTTGGATGCTGATTATACATTGATATTGATTAACGGTGAACCTCTGACTGGCAGAACCGGTGGTAACCTTGATATATCCAGATTTTCCGTCGCCAATCTCAGCAGAGTCGAAGTTGTTAGGGGTCCTTCATCATCGCTATACGGAAGTTCTGCTCTTGCCGGTGTTGTTAACCTAATAACCGAAAAACCTACAAAACCATTGACGCTCAACGCCGCAGGAAGATATGGATCGCACAGTACTTATGATATTGCAGGTGATGTTTCAGCTGCAACAAAGGATAAAACATTAGGTATTAATCTTTTTATTGACAGTTATAGAACTCAGGGATTTTCTGTTTTACCTGGTGTAGTTTCAAAAACAGTACCCGACAATCAAAATCTTTCTATTAGTTCTGATATTTTTTATGATATCACTCATATTGCTACAACCAGGCTAGGTGGTAGATTAAAAAATGAAGAAATCAAAAATGATTTTTGGTCGTATATTATTGAAAATGGAATTAAAAAGGACTCATCATTGATTGATGATAAAGTAAATAATAGTGAATATTCTCTTGGATTAGATATTAATCACAAAATATCTAACAGATATGGTCTCGAAGGCAGATTATTCTATACAAAATTCAAAACTGAAACTTTTGATAAGTACAAAACAACCGGTTCCTTATTTGAAAAATATCTTTTCCAGCAGAGCACTTTTAAAGGAGAAGTTCAATCGACTTCGCTACTAGGAACAAATCAGATAATTGGAGGTTTTGGTGTACAAATTGAAAGTGCTGAAAGTGACCGGATTGCGGATTCAAATCAATCAATTAGATTAATCTATGGTTATTTGCAGGATGACTGGCAAATAAATGATCAGATTAATTTAATAGGCAGTCTGAGGTACGATGCTCACAGTGCTTATGCAGACAACTTAAGTCCTAAGCTTGCCGTTTCATGGAAATCACTACCCGGTTTAACATTACGGGCTTCCGTAGGATCTGGCTTCAAAGCTCCTTCTTTTGAGGAACTTTATCTCAACTGGTCACTTGCATCCGAAGGTTATACTGTTCTTGGAATAAAGAACTTTATCGCTGATTTTGGTAAGCTTGGAGCGAGCGGGCAAATAGCGGATACTTTAATCAATGTTACACAAGTCAATGATTTATTGCCCGAAAGGTCATGGGCTATGGATATTGGCGGAGATTATACCTTAAATGATATCATTGATTTTAGAATTAACCTTTTCAGAAATAACATTAATGATTTAATTGAATTTCTTCCTGTTGCCGTTAAGACAAATGGACGCTTGCTTTATACATATTTTAACGTTAGAAAAATTCATACTCAGGGCATTGAAACCAGGGTTAGATTTTATCCAATTACTGAAATCAATGTCGAGTTAAATTATCAACTTCTTTATAGTGCAGATGATGAAGTTGAGAAAACACTGAACGATCCGAATCAAACAAAGTATTGGAAACGAGACGGTGACAACGATAGAAAAGTCAGACCCGACGAGTATGGAGGTCTGATGAATAGATCAAGGCACAGTGGTGCAGTTAGACTTACTTGGGATAACAAAGATCTGGATTTATATTTAACATTAAGAGGTGTTTTT
This sequence comes from uncultured Hyphomicrobiales bacterium, assembly GCA_964464375.1. Lineage (GTDB taxonomy): Bacteria > Bacteroidota > Ignavibacteria > Kapaibacteriales > UBA2268 > CAIOZA01. The sequence continues at coordinate 30,471 of CAYXFU010000005.1, forward strand.
AAATCACAATATGGATTTGCTGATGCAAATGGAAATACCATACTTGATGTTGATAATCCTAAGGAATATTCACCGGGATATTCGATGTGGTACATTTCAGCAACAAAAAAGATTTATAAATCTTTTTCAATACAGGCAGGAATTGACAATCTTGCCGATTATAAAACACATGGCACAAGATTGATTACTTCCGGAAGAACCGGTTACGTAAGCTTGTTATTTAATTATATATTTGATTAACCTTTTTTATTTTAGGAGGATTTATGTTTAAAGTATTAGCAACAATTTGCCTTGCATCAACCCTGTTGCTTATCAGTTGCAAAGAAACTACAACCGATAACAACAATAATACTAATCTCAATTCAGTTAAAGTTACAAACTTTAGTGCAGACACCAGTGGTCAGACATTCAAATTGTTCAGTTTCAAGAATAATGCAGTTGTTCCTGTTTCTGATTCAGCTACCACAAAATGGGATATTGGATTCAAATCAACAAGTATCATCGTAAATAGTGCCCCTAATGGACCTGGTCTTGCAGGAATCCAGCTTTTACCGGGAACTGATTTTGCTACACTGAAAATTGCTCCTGAGACCGGCTACAGATTAGGTAGTATCGATCCGGCAACAAAATGGTATAATTATAATCCGGATACACATATTATTTCACCTGTACCAGGAGTTGTTATCGTAATGAAAACAGCCGATGGCAAATATGTCAAAATGAGAATTTCCAGCTATTATAAAGATAATCCTGCAACACCAGATCAGACAAGTCTTTCGAGATTCTTTACATTCGAATTTGTATATCAGCCTGACGGAACAAAGAATTTCTAATTCTTAATAAAAATCTACTTTAAAGCCATACTTTTCGGGGTATGGCTTTTTTTATTTTTTATTATTAATCAAAAATTAATAAATTATACTTTCTGTTTTTATTATTTTCAAACTCTCTGTTAATATTTAATTCTCCTGATGATAAATAGTTCAGAAATAATGATCGATGTGCAAGGCTTACAAAAGTATTTTGGAGAACATCATATTATCAAAGGTGTTAGTTTCCAGGTGCGTAAAGGTGAGTTGATTTCTGTAATTGGTCGTTCCGGTTGTGGCAAAACTACATTACTCAGATGTTTGAATTGTCTTGAGCTATTCGATGAAGGTGGCATTTTCATCGCCGGGATTGCTTTAAACCGAACATTATCAGGTAAATCTCAGGAAGCTGATAAATCTAAGTCAAAAAAAGTGCTTTCCAAAATGGCACTACCTTTCACAGGCTTCGAAAAAGAGAAACAACTCGATGATGATTTCAGAATCAAAGCTCATACACTTAGAACGCGAGTCGGAATGCTATTCCAGAGTCTGAATTTATTCCCTCATCTTACTGTTCTCGAAAATGTATCATTAGCACCAATAATTGTAAAAAACGAAAATAAAAATGATGTTCATCAAAAAGCAAAAGAACTACTCAAAAAGGTTGGTCTTGAGCAATTCACAGAACGCTATCCTTCACAGCTGTCAGGAGGGCAGGCACAAAGAGTAGCTATAGCTAGAGCTTTATCTATGTCTCCACAGGTAATGCTTTATGATGAACCTACATCTGCATTGGATCCAGAGCTGGTAGGCGAAGTTCTCGAAGTTATGAAAAATCTCCATGACGAAGGAATGACGCAGGTTGTAGTTACTCATGCTCTGGGTTTTGCTCAAAATGCTTCGGACAGAGTAATTTATATGGAAGAAGGACATATTATAGAAATGTCAACTCCTGATGTAATATTCAAAAATCCTAAAGACGATAGAACATTGAAGTATATAAATATATTAAAAGACTAATAAGAAACATTAAGACTTTAATTACATATTGTTTGATTCTAATCATCACTACCATCCTAGTTAATAGTGCGGAAAAGCCTATTTTAAGATGGGCGGCTGACGCTGAAGGCAATGCTCCGTATATCATTCCAGATCCTAGAAACCCAACTCTGAATATAGGCTTTGAAGTTGATATAGCAAATGCCCTTGCTGAAACTATGGGAATGAGAGCAGAATTTGTTCAGAATCAGTGGGATGGTCTAATCCCGGGTCTTCAAAATAAAAATTATGATGTTGCCATTAATGGGATTGAAATTACAGACGACAGAAAGCAGGAAGTTAATTTTTCTGCTCCTTATTATTTGACTTATGAACAACTTGTAGTCAACAAAGATAGAGAAGACATCAACTGCCTTTCAGATTTGGTTGGTAAAAAGGCTGGTGCTTTAAAAGGTTCATTGGCTGAAAGAATTCTTCAGGTTCCCGGTGTTGATATTAAAACCTATGACAGCGAGGTTGCCGCTTTGACAGATATGGCAAATGGAAGACTGGATGCTGTGCTATGCGATGCGCCAATTGCATTGTATTATGGGAAACCGGATCCTAGATTTAAACTAGTAGGTCAACCTATAGGTGAAATATCTTATGGAATTGTTCTCAGGAAAGATGATACTCAACTTTTAAACAAAATAAATTCAGCAATAAATAAGATATCTACTTCCGGTAAGCTGAGAGAAATCCTTGAACGATGGAATTTATGGCATTATTTAATGGCAGTATATCTGAACGATAAAGGACCATCTAATATTCTGCCAACAAAGTATGATTACTATATGAGTAATACAGGTCAAGCAAAAACCTTTGCAGATAAATTGAATCGTTACTGGGAATTTAGATCTCTTTTTATTTGGGGTATTGTAAATACTCTTGGAGTTTCTATTGTCGCAATGATTGTGGCAATAATCTGGGGTCTGTTTATTGCCTTAACTCGATTGTATGCTCCAAAGCCATTTTCGAAGCTTGCTGTTCTCTATATTGAGTTAATTAGAGGCACTCCTTTACTAGTTCAATTGTACTTTATATATTACGCATTGCCAAATGTTGGCATCAGTATGTCTCCTTTCTTGGCGGCTGTAATTGGACTTGGTCTTAATTATGCAGCTTATGAAGCCGAGAATTATAGAGCCGGGTTATTCTCTGTACCAAGGGGACAGATGGAAGCCGCTGTAGCACTTGGAATGAGCAGGAATCAAGCATTAAGACATATTATTGTACCCCAGGGTATTCGATTAGTTATTCCACCAATGACTAATGATTTTATTTCACTTCTAAAGGATTCTTCGCTGATAGCTGTTATCACAATGAATGATCTGACCAAAGCATATTTCCAATTTGCAACTACATATTTCGACTTTCTCGGAGCTGGCGTGCTGGTTGCGCTGCTTTATCTCATTATTGGACTGCCTTTTGTCAAACTTGCCAAGTATGCTGAAGTAAAATTTTCAACCTTTCGCACAAGAGAAGAAGAAAATAGAATGAAATTATAAAAATATTTTTTTTATAATCTAGTCTAAGTATAATAAATAATATTTGGTAGGGACATGAAGTATATTCTTTTTCTTGTAATAGTAAGCATAGCAATTTCAACCAATAGTTTCGCTCAGAAACTACCCAAAATAAATCCGGCAGTTAAGCCAACGGTTGACAAAATAATCAAACCAGTGATTAAAGAAATCCAATCCTTAAAAGACAGTGTTTCAAAAAGAATCAAACCCTTAAGATCCCAAGCGGATACTTCTCTTTCGAGTGCTGTTAAATCTCCTGAAAACACAAAAAAATTGAATTTGACAAATAAAAAATTAACTAAGTTTCCAGCAGAGATATTAAAATTGTCTGAGCTGGAAGTTCTGATTCTTTCAAGAAATAATATTACAACTTTTCCTTCCGAAATCAAAGACCTGAAGAAACTCAAAGTTCTGGATTTATCAGAAAACACTCTGGATAGAATTCCACCTGAAGTTTTTACGATTTTAAGTCTGACTGAACTTATTTTATCAGATAATAATATTTCAAATATTCCTGATGATATTTCTCATTTGATAAATCTTAAGAACATTGTGCTGAAACGTAATAAAATAGAAACAATTACTGAGAAATTCTCGGATCTCGTTAACCTTCAGAATATATCATTGGAATTTAATAAATTATCTGCTTTACCTGCATCAATCACAAAAATATCTGGTTTGCAGAAACTCAATCTTGCTTCCAACAGTATTCAACAAATACCAGCCAGCATTGTAAATTTAGTCAATCTTAGGACATTTGTGATTCAGAATAATAAATTAACCCAATTACCCAAAGAAATCGGGAAATTAAAAAAACTTATTGAATTTAGCCTAAATGAAAATCAAATTACTATATTGCCAGATGAAATCTCTGAAATGGATGGTTTAAGAAAATTATCAATTCAGAAGAACAATCTTACTGCTATACCGAAAGCTATCTTTGGACTTAAAAATCTTGAAATTCTATATCTTCACGAAAATAAATTAACTGAAATACCCAAAGATATAGAACAAATGAAGAAATTAAAAGAATTGGGCTTGAGTGCTAATTCAATTTTAAAAATAAATGCTGATTTGAAATCAATCCTAACACTTCAAAAGTTAAATTTAAGTAAAAACAACTTAAATCAAATCCCTGAAGTAGTTTTTGGCTTAATTAATCTTACAGAATTAGATTTATCATTCAATCAGTTAACAAAAATTCAAGATAATATTTCAATGCTTAAAAATTTAACTGTATTGAAACTTGATCAAAACCAAATAACCGAATTGCCAACATCTATAACACAATTAAATAAATTAAAAACTCTATCACTGACATCCAACAAACTTTCTATTCTTCCTTCTGGATTAGAGGCATTAACTACTCTGAAATTGCTAAACATCAAGAATAATGCCTTTACTGACGAATATAAAAGCAAATTAAAAGGATTGTTTAAAGGTACAAGGCTAAATTTTTAAATATTAATTTCATATTTTTTGAAACTTTTTTGTTTTCATGGTGTTATTGCTTTAGGATGAATAATCTAGACCAATATAACGATAATGAATTGTTTGATTTGCTGAATTCTGATAAGAAGACGGCAGAGATGGCGTTTGCCGAGTTGTATTTAAGACATTCACCAAGGATCTATGCGTATTGTAGAAGATTTCTCGGCAATAAGAATGATGCACAAGATGTTTTCCAGGATACATTTGTCAGATTCGTAGAAAGTTCTAAAAAGCCTAGATTAATGACAAACGTCCCTGCTTATTTGTTGAAAATTGCTCGTAATTTATGTGTTAACGTTAAAAGACATGAAAAATATCCGGTAACGTTTGAAGACTATATGGTTCCTGATGATCACAATAATGATAATGATGAGCTGTTAAAACTTATAAAAATGGCTATTGACATACTTCCTGTAGAATACAAAGATATTTTTATTCTTAGGGAATATGATGGACTTACTTACACAGAAATAGCAGAAGTTACAAACACTACTTTGGCGGCGGTTAAGATTAAATTATTCAGAGCTAAACAGAAGGTACGTGAAATATTATCTCCTTATTTATCTGAATTAAATAAATATTTATAGAAAATTGTTAAACTAAATATAAAATTAAAATGAACAATTTAACAGGGAATAATTCATCCGAAATGCTCCATCTTCTTCTTGACGGAGAATTGGCTCAGGTTCAGGAAGTACCATTATTTTCTGCACTTGCCGCGAATGAGAATCTTCGGGGAGAGATGAAGGATTTAATATCAATACGCAATACGGTTCATAGAGATGATGAGGCTTTCGTCCCACCATTTGCAGCAACCGCAGCAGTATTCCAAAGTACAGGATTTTCTCTGCCAATGGCAGGTACAGCTTTATCGGCAGGAACAGCTGGCGGAGGATTTTACGGTTTTTTGAAGTCTGTATGGATCCCTATTCTAGTCGCAGGTATGTCTTCATTAATAACTTACTACATTGTTTCTGGTAACTATAACGATCAAATAGCATCGATGAAATCAGTTAGTCAGAAAAGTACTGTTTCAAATAATTCTCAATCAAACGCAGGCTTTGGAGAAAATTTGATAAATAATCAAGCTCCGGCACCTAAGGTTATTATTAAATATGTAAAAGTTCCGACTATCACTTCAAGTGAATCAACCGTTTCTAAAGCAGAAGCATTACCAACTGTTGAACCTGTTGATGAAAAGATATCAAGTACAAGCATTCATTATCAAAATATCTCTCCAATTCGCTCTAATTCAATGCTGAGTACACCTTTCAGACCGACAAGTTCATCTTATGAGCCAATGTATGCCACCCTGAACATTCACCCTAAAGAGTATATGTTTATTGTGAGAGGATTGACGGGAGTCACTATGCCATCTGTTAACGCATCTACACCAGCTGGTTCTGGATTAACAAATATATCTCTGGGTTTTTATTTCCTTTCACCATATAGCAATATCCATATTGGTGTAGAAGGTGGGCAGGAACCATTTTCTCAGAATTTTGTTAATACTGAGGGTAGCAGGAAATTCCGTTATGAACAACGTCCTAATGTTGTTTTTGGAGGAGTAGGAGCAATTGGTAAATTAAATTCAAAAATAGATTTCTTATATGATGCCCAACCTTTTGGTCAATTATTTATTGGTGGCTCCGAATTGGGACCTTTAGGGAAAATGATGGCAGGTCTCACATGGGGTTCTGATTCATGGGGTTTGAATGCTTTCTTAGCATTGGAAGGCTCATTCCTGGCATATCAAAATCAGAGTATATGGTACTCATCCCAGAAGATGGGTATCACTTATGGTTTTTCTGTACAATTTTAAGGTTAAAAACGATGAAAATATTAATTAGGTTAAATATTATTTTTGCAGCACTTGCTTTGTTTATATCAGCATGTACTTCGCCGATGGATGTTAATACTCCACGAGATCAAAAGCTAATACCCGGAGAAAATTACAAAATTTCCGGAAATATTTCTGAGATGAGTTTTGAGGAAAATGGTGTGCAATGCTCATTCAATTTAGGTGAGAATACATTTGAGATAGACACTACAGTTAATCCAGCAAGAATTTGGCTAAGAGTTAAATTAACCGATAATGAAAATTTTAATGCTACACAAAGTAGAATTTCGGTGAAAAGGATTGACATCAGATTGGATTCGTTGGATATTTCTAGCCCTTACACATTCACCGGCAGAAAAATCGGGGATAATTTTGCCATTATTGATATCGAACGTGGATTAAATACTTCTAAGGATACTTCAGTATATTTCGGGCAGGATTTAAATACTGCAGAAGTCACTTTCAATTATAATAAATCAAAAGGTGAACTTTGGGCTTATACATTATCCAAGGTTTACGAGAATAAAATCTGGCTGGAATACCATGATTCTACTTATACTGATTATATTACAGTGACCAGACCTGATACTACCTATGACAATAATGGTAAAATGATTATCACTTTAAAAACTGAAAAGATTGCAAAAGAAGTAACTATTAAATTAGAAGAAGAAAAAATGCTTAAAGATTCTTTGTTTTTAACAGGAAAGTTTAAATTTAAATTTTAATTGCTTATATTTGCTAAGAAACCTATTTACATATATTTAACAGGTGATGACATGAATAAAATGTACCGTTATTTCTTCATTTTTCTTGCTTTCACATTGCAGTTTGCCATTACTAATGCATTCAATCTCGATGCTCCTCAAAGACTGACAGCAACTACAGGTCAAGATAATCAGGGCTCTTATGTTGATTTATCCTGGTATTTCCAGAGTAATAATGATCAACCATATGCCTTTTATATTTACCAAGCGACTAAACAAACCCAGGACAAAAAGGACTTCCAGGTTTTTGGTAAAGTTAAATTTGACCCAAACACAAATCAATTTACTTACAGACAATATCTACAGACCGGTACTTTTAGTTTCTATGTAACGGCAATTGGTATTGATGGGAATAACTTAGTAGAGAGCAACGGTTCTAATATTGTTACAGTTCAGATTGCAAAAGATCCAAACAAACCATTTATACAAATTGTTTCACAACCAAATGTATATTCCAAGATTGGTGATAAATATTCTTATCAAATAAAAGCTAAAACAAATCTTGATCCCTCATGCCCATTAGTATATAGGTTGCTCGATGGACCTAAAGATATGCAAATAGATGAAACAAATGGTTTAATTACATGGGCTCCCTCAAGTAATGGTTCATTCCCGGTTGCTGTCCAGGTAGGAACAACATGCAAAATTGCTGTTGATTTTCCTGTTCAAAAATTCATGATTAACGTTGGTGATGTGAATAACGGACCCTATGTAAGATTCGAATCAAAACCTCTACCAACAATTCCTGTTGGTAAAATGTATGTTTATCAAATTGTTGCAAGCTCTAATGTAAAATGCCCTATTAAATTTGAGTTAATATCAAATACCCCCAATATTAAATTTGATAATGTAAAGGGTGAACTTTACATTTATTCAGATGTTCCAACAATGATAACCGGTGGCATTAAAGCATATCTCGAATGTGATCCAAAAGTAATGGCATACCAGCAGTTCGCTATCAAAATTGTTCAGGATCAGCCACAAGAAGATCTTTGTGCAGTTATCAAAGGTAATATTGTTCTCGAGGATGGAACTCTTCCAAGAGAAGGCAAAGTTATCGCTTGGAGACTTACCGAGAAATCTAATAAAATTCCAGCTTATCCTGGTTACATAAAAGAAGGAAAATTTGAAGTTAATGTTCCGACAGGTGCTTTCATTCTAGAGTTTGACAGTCCCGTGTTTATGCATGAATACTATCTGGATGCTAATTCAATTGATAAAGCACAGAAAATTGATGTAAAATGTAAAGATGTTGTTGAAATTGATGTTGCCGTTACAGCTCGTCCAGTTCCAAAAACAAACTCTGTAAGCGGTACAGTTACTTCCATATTGGACAACAGTCCTGTATTCGCAGTCGTTGAGTTCTATCCTGTTGATCCGAAAAATAATATTAATCAGAAGACTGGTATGGTATTCCAGACAAAAACTGATGCAAATGGAAATTACTCAATTGAACTGACAGACGATATGACTTATCGTGCTCATTGCAGACCAATGGCTAATATACCATATAAAGATCAATGGTACGATCAGGTAGACAATCCAAACCAGGCAGATTTGATCTATCCCGATCAACCATTAACCGGAATTGATTTTAAATTAAGTAAAGCAGATTTGATTAAAAACAGTTTTGCAGGCTCAGTTAAAGATGCTAATGGAGTTTCTGTAAGGTCACGTATTTTAGCTTTGCCTGTCAAAGCAAATCCTAGCAACAATACTAACGCAGGTCAATTTATAACAGAATCTAAGGATGATGGTTCATTTATGTTCCAAAATCTTCCTTATGGAAATTATGTTTTACTTTCATTACCCGTTGACAGAAAATTCTTACCAGGATATTACAAATCATCTGATTTTGCCACTTTAAAATGGCGTGAAGCAACGCAGATAACTGTTGGCGACAATATGCCGGCTATGATCTACGAAATCAAACACAAGCTGAGAACAGGCTTTAAAGGTTTGATCAGAATTGATGGAAATATCATCGCCAGCGGAATGGCAAAGAAAAATATAGATATTCCGCAATCAAACGGATCTCCTGTTGAAGATGCTTTGGTCTATATAATTGATGAGCAGGGTGAAGTCAGCGATTTCGCTTTGACTGATGCTGCAGGTTACTTCGCAATGTCTGAAGTATCTGAAGGTAATTGTAAACTATTTGTTGATAAAGTTGGATTCAATACTTTCGAAAAATCATTAACAAATGATTATACCAAGAGCTTCTCATCAAATGTTGATGTAGTCTTAGAACTTGAAGTAGCCGGAGTTGAAGAAGAACAAGTTGTTTCAAATCTAACCATTTATCCTAATCCTACACAAAATGTAGCAAATATTATTATATCTGGGTATGTATATGCGTCAACTCAAGCAGTTGTAAGAGTAGTTGATGTTATGGGGAATATAATATTAAGTAAAGATGTAAATTTAGAATTTTTAAGTGCAGAAGTCCGTATTATGACTTCCACCATGGTTTCATTAGATATTAGCTCATTAGCACACGGAATTTATATAATTGAGGTCATCTCTGGAAACACTAAGACACAAACAAAGCTGAATGTTATAAGATAAAAGTCTAATCTCTATTTAACAAGAAAAGCCGGGTTTTGCCCGGCTTTTCTATTAGTAAGAACAATAAGATTATATAATTGCTTTTTTGATTTTCTCTACTGATGCCGGTCCATAATAAGCACAAACACCTTTCTTTGCGTCAGGTTCAAGATTCAATGATTCAATTGCTTTTTTAACTTTTCCAACTGAAACACCAACTGCTTCTGCTATTTTAGCTGATGTTAATAAATCTGATTTTTCTGCCATAATCCACCTAATTATAATTTAAAATTAATCTTCCCAGTTGATTCTTGTTTGATGAAGAAGCTGTGCTATCTTCTTGGCATCTTCCGGGGAGAAATTGTTTTTACCCAATTCTAAACTGTCTAAATGACCTAGATTTCTTATAGAATCAGGTAAATTGGTTAGCTCATTACAACTGAGATCTAATTCCTCTAACTTTGTAAGATTGCCAATTGAATCAGGAATAACAGAAATTTCATTTTCGTGAATGAAAAATTTCTCAAGATTGACTAACTCACCAATACTATCCGGAATTTCGGTTAGGATATTCTGGAATAATCTCAATTTGGTGAGACCTTTCATTTTACCGATTGATTCAGGAATCAAACTTAAATTATTTGTTTGTGCTTCGAGTTTTTCTAAACTTGTTAGGTTACAAATACTAGTGGGGAGTACCGATAGATGATTGCTAGAAATTCTCAATTTAATAAGATTTGCAAGATTACCTATTGAATCAGGCAACGATGTTAGTTCATTGTCATTGAGAACAAGAATTTTGAGATTGACCAACTTCCCAATACTACCGGACAAAGAAGTAAGTTTATTATGATTTAGACTCAAATCTACAAGATTACCCAATTTACCAATTGAATCAGGAACAGCTGATATTTCATTCCAGCTCAATACAAGGACTTTGAGATCAGAAAGTTCAGTAATTTCCTCTGGAAAATCAGTAAAGTTGTTACCACTAAGTTCAAGCTTTCTAAGTTTTGAGAGCTTTGAGATATGAGCTGGCACAGAACTAAGCTTATTATTGAGAAGATTCAATTCCAGTAGGTTTGAGAATTCAAACACTTGTTCAGGAATTTCAGTTAATTTTTTTAAATGTAAATCAAGTCGTAATACTTTTTGTGGATTCAGAAGTGCTTTGTCGATGGAATAGTATGTGTTTTCAGGAGCGATAGCTCCTGATGGTTCTACAGGCAACTCGGTGTTCATTTGTACCTCCTTATTCGGTTTAAGCTATTATAATGATTAAAATTATTGAAACTTAATACGATGTTAATTCTATTTTATTATTGAATTAAATATTTCAAACAATTTAATAAAATCTTTAGTAATTTAAAGGAAATAATTCATAAAATTCAAAAAAACTTGCTAAATTTATTTGGAATCGTAAATGAAATTGATTTTTAACTTATTTATTTTTGTTCTTATTCATTGTCTATTCAATGAATCAACAGCTAAAATAGGCGATAAAACTATTCTACCAATGTCAGTTGATATATCTTCACCAACTTTGCATCTGAATCAGGCATTTGATGTAATAAATTATTCTGCAGATATTGATTTGAGAAAAGCACCATCAACTGAAATGACCGGAATCTCAAGAATAAAAGTATTCTGGAAGGATAATCCTGAAGTTAACTTATTTTATTTTCATTTGAGAAGCTTAATAGTTGACTCCGTTTTTTATAATGGTTTTAAGGTTTCCACATCTGCCATTGAAACACCGGTTTCACCAATTTTTCATTATAGTATGGAGCCACCGCCAGGTTCACCACAGGATACTGCAGTTATTAGTGTTTATTATCATGGCAATATGACAGCCGCTAATGGAGATAGTTTTGGAGGAGTTTTCTCTCAGGATAGTATTCTTTATTCTATCGGTGTAGGTCTTCGCAATAACTACGTATCAGCAACCGAACATTGGCTTGCCTGCTACGATCATCCGTCAGACAAGGCTACTCTCGATTTTAGATTCATCACTGATAATGGATTTGTTGTTGCTTCCAACGGATTACTTAAACTAGAGAAAACAACAATAGATAGTAAAGATTATGATGTATACCATTGGAAATCGGATATACAGACTGCGACATACTTAATGACATTTGCTTGCGGTAAATTTAAGGCTGTGAATTTTACCGGTTTTTACTATCCTATAGTTGTTTATTGCAGACCTGGTGATACAAATGCTGTAAAATATACATTTCAAAAAGTACCAGAGATGGTAACTGCATTCCAGAACAGATTTGGAAAGTATTTATTCGAAAAAGTAGGATATGTTTTAACTCCAATGACCGGTGGAGCAATGGAGCATCAAACAATGATTACCATGCCCGAGCTTGAAATTAGAAAACTATTCAAATCAAAAGATACAGTTAATATTACAGCGGCTCACGAGTTATCTCATGGTTGGTTTGGTAATTCTGTAACTCCATATGATTTCCGCGATGCCTGGCTGAATGAAGGCTTTGCGAAATTTGCTGAAACAACATGGCTTGAGGAAGTGAATGGGTATAATAGCTATCTGACTGGAATCACGAAAGCTATTAATAATTATATAATGACTGATATGTCTAATGAAGGTACATTTCCTTTATATGATTTTCCACATAATGCTCCATCTTCGAACTATCCATTTACAATATACGATAAAGGATGTGTAGTAACAGCAATGCTTAGGTATTACCTTGGAGACGATGAATTCTATTCTGCAATGATGAATTACCTCGATTATTACGCATTTCGTAATAGTACCACTGATTCATTAGAGAAATATTTGGAGGAATTCACCGGACAAAATCTTAGCTGGTTCTTTGATCAATGGGTCTATAAGAAGGGTTTTCCTATTATTGATGTGCAGATTTACAAAAGTCAATCCCAAGTAAATGGATTATTCAAAGCAGAAATAAAAATTACCCAGGTTCAGCCCGGTGATTATGGAGTATATACTAATCTTCCTGTGGAGATAACTTTCAATCCAGTTAATGGTGCAGCCAAAAGTGTTATATATAATATGACAAATAAAGAGCAAACATTTTATTCAGATTCTCTACCAGATTTTATTTCAGTTTTAGTAAACAAAGGTCCTACCGTCAGGACTTTAATAAAGTTGAAAAATCTGACTACTTCTTTGCATGAAAAAGAAGATACAGCTGAGGAAATTAATTTTTATCCAAATCCTGTAACAAACATAATAAATCTGCTTATTAAGGGTATATCTCATAATCTGAATTATTCGATTGTAAATCTTGACGGTACAGAGTTGTTAAAAGGCACAATAGAAGCCGATGATAGCGGTACCATCACTAAAAAGTTTATCGTTGAAGATTTTGCTGTTGGTAATTATTATCTAAAATTAGAAGGTAATAATTTCTTTAGAATTTTAAATTTTATTAAGTTGTAACTCAAGGGTATATATGGAAAATAGACTTTTAGAAGTTCACGAACTCGAACAGAATTGGGATTATATACAGGATAGAATTGAAACCGCTGCAAAGAAGGCTGGAAGGAACCTTTCAGATATTCAAGTTATTGCTGTTTCTAAGTCACATCCCCCTGAACTTCTGGAAAAAGCTTTGAAGGCTGGCATAAAAGTATTTGGCGAAAATTATGCTCAGGAAATCAGGAATAAAAACGAAGCACTTTCTCTTTATCAAAACAAGATTATTTGGCATTTCATCGGTCATCTTCAATCAAATAAAATTAAGTATATTTGTCCCTTTATAGATACTATTCAATCAGTCGATACGATTGAACTTGCACAAGAGATATCTAATTATGCCGAAAAACATGAAAGAGATATTAATATCCTCCTTCAGGTAAACACATCTGGTGAGATTCAGAAATCCGGTTGTTCACCTGAAGATGTTTTTGATTTAGCAGAGAAAGCCAATGTATTGCCAAATTTGAAAATAAAAGGGATTATGACTATCGGATCATTTTCTGAGAATGAAATAAAGGTCAGGTCTGAATTTGCTTTGCTCAGATCTACATTGGAGAGATTAAATGTGAAATTTCCAAGTCTGGAATTAAAGGAATTATCTATGGGTATGTCTGGGGATTATCATTGGGCAGTGCAGGATGGGGCAACAATGCTCAGAATTGGGACAGCTATATTTGGACACAGAATTTATAATGAGGATTAAGATAAAATAATGAATCAGTCAGATTTACAAAGAAAAGTTAAAGAAGCATTAGGTGCCATTTCAGCCAGAACAGAACAGAAACCCTCAATAGGTATTATTCTTGGCACTGGTCTTGGTGATTTAGCACATCATATTGAACCAATAGAAATTATACCATACGATGAAATTCCAAATTTCCCAATATCTACCGTAGAATTTCACTCCGGTCAATTTATTATTGGAAAATTGAGTGGTAAAATTGTTGTTGCTATGCAGGGCAGATTCCATCATTATGAAGGTTATTCACTCCAGGAAGTGACTTTCCCGATTAGGGTGATGCATCAGATGGGAGTCGAAACTCTGATTATCTCTAATGCATGCGGATCTATGAATCCCAATATGCCCAAAAAGAGCATTATGATTATAGAAGATCATATTAATCTTTTAGGAGCAAATCCTCTGACAGGCATTAATGATGATTCATTCGGTCCTCGTTTTGTTGATTTGAGCGAACCATATTCTGCTAGATTGATAAGTTTGGTTGAGAAAATAGCAAAAACTAAAAATATTAATATTAACAAAGGCGTCTATTGTGCTATGATGGGTCCGAGCCTTGAAACAAGAGCAGAATACAGGATGATGAAGATCATAGGTGCTGACGTTGTGGGTATGAGTACTGTTCCTGAATGTATTGTGGCTAGGCAAATGGGTATGGAAGTTCTAGGATTATCAATAATAACAGATGACTGTGATCCAGAAAATTTGAAGGCTGTTAATATTGATGAAATCATTGCAAACGCAATTAGTGCTGAACCTGATTTAACAACAATAGTAAAATCTTTGGTAGAAAAACTTTGAAAAAATACTTTAAAATATTGCTTATTATCTTGCTAGGAATCTCAACATTATCTTGTGCTAATGAAAAGATTGTTGAAAACACTCAGGACAGCTGGAAAGTTCTGATTTCAATTAAAAATCCAACACCTGTACTTGCTTTATATGAATATCCATCTGGAAAAGTTCTATCACAGGATGTCTATTTAGAAAATAATGGCTCTTCCCTCTCTTCTGTTCCCGAAAAGATGGCAGAATATGCAAATGCTATATTTCTTATCTTTACTGATGGTAAAAAGATTGTTTCTTTGAACTCAAAGTCATTCAAGACTAATGGAGAATTAGATTTTTCAGGCACCAACAAATCGCCAATTAGTATGTGCTTTGCTAATGCCACAACAGCTTATATCATCTATAAAAACGATTCAATAGTTGATGTTTTAGATTTAACTGTATTTAAAATATCCAGATCAGTCAATATTGGTAAGATTACCACAGCTATTGCCTGCTATGGTAACCGGATTGCTATTGTTAACGGACCAAGCAATACAGTTACTATCATGGCAACCAATGATAATTCTGTCATAGGGAGTATAAATGTAGAGCCTTATCCATGTTTGGTTGATTTTACAGCCGACGGTGCGAAAGCTGTCGTAATCTCAGCTGGAAATGGCAAATTTGATAGTACTGCAAAGTCGAATGCAGTTGCTCAAACTATTGATTACAATCTAATGCAGCCTCTGGAAAAGATAGATCTTGGAATAGGAATAGTAAAATCTATCGAGCAAATTCCTCAATCTATGGCTACTAATGCCAAGATTTACTGCTTTGTCGGGACACAGCAGTATTTGTTAAGATATATAACACGTACAGGTAATCAGATTTCAAGAATAGACAACGGGAACTATCTATCTGTAATTTATAATTTCAAAAGAGAAGAAATGATTTACGTGAAACAAACTGGTACTACATTTCAACTTAAAACATCTGATCCTTCTACTTCTGAAATAAAAGCCACTTACACTTTACCTTCAGGCTATGTTGCTTTATTACCATTATAAAATCCTATGAACATTAAGTCAGTACTCCCGATTAATCTTGAATCCTTGATTGAGTTAAGCGCAAGACTTAATGAGACTCATGATTTAGCGTTCATTTTGAATGCTGCATTATTAAGTTTGATGGGAAAGCTTAAGGTTTTTAGTGGTTGCGTTCTTATTCCCGATGAAGAAAAAAATGAATTCAAAACTATTATCTGCAAGGGTAAACTTTCGTTTAATAAGGCTGAATTCATGAAGATTCAAGAGTTCAGAGCAGTGGATAGTTCTCCCAATGATAATTACTATTATGAAAATGGTGTTCGATATTTTAGCCCCATTGTCTATCAAAATGAGATGATTGCTTTAATCTGTTTAGGCAAAAGATTAGTCAATGGAGAATTCACAAAGACCGAAGTTCACTATGCAAATCTAGTATCATCTATTACAGCTAATGCTCTTCAGAATGCCAAGAATCACCTGACTCTGTTGGAGACTAAGAACAAAGTAGAGCAACGCAATCTGATGCTCTCCTCTCTATTTGAGATTAGCAGAGATTTCTCTATGCTGCTGTCACGGAACCAGATTACCAAGATGCTCTCTTATAGATTGATGGGTCAGCTCATGGTGAGTAAATTTGCTGTTTATCTGATGAATGAAAATTACGGTTATCTTCCACTGTTAAACAGATTTGAAAAGGAAATTGATTCTGGAATTTTCGATGACATCGATATTGATAGCATCCGATTTGTTAAGGAAATGGAATTCACTGAAACTAATATTGAAATGATGAAATCAATCGGTATTGAACTGATTTCCCCTATGATCAATCAGGGACTTGTGAAGGGTTACCTTTTAATTGGACATAAAATGTCCGGTGAGGTAGTTACAAATGAGAACCTGTCATTTGCCGAGGCATTGGGCAATACAGCTCTTTTTGCACTGGAAAACGAAAGACTATTCCTCGAAGAGCTGGAAAAGAAACGTTTGGAAAGTGAAATGAATCTTGCCCTTGATATTCAAAAGCGTCTTCTTCCGAAATCAGCTCCAATTATTGAAGGATATGATGTATCAGGGTTGACTGTTCCTTCAAGGCATGTTGGCGGTGATTATTATGATTTTATTAAACTTCCCAATGGGGAAACACTATTCGTAATAGCTGATGTTTCCGGCAAGGGAATGCCTGCATCACTCATTATGGCTAATCTTCAGGCGGCACTTAAAGTACTTTGCCCATTAGGTTTGAGTTTGAATCAGCTGATATTAAATCTAAATAATGTAGTTTATCAAAATACTTCTGCCGATAAATTTGTTACTTTGTTCTGTGGGATTCTTAATCCTAATGAGCATACATTCCATTACATTAACGCAGGTCACAATCCACCATTATTGATTAATGAGGATGGAAAGCTTAATACCCTGTCAGAGGGTGGATTAATTCTCGGAATAGTAGATTATGAATATCCTTATGAGGATACAACAATTGTACTCTCAGCAGGCGATTTAATCCTGATGTACACAGATGGAGTTACTGAAGCCAAATCAAAGGATGACGATGAATACGGAGAAGGAAGATTGGAAAATTTTGGAGTATCTAATCGGAATCTAAAAGCCAGTGAACTTACAGATGCAATTTATCATGACCTTCAGCATTTTTTCACCGGTGCGATTCAATCGGACGATATTACATTGACTGTACTAAAGAGACTTTAAATTTACATTCAGAACGCAAAAAACTGGGCTGTCCAACTTTTGAATCAGCCCAGTTTTTAATAATTTTTATTATATTAATTTGCTTGGGTTTTGAATTTGAAAATGAAATTAACATTTTCCCATTTAAATTCGATATCTCTTTCAAGAATATTTCCGACACTGTCAATCTGATTGCAAAGTACTGTATCAAAAGGGGCATCTTTTGATTTAAGCATGACAAAAATAAACTTTACATCTGAATCAACCGGATGAACTTCAATTTGATCGTGAGCTTTATAGTCGCGATAGAAAAATCCATATTTGGGTAAATTGGGTTGAATTGAGTATTTATCCTGAACATATTGCTCTAGCTTAATTGTAATAATTAGATTATAAAGTGATTCGCATATAGATTCAACTTCTTCAAATTCTTCATAGTTTTGATATTTAACCTGGGCTTTTTCGAGTTCAGGCGCTATTGACATCAATGCATCTTTATAAAGATTCATGAGCTTATTTATCGCCAAAACTACGTGCTTTGTCTCTTCTTCTTTTACGTTTTTGGGCATAAATCAATCCTAAATTTAATTATATTTCATTTTTTTAAAATCAAATATAAGGAAAAAAAATCTTATAGCTTAATTGAATTTAAATTTGGCTCAATATTTTTTTTTGATAAATTCCTTTATTATTTTGGACATATAGAATAAAAGCTTTAATTTTGTTGTTCGGATAATTTCATTATTACAATATGTTTGAGAATTTACAAGACAAATTAGAGCACGCGCTAAAGCGTTTCCGCGGTCAGGCAACCATTAGCGAAGAGAATATTGATGAAGCATTGCGAGAGATTCGCCGTGCTTTGATTGAAGCTGACGTTAATCTAAACGTAACCAATAAATTCGTTGAGGATGTAAAGTCCAAGGCTATCGGTACTGAAGTAAAGGGAAAGCTTCTTCCTGAGCAATTAATCGTAAAAATTGTGCACGAAGAACTTGTTGAACTGCTTGGAAGTAAGCAAAGTGATCTTCAATTTGCATCCCATCCACCGACAGTAATCATGGTTGCTGGTTTACAAGGATCAGGTAAGACCACTTTTTGCGCTAAATTAGCTAAAAATTTACGTAAGAAAGGTCGTCAGCCCCTTCTTGTTGCATGCGATGTACACCGTCCTGCAGCTATTGAACAGCTAAAACAGCTTGGGCAAACCATCAATCTTCCGGTTTTTGCTACTGATGAGAAAAACCCAGTCAAGATCGCAAGTGATGCTATTATTTACGCAAAGAAATTTGCACGCGATGTTGTTATAATTGATACAGCCGGTCGTTTGACTATCGATCAGGAGATGATGAAAGAGGTTCAGGATATCAGCAATGCTGTTAATCCTAACGAAACACTCTTTGTGTGTGATGCTATGATTGGTCAGGATGCTGTAACAACTGCAAAAGCCTTTCATGAAATATTAAGTCTAACAGGTGTTGTTCTAACTAAATTAGATGGCGACACAAGAGGTGGTGCGGCTTTATCAGTAATGAATGTAGTCGGAAAACCTATTAAATTTGTTGGTACCGGTGAGAAGGTAGATGCTTTAGAGCCTTTCCATCCTGAAAGAATTGCTTCAAGAATTCTTGGTATGGGTGATATTCTCACTCTTGTTGAAAAAGCAGAACAGCAACTCGATGAAGATCAGGCAAAAAAACTTGAAGAAAAAATTAAAAAGAATGAATTTTCATTCGAGGATTTTCTAGAACAGCTTAGAACTATCCGTAAAATGGGATCGTTAAAAGATCTTTTGGGGCTTATTCCAGGCATGGATAAAGCAATGAGGAATGTCAATATTGATGATGGTGCTTTCAACAAAGTTGAAGCAGTTATTTTATCTATGACTAAATTCGAACGTGAAAATCCAAAATTGCTTAATGGTTCAAGAAGAAAAAGAATTGCAGATGGTAGTGGCACAACCGTCCAGGATGTTAACAGATTGATTAAGCAGTTCGACGACATGACAAAAATGATGAAGAATGTATCCCGGGGCGGAAAATCCAGATTTCTTAAATCATTTGGATTGCCACAGAATCTAGGGATGTAACAAATATTGAATATTCAATTAATTTTATATATTTATTTTAGGAATTTTTAAAATGGTTAAACTTCGTTTACGCAGAAAAGGCAGAACACATTATCCAGTCTATGATATCATTGCCGTTGATTCAAGAAAAAAACGCGACGGTGATTTCTTGGAAAGACTCGGATATTATGATCCACATTCACAGCCTTCAACGATTTCAGTTGACCCGACAAGAGCAATTTATTGGCTTAATGTTGGTGCTCAGCCCACAGATCTAGTTCGTGAACTTTTAAGCTATGAGGGAGTTCTTCTTCGTAGAACTTTAGAATTCAAAGGGAAAACAGCTGAGGAAATTGAGAATGAAATTGAAAAGCATAAAGTAGTTGCTCATGATAGATATTTCCGCCGCTTAGAACTTCGCAAGAAGAGAGAAGAAGCGAAAATTAAAGCTAAAGCTGATGCTGAAGCAGCAGCTGCCGCTGAAGCAGCGAAACCAGCAGAAGCACCTGCAGTAGCAGAAGCTTAATTTTGTTTTAAAATTTGATCAAAAGGGTTGTCTCATAAGACAACCCTTTTTTGGTTTATCGACATTCAGTGAAATCGGGTGCCTAAGTCCTGAGAAGAAGATCATGTTTGCATAAAGGACCTAGTTTTATTCGCTTCGTTTCAATTTTTTTTTATTCTTACTTATACCTTAGCCCAGGCACATGAATACAAATCTGAGTTATTAACCATCATAGGATGTTTTGGCAATATTCTGATTGTGAAACCCTGCTCCCCGGTGTCCGGACAAATGTAAGAGCCTTCATAGTTGTGATTCTGCCCTTCTGAATTTTTCAATGATAATGGTGTATATTGAGTATTAATTAACTCACCATCAGGATGAACAGAACCATAATACGCTTGAACAACAACGTCTGATGGGGTAAGGTTCCCAAGTTTAACTGTTGCTGATACATTTATCGGCTTCCCGACAAAAGCTTCACCTGAGTCATTTATGCCTATTTCAACGACTTCTACATGATTCCATTCTGATCTGACTTTTTCTTTCCAGAATTTAAGCTCTGTCGCTTTCTCTGCATTTGAAGCAGTCATTATTTTGTATGCTGATAATGCAGGCAAATAGAATTTATTAGTATATTCTTTTAACATCCGAATCGTAGAAAATCTCCCGGCAATAGTTTTAATGCTATTTTTCATAAAACCAACCCATTTTTCAGGAATTTTTCCTTTAGAGGATCTGTTATAAAACATTGGTACAATTACCTGTTCAAGTAATTCATAAAGAGAACCGGCTTCAATGATATCCTGTTCTTCATGGTTAGCATATTCCTCACCATGTCCGATAGCAAATCCATTTGAACCATCGAATGATTCATCCCACCAGCCATCGAGAATACTAAGATTAAGTGTACCGTTGACAGCTGCTTTCATTCCACTTGTCCCACTTGCTTCGAGAGGTCTTACCGGTGTGTTAAGCCAAATATCACACCCTTTAACCATTAGTCTAGCTATAACCATATCATAATCTTCAAGAAAAACAATATGATTCTCAAGACCATACTCTTTAACTCTCTGAATAATTGTTTGTATAACTTCTTTTCCTTGCGTATCATGAGGATGTGCTTTACCTGCAATTATCATTTGGACAGGTCTATCAGAATTCTTGAGGATTTTAGTTAATCTGTCCATATCGCTGAAAACAAGTGTAGCTCTTTTATATGATGCAAATCTACGTGCAAATCCAATAGTCAAAGCATCAGGATCGAGATACTCGTTAATTTTGTTGTATTGATCAGGAGCCAGAAAACTCTTTTGTTTCTTCTGCAAATATTGACGAGCAAAGAGTACAACTCTAACTCTGCGTCTTTGCTTTTCTCTCCAGATTTCTTCGGTAGGTATTAGATCCACTTTATCCCAGAGCTCCTGACTGTCAGTATCAGTTTTCCATCTTGGTGTTAAATATCTGTCAAGTATTTCAGAAAATTCTCTTGCCATCCATGTAGTTGTGTGTATTCCATTGGTAACATGTCCAATAGGAACTTCATTCTCAGGGAAACATTTCCAGATTTGATGCCACATCTTACGTGCAACCACACCGTGAAGAGCACTAACTCCATTATAGTATCCAGTCATTTTCAAACCAAGAATTGTCATCGAGAATCCTGTATTTGAATCAAAATTTCCTTCCTGTCCGAGCGAAATGAACTCTTCTCTGCTGATGCCAAAAGGTTTGATGTAATTAGTGAAATAATTATTCATCCTGTCCAGCTCGAACATTTCATTGCCTGCTGGAACTGGAGTATGAGTTGTGAAAATACTGGTAGATTTAGAAATCTGCTTTGCAGAAATGAAGTCAATATGATAATCATCCATGAAGTACTTGCATCGTTCAAATAAAGCGAAAGCTGCATGTCCCTCATTTATATGAATAACGGCAGGATTAATACCTAAGGCTCTCAACGCTCTCATGCCACCAATTCCCAAAAACATTTCTTGCTGAATTCTTGTATCCC
Source organism: uncultured Hyphomicrobiales bacterium (assembly GCA_964464375.1). Taxonomy (GTDB): domain Bacteria; phylum Bacteroidota; class Ignavibacteria; order Kapaibacteriales; family UBA2268; genus CAIOZA01. Next base: position 52,793 of record CAYXFU010000005.1, read on the forward strand.
TGGTACCGCCATAAAGTTGGTCTGTTATATCGCGATACTCATCAAGTTTGTTCTGGTGAACATTTGTATCGAGTAGATAAAGTGGAATTTTTCCAATTTGGAGTTTCCATATTTGAGCATAAGCCGTCCCTTTAGGGAGATCTATAGCAATAATAATTGGTTCTCCATTCTGATTTTTTTGAAGAATCAGAGGCATTGAATAAAAATCATTAAACAAATACATTTCATTCTGCCAGCCATTTTGGGTTAAATGCTGACGGAAATATCCTTGCTGGTATAGTAAACCTATTCCGACAAGGGGTAGTCCTAAATCGCTTGATGATTTCATATGATCGCCTGATAAAACTCCTAGACCACCTGAATAGTTTGGAAAACTTTCATTTATACCATATTCAGTACTAAAATAGGCTACAACATCATCTTTAGGGATATTTAGAGAATCAAACCATGATTGACTCTCCATGTATTGGATGAATTTATTATAAACATAATCGAGAAAGCTTGTAAAATCTGCTTGTTCTGCTAATTCTTCCAGTTTTTCCTGTGAAAGACTGTTGAGCATTGCAACAGGATTATGGTTGACCTTCTCCCATAAAGCAGTATCGATACGCATAAAAATTTCTTTTCCATGGTAATTCCAACACCACCAGTAGTTGAATGCTAATTCTTTTAGCTTTGCAATGCGTGCTGGAAGGTTAGCCGAAACAATAAAACTATGAGCCGGTTTCATAAAATCTCCAATATTTAATAAATTCTATGTATTTTTCGTCAATTTTGAAAATAAATTGAATAATTTTCCAAAAAAATAGATAATTTCCATTATATGACAACAGAAATTACAAAAATTTTCTCTAATAATCCAGATTTTGATCTACTCTCTGAATCAGTTAAAAGACTTGCCGATTCAGAACCTTTCATATTCCCGACAGAAACAGTTTATGGAATTGGCTGTAGATTAAGCGATATCCAATCAATTGAAAGAATTTTTGAACTAAAGCATCGGGATTTTTCAAAACCAATGGCGGCACATGTTTCATCTATTAATCAGGTTTATGAATTATGTGAAGAAATTCCAAATGATTTTGAAAAACTACTTGGAGTTTTTTTCCCCGGACCCCTCTCAATTGTCATGAAAAAGAAAAAAAATATTCCCGATCTGATAACTGCCGGATTCAACTCAATTGCAATACGTTATCCCGATGATATAATTTTTAACTCTATTTGTGAAACTCTTGGTGAGCCAATAATCGCAACATCGGCAAATATTTCAGGTAACAAATCACAGATTGATACTTTTGGCATTATAAGTGAATTTAATGGAAAGGTAAGACTAATCATAGATTCAGGTATAACAAAGTATAAAGGTGATTCTTCTGTGTTAAGTCTTACTCAAAAAGAGCCGATATTATTACGTGAAGGTGTTGTCAGTTTGAAACAAATTGAGAATGTTTTAAACAAACCAGTAAAAAGAATAAGCTGATTTCTGCAGTTCGATTTATTATCAATGAAGTGTGAATATTTATTAGAAAATTATTAGTAATTTTGCGTTTGTATTAAATTAAAAAAATAAAGAATGATTGAACAGTTAGTAGAAGTAGTGAATAGAGCCGGCATCCATACCAGGCCTGCAGCTATGATCGTAAAACTTGCGGCGAAATTTAAATCAGATATATATCTAATACGGGATGGTTTTTCGATTAATGCTAAGAGCATCATAGGTGTAATGACTTTAGCCGCCGAACAGGGAGCAAAGATAATTGTTAAAATTGATGGGCAGGATGAACAGATGGCAACTGATGAATTAACTCAGCTCTTTGCTAGTGGTTTTGGTGAGTAATTTATTGTTTTAATTAAATTACAGGAAAAAATTATTGAACCTGATTAATGGAAGTACAACTGCACTTACAAAAAGAGATGATGAACAAGAACTACTTGTTAAAGGTATCCCCTCTTCACCCGGACTTGTTTTAGGGCGAGCTGTTGTTATTGCTCCACAACCAATATTCGTTATCTCGGAATTAATCACCCTTGATGAAATATCAGTGGAAATAGAAAGATTTAGAACTGCCACTAAAATCTTTTCAGATGAAATCAGATCATTAATATCTAAATCTAAATCTGAAAATAGAAATATACTAAATCTCCTTGAAACAAATCTCTTCATTTTACAAGATAAATTTCTTATAGACTCAATAGAAAATTTGATTAGTGATGGATTATCGGCTGAAATGGCTTTGGTTGAAGAATTCGATACCCAAAAACAATTCTTGCTTAACTCCCAAGACTCTCTGATCAAAGAAAGATCTATTGAATTTGATCAAATCAAGCATAGGTTGATTTCAATTCTTAGGAATCAAAACACAGCTCTCAAGGCCGGTAAAGGCAGTATAATTGTTTGTCAAAGCATAACCCCGGCTGAAGTCATTAAAATTCATGAAGTTGGTGTCGTTGGTATTATCACCGAAATTGGAGGCATATCTTCTCATAGTGCCATTCTTGCAAGATCCTATGACATAGCACAGGTAATTGGTGTCAAAGATATCACTTCACAGGTAAATAATGGTGATTTTCTTATCATTGATGGTAATACCGGTATTATTCAGATAAATCCATCTGAGGAATCATTAGTAGCTTTTACTATTAAAAAGAAGAAGGAGAAAGAACATAAAAAGTTACTTGGTAAGCTGATCAAGTTACCGGCTACAACTTTAGACGGCAAGGAGATTATTCTTCGGGCGAACATAAATTTTCCTGAGGATATGGTGTCTATGCAGACTGTGGGTGCTTATGGTGCTGGATTAGTCCGAACAGAGCATCTTGTGATTCAAAGAGGAAAATTCCCGAGTCTCGAAGAACAACAAGAATGGTATGATGAAATTGCTCATCAATCCTACCCTCATCCAGTAACTCTTAGGATATTTGATATTGGCAGTGATAAAATTGCAGAAGGACTTCCTATTCATGAGAATAATCCTGCTTTGGGTTTGAGGGGCATTAGATTTCTTCTTCAAAGAATCGATATTTTGAAAACACAGATTAGTGCCATTTTGCGTGCATCCAAATTAAAAAATGTTAGAATTTTATTACCTATGCTCTCCTCAATAGAAGAACTGGAGCAAACAATCCAAGTTATTGATGACTGTAAAGCCAATCTAAAAGAACTTAGCATTCCATTTGATGAAATGATTCAAATTGGAGTTATGATAGAAACCCCGGGAGCCGCATTAATTGCCGAAGAACTCGCAACCAAATGTGACTTTTTTAGTATTGGAACTAACGATTTGACTCAATATACATTAGCCGCCGATAGAACCAATGAGTTGATTGCTCATCACTTTGATACTTTTCATCCAGCTGTTTTAAAATTGATTCTAATGGCGATTACGGCAGCAAAAAATCATAATATTAAGGCTAGTATATGTGGTGAAATGGCTGGACATGCTGCTGCTACAAGTCTGTTAATCGGCATGGGAATTGATGAACTGAGTATTGTGCCTTCAATTTTATTGGAAATCAAGAAGAGAATTAGAACCGTTACCGATTTAGAATCCATAGCATTTGCTAACTCTATTCTTTCATGTAATTCTGTAATCGATATTCACAAAAAACTTGGTTTAATGTAAAAAAAAATCGTCAGAAACACTCTGACGATTTAATGATTTTTAATGCTACCACTTTTTACTTGCGATATTTCGAAATAAATTCTTCCACTTCCGGTATTCCACCCTGAAATATTAGATAACCGTTGCTTGGCTCCCTATCTGTTATTTCGTTGGCTATTGGTGTTAACATAATTTCTTTTACTTTTTCTAAATCTTGGGATTGTCCCAAAGCCCATCCTAGTTTCATGTAAGCAACCTCAGGTAACATATTCCCGGCTGGAACGACTCCGAGATCCATCATATCACGACCAGTATCGTAAACATACATCTGCACATAGCCCCATAGTGTTTGAACAGTCATGTAAACTGCAATTCCTTTGTCCTGCGCACGTTTAAGGGCAGGATAAAGTGGCTTGTTCACATGTCCAAGACCGGTTCCAGCTATCACGATACCTTTATAGCCATTGTCGATCAATGAATCTATTATATCAGCCTTCATATTGGGATAATAATATACAATTGCAACTCTATCATCGAAAGCTGTATTTATGATCACATTTCTATCATCACGGCGCTTTCTGTAATCGTTCCTCAGTGGAGTAATCTTTTGTCTGTCAACCATTGCAATCGGAATTTCACCAATAGTTCTGAAGGTTGATCTATATGATGAATGCATTTTTCTAACACGTGTACCCTGATGTAAGAGTCCGTAAAGGTCTGATGTCGGACCAAACATACAAACCATAACCTCAGCAATATCACTATCTGCAGCAGTTTTCACACTATGCATTAAATTTAAAGCCGCATCTGATGATGGTCTGTCACTGGAACGTTGTGAGCCAACCATAACAATAGGAACTGGTGAATTTTGTACCATGAATGATAGTATTGCTGACGTATGATGCATTGTGTCGGTACCATGCCCAATTACTATCCCTTTAGCACCATTCTGAATCTCTCTACCGATTGCTTCTGCGGTTCCTCTCCATTGATCAGGTCCCATATTCTCACTAAAAACTCCATATAGTTTTTCAGTTTGAAGATTGCATATATCTGCAAGTTCTGGAACTGAACCATAGAGTTCTCCTGGAGAAAATGCAGGAATTACAGCACCAGTTCTATAGTCCAGACGACTTGCAATTGTGCCGCCTGTACCCAGAAGTTTAACATTGGGTTTCTTAGGATCATAAGGGAAAGCTTTTTCTGGAATTTTATAATGAGCTTCTTTTCTTCCATTAATTTGAATATCTTCTACTTTCTCTGCTGCTATACCAACGTTATAACCTGATCTTAGTTTGATAACAATATGCTTATCGTCTCCATTCTCAGAACGTGGAAGAATGATTCCGATATGTTTTCCGGTTGCTGTTTTAATCTCAACGTCACTCCATACCAAAGCATCAAAATTCTTCAATGTACTTAATGCCTGACCTCTATAACCTTTATATGATTCATCTGCCATCTTATGCCTCCATCTTGTAATTATTTGTTACATACTTTCTAATATGTTGTCCGCTGCATCTTCCAATAAGGTCTGCCATGATTAATCCAATTAAAAATTCTGGCTTTTTGTCATGATTATGAAATTTTTGAGCATTCATATCTTTTAAGCATTTTTCAAATGATTGTTTGATATCTGCATCGGAAGCTGGTAATGTGATATTCCCATCAAATTTACCATCGTTTTTAATGATCATTTCCATGGAAAATAATATACCATCCTTTGTCAATGAACCATCAGACACTGATTTGAATAATAGTTCCAAATTTGAATTATTAAGTAAATCAATACTTAATTTTTTCTTTTTTAATCTTTTAGTGAACTGAATTAATGCATGAGCAACTAAAATAGGATTTAATTTTAAAGTGTTAACTGCATAGTCGAAAACTGTTGCAAATTTAGATATTGACAACGGTTCAGCGATATCGGGAGATATGTTTAAATCCAAGTACTCCTTCAATCTAATCCAATAGGGAGCTAGTATTTCTGACTTTAACCTGATTAAACGTTCCTTAGTTATCATTATAGGGGGTAAATCAGTATCAGGATACATTCTATCAGCACCTGGAAGGATACGTTCAAAGCCGTTTGTGCCATCACGAAAAGCCTGACGGGTTTCAGATGGGATTCCGATTGTAGCTTCTTTTGCTCTAATAATTATTTCTTTGGAGGCAGTATCAGTATCGGTTTCATCGCCCCATACTAATACTAAAGTGTCTTCTTCTTTTGCTGAAACACTTTTGCGTATCTTTTGCCCATCTGCCGATGAGATAGTATTTTCGGCACTATCAGAATGAACCATATTAGGTGTATTTGACAAACATGCAATGACTCGTACTCTGTCAGAGACTTCCTTGCCAAAGAAAGTGTCAGTCTGAGTCTTCCAGCTTAGTAAACCTTTGAATCCTGTGAGAGTAACACATTTTACAAGTAATCCCTTTGAGATAGCATTGGCAATTGGTTCATATTGTGTTTTCTTTAATAATTTTGTTACATCATCAGTTTTTGAGTGGAATGTATCCGTTGTTATTCCACGCTTACTGAGTTCTTCTCTTAATCTAAGAAGATTCCACTGACGCATCGCTTCGTTATATGTTAAGAGTGGAATAGATTTAATATGGGCTACCCCCTTAATTTCAATTCTAGTACCCCCTGTTACACTAACATTAACATCTTCTCTACCTGCACCAATTCCTGTTCTAGCCTTTCCAGTACTACGGGCAACCTTACGAATGATTTGATTCACATCCGCTACTTCCTGAGGAGTAAGCATTTCAGGTGCTGTTACTGTTTCAATCAAAGGCATTCCGAGTCTGTCTGTTTTGTAAACTCTTCTATGTCCAAAATCGCTAATTTCTCTGCAAGAATCTTCCTCGATAGACATTTGAATTATATTAATTTCCCTGTCTTTATATGGAATTTTACCATTTACACTTACTATAGCTGTACGCTGAAAACCGGTAGGAATACTGCCGTCAAGATACTGCTTTCTGGCTATATGCAATTCATCAACTATATTGCAGTCCATTAACTGTCCTACTTGAATAGCCACATCCAAAGCTTGGTCATTCATAATAAAAGGTGGGGTATCGTCCATTTCGTAAGTGCAAACAGTAGCTCTGTTTATCCTATAGACAATATCCTTTTTAGTTTTAAATTCCATCAAAGCAGTGCCATCGTACTCTCCAAGTTCTGAAAGAGTTGGTCTCATGTGCCTTAATATTTCAGCATGATATTCCTCACTATATTGACCGGCAGGACACCTGCAGAAAAGTTTACGGTCAGTGTAAAGTTGTTGATGAACTTCCAAACCTGATTTGAAGCCTATTCTCGAGTAGTCTTCCTGTGTCATTTCTTCGAATGGCTTAAAAACAAAATCTTCCATAACTACCTTATCAAAGTATCTTTATAATTATTATAATTTTAACATTATACGAACTTCAAATTTACGAAAAATATTTAATTTTGTGGCTGTAAGGCACAATATTTATTAAGGAAACTCACAGGAAAAAATATTTTTATAGTTGCAAGCGTTAATATCACCAAAAACTATCTATTAATAAATTAAAGGACAATAATGAAAAAAATATTGCTGCTACTCATCATTGCATCTTCGATGTTGATATCCAACAATGAAGCCAAAGCTCAAATTGAAGATACAAAACTTGCCAAAATGGATCTCAGTGAATACTTAGGTGCAAGGTTATATAAACTTTTCCAGACATTCGGAACTCCGGATGATATTGCATGTTCAAATGATGAACGAGGAGAACCAATTCTTGATTTTGGTAAATTTGCTTTCCAGATTGGAGCAAAAACTGTAAATATTATTTATTTCTGGGAGAATTATCCCGGTAAAGTGATGGGATTTAAGGTTGGTGATAGCCGTGCAGACTTAGAAAAGAAATATGGTAAACCCAATGTTGAAAAGGATGCCAAGGATGGTAGTCTTATTTGGATTTATAATTTTAAAGAAATTGATAGATATTTTGTTGTGTTTTTTGATGATGACGCAAAAATCAAAAAAATGCAACTAGAGCTGATGATTTAATTTGGATTTAAAAAATGAATATCGCAAAAGTTTCAATTCATGTCATTCCCTCAAAAGAGGCTTAGTGAAATGTTGGTAATTGCGTTAATTCTGAGAATTAAAAACATAGGATGGGATACCCAATAAATGAGACTGTGTGAAAACTACGATTACGTCATTCTGAGGGAGCGAAGCGACCGTGAGAATCCAGTATTCATGCGGTCTGGATTCTTCACTGCGTTCAGAATGACATCTAGAAATGACTTTTCACACAATCTCTAAATCCGGGAATCCCATCCATAAGGCATTTATTATTAAACTTTTGATCTATCACTTTTCAAGTATTATACTCTTATACCTTTGGTATAAATACGATACTGTGAGCAATATCAATCCTAAAGCGATGAATGAGATTATTCTGTACAAAGTTTCCAGGAATGATAAATCAAATACGAATACTTTAAGAATCGTTACACCAAACAGACCTATGGATAGTAGCCGTAGAAGCTTTATCCTTCGCCATATACCAATCATGAGCATAAATATAGAGTAAAAAATCCATATTCCCGATAACGACAATTGTTGCATATTTCGGAATTTGCTTAATTCGCTGAAGATAAATTTGATATTATTATCATTGCTGGATTTATTGAGATTTTCAATTATCTTATTGAAGTAATCGCTTGTTTCGGCACTTATCAGGATAACTATCATTAATATAAACATAATGAATAGAGTACCTGCGACCTTTTCCATCCAATTTGGATAATCAATGTTTTTATTTGTAATGTTTAAAATTAATGCAGTAGAGATTATGACTATACTAAAAGCAAGGAACCTGTAATTCATAATTAAATTGAACTGATTGATTGGATCAAAAGCAAATCCACCAAATACTGTTATTAATACACCAATAGCAATGCATCCTAAAGCTACATATATTGCAGGGTTTGTTTTTGTCTTGAAACCATAATAAATCAAAGGTACAGAGTATATTACAAGAGAGAATGCATACGTTAAAGTACGATTAAAATAGATTGAATCTAGATTATATTTATGAGATAAATATGCTAAATGTTCATGATAGACAGAAATTTCTGAACATATTGGAATGATTACAAAAAGAATGCATGTGGTAAATATAGCATTCGCAGCTTTTGAAAACCTTTGCGAATAATCCAAGCTCCTTTTGGTAATTACATAAATAATCGCAAGAGAAATAATAACAATCAGAAATGACAAAAAACTATAGTTCATGATAATTTGATATGGTTCAGGCATTAGATATGTAGTACCTCCGATAAGAGTCACCACTACCCCAATACAAATGCTACCAAATGCAACATAGATTGCCGGTTCTGTTTTGGTTCTGAAACCATAATAAATGAGAGGAATGGCATAAATCAATAGCGAAAAGCCATAGGTCAGCTTTTGAGTAGATTCTATAAAGGAAGCATACTCCCAATTAGTAATGATTTGCAGATGTGTGTGATAATTAGTTATTTCATTAAAAATCAGATAAACCAGCGAAATACTCCAGAGATAGCTGTAAATTTCTGAGATATTCAAATAATGTGTTTTATCCTGTTTCTTAAGCATGAAGCTACATAAAAAAGCCGCTACAGCTATTGAAAGAGAGGCAAACATCATTGGGTTAAGTATAATCCAATAATTTCCAACTTTAGTATATTCCTGAGTATTAGAAATAATGAATTTGATAACAGCAAGTCCAAATGTTATCATTGTCAGTTTGTTCAGAACTTTTAGTTTTTTATTCAATCCGAAATACAAAAAGATCACTGCTTCACCGGCTAAGACTGCAACTGTTACATAATCTTTGAACTGTATAAAAGTAGCAATTACGAACAGAGCAGCGGATGAAATGAGTAATATATCTCTTCGTTGGGTATCTGAGGGATTCTTCAAGGATGATATCCGGAATAATCCGAAGTAAACAACTGCAATAATAAGTGTACACAGTCCCATCCAAGCATGATGATGTCCATCGACCACATAATTTAAATTAGAATAGAATATAACAAGGCTGATAACATTCGTGATTTTAAAAATATCTGTATTCTTAATTTTACCTGAGTAAATAGCATAAAACTCAACTAAGACAAATAAAATCCAGAAAATGATAAGAAATATAGATGTAATCATTACATCCAATCTTGGATTATAATACTCACTGAACCATGCAAAATAAGTGAGATAAGTACCAACCAAAACCATCGGATAGATAAATTCCCATTCATTCTTTTTGATGAAAATGAGCAGAATACCAATATCAAGTAGAGAAACATAAGTAAAAAGTCCGATCTCATTTGCCTGACCGGTGCTGAGCATGAATGGAGTTAGAAAACCTCCAAGCCAGCCAAGAATCGCAACCGCCATTGAATTGTATTTGATTCCCAGCCAGAAAGTAAAAGCTGTAATTGCTGACATCATTATGAATGCAACAATCTGAGGGACCAAATGGTAAAAGTTAAAAGATGCAAATACTGATAGGAACAAAGTTGCTATACCGGCACCAATCAATCCTTGAGAGAATATTTTAAAATCCCGTTTATTAAATTGCCAGCCACCAATTATCAATGCAAAACCTGAAACAAAGCCAATTCCAACTCTTACCCATTCACTTATCCAGTTTTTATCGAAAGCATATTTGAGGAAAAAGCCGATACCGATTATCAATGCCAGAGAACCGATACGATTTAATAATTTGCCTCCAATCAACGATTCAAGTTCTTTGTTAGCAAACCAGTTTGTAGATGTTTTTCTTGGAGTTTCATTTATAAATGGAATACGTTCTTGCGGAATATCAACAGTGGGTACTTCCTGTTCTACTTTTATGTCAGGAATTTCATCTTCAATCTCATTCTGTTGAATATATGTAAATTCTGAAACAGGCTCAACCATAGCGGGAATATTTATTTCACCGGGATCTACTGATTCTGTTATCTCATCTGCTTGGATGACATGTTCTTGCTTCTCTGCTGATCTAGCTTCAGCATGCTGTTTAACAATTTCAGAATATGTATCGGTTTTAAAGAATTGTTGTTTCAGGAACCTGACATCATGGAAGAGCATCTTCAAATCATGTTCAACTTTACTAATTCTATTATGGTAAACCACAAGAACAATAATTGGTACAAGAAAGACAACTATAACAATGAATATTACTCCGCCCATAAATACTCTCCTTTGGCTTCCCGTAAATTTTTTTTATTAAATTACTGAAAAAAGGGGTAAAATTAAAAAATTAACTAATCAATTGTTAGAATAATACTATTATTTTTTTAAAATCCGATAATTTTTGATAAATTTGAAAGATGCTAAGTAGCATTTTTGGTTGTATATTATTTGTCATTTATATAGATTTATCATGAAGCTCATTTTTCTATTTAGTTCCATTTTTCTTGTGACTTTAAGCTTAACTACATCATCGAAAATTGCATCGTCACATCATGACTTCAGCGGTCAATCTTGGGCGAACAACGAAATATGTATTGTTTGCCATACACCACATAATGCAAGCACAACGGTTACTGATGCTCCTCTCTGGAACCATCAGGTTACTACAGCGACCTTTCAGGTTTATTCTAGTAATACACTAAATGCTACAATCGGTCAACCTATTGGTCCAACTAAATTATGTTTATCTTGTCATGATGGTACTGTTGCTTATGATAACTATGGAACTTCAACTAGTGGCTCTAGATTTATCTCAAGTACAAATGCAGGATACTTAGGAACTGATTTGAGACACGAACATCCTGTTTCGTTTGAGTATAATACTGCATTAGCAGCATCAGATGGAGGACTTTACGACCCTTCAGCACAGTCTTCAGGTTTGGGTGGTACAATTGCAAATGATTTACTTATGAATGGAAGATTAGAATGTACATCATGTCATGATGTGCACATTAAAAGAAATACTGCCGGCACTTGTACAGGTTGTCATAGTATTCATCCTATGAGAACAACATCTTTATCATTAAGAAAATCCAATACAGGGAGTGCATTGTGCCTAACATGTCATATAAAGTAAAATCATTAATAAAAAGCCGCTTATAAAACGGCTTTTTTATTAATTTCCTATTCTCCGAACAACGCATCTATAAAGGCTGTTGGACTGAACAGCTGCAGATCGTCTATCTTTTCACCGACACCGATATAGCGAACAGGGATTTTTAATTCTGCGGCAATTGGAATAACGACTCCACCTTTGGCAGTTCCATCAAGTTTAGTAAGTACTATACCTGTGATCGGTGAGACCTTCATAAACTCCTTTGCCTGCTGAATTGCATTTTGTCCTGTTGTGGCATCTAGAACAAGATAAACATCCTCAGGTCCTTCGGGTTTCAATTTTTTGATTACACGAGAAATCTTGTCCAGCTCAGCCATCAGGTTCATCTTATTATGCAATCTTCCTGCCGTATCTATTATGACTACATCCAAATCACGTGAAATTGCAGAATTAACAGTATCGTAAGCAACAGCGGCGGGATCAGCACCATGTTTCTGCTGAACAATCTGGACTCCGGCTCGGTCAGCCCATATTTCGAGCTGTTCATTAGCTGCAGCTCTGAAAGTATCTGCGGCACCAATAACAACAGATCTTCCGGCGTTTTTGTAATTATACGCAAGTTTACCGATTGTAGTAGTCTTTCCAACGCCATTAACTCCTACAACCAGAATTGTATGAGGTTTTCTTTCGGGATTGATATTATAGACAGCATCATTATGTGCAGAAGGTGACTTAATGAGGATTTTCAGCAATTCATCTTTAAGAATATCAAAAACGTCTTCAGCATTCTCATGACCTTCTTTTTTAACTCTTTCGCGAACAGAATTGATGATTTGTTCCGATGTGTCAAATCCAATATCTGCGGTTATGAGTATCTCCTCAAGCTGAGTAAGTAATTGTGCATCTATCTTCCTGCCAACACCTAAAACTCCCTGAATCCGGCTGAGAAATGTATCACGGGTTTTGCTAAGTCCGTCTTTTAATTTTGTAAATCCAAGTGCATCTGTTGTCGATTGTACAACAGAGCTTACTTTCTCTTTAAATCTATCGAATATTCCCATTAATTAATCTGTTTCGTAATAAAATGAATTACAAAAATATGAAATGATACTATATTAAAATAATATAAATTTAAAGTTTCTTTTCGATCGTGAGCTTCACATTTTAATTCATCAGTGAAAATCGAAATATATTAGCTAAAGATAATGCAAAGGCAATTCTATTCTTCTTTCTATCAATTTGTAATTGGTGCAATTTTACAATAATCAAATCATAAAATGATAAAATTCATTTAGTCAGAATATTTCTTATCGATTAATAAAATTTTCGTTTATTTTTGTAATCTTATTGGTCGAATATATTTAATCATTTGCAAGAATTTTTGAAACTTATTCTTCGATTGGTCGTTATTTCATATACAATCCATTTATAATTTTTTAATAATTTGTTTAACAAATTTATAAAACACTATGCTAAAGAAATTAATTTTTATTCTAATGTTTTCCCTGCCATTGGCCGTATTTTCTCAGGAAGAAATTTATCTTGCGAAAGCTCAACAAGCATTGAACAAAAAGAACTATACAGAAGCAATTAGTTTTTACTCTCAGGCTATTTCAGAGAATGACAAGAATCCGGAATCATTCTACAACAGAGGTTTAGCCTATATGTTTATTCAAAGATTTGATGATGCTTTATCAGACTTTAATAGTGTTATCAAATTGGATACTACAGTAGTTGATGCTTTTAACAACCGTGGGTATCTTTTCTATCTTAATAGTCAATACGATTTTGCTTTGGATGATTTCAATAAGGCTATAAGTTTAGACAGTAAATTTACAGAAGCTTATATCAATCGTGGTTCCAATTACATTGATATGAAAAAGTATAATGAAGCAATCACCGATCTCATCAAAGCTCAGTCCTTCGACAAAAAGAATCCTTCGATTAATCTTGAACTTGGTCGTGCTTATTATAAGAAAAAGGAATATGAAAAAGCAATAGATAACTATTCAAAATCTATAAAAAAAGGTTTGAAGAACTCTAAAATTTATTATAATCGTGGAAATGCTTACTATAATTTAAAAGATTACAAGAATGCTATTAAAGACTATTCATTTGGAATCAAACTCGATTCTACTGATGCCGAATGTCTGAATAACCGAGCGATTGCCTACGACAAAATTGGAGACACTGTGTCAGCTGAAAATGACAGGAAAAGATTAGGTACTTTGTCCGGGAATAGTGAAATGTTTGTTCCTTATGAAACGATTAAATACATACCTTTGAAGGATTCTACAGGAAGAATCAATTTTTCAATTCCATCTTCATGGAAAATGCATGAACTACAAACTGAAAAAGTATCTGAATTGATTGTTTCTCCGGAGCCTTTAGCACTTTTCACATCACCATTTAATGTTGGTGTGAGAATGTCATTGAATTCGAATATGTTTAGTCAATATCAGATTGAGAATAAGGATTCTTTGCTTGAGTTTTGGCATGGAAGCATTCTACAGAATTCAAAAAATTACTTCTCATATAATATTATGTCCGAGAAAGTACTTGTCAAAGGACAATACAAGGGCAGATTAAATAAAGTTTTGGTTCAATTTGATAAAGATGGTTATAAATATATCTTTTATGAATTCGGATTGGCAAAGGAAAATGAATTATTTTTTGCTTTTTTCCAGGTACCAGATAAGCAATACGAATACTTCGCCCCAATTTTTGAAAAAATTATTGATTCAATTAATATAAACTAGCATGGAAAAATCTTTGATCATTATCGCTTCTCCAAGCGGTGGCGGTAAATCGACTGTTGCAAAGCATTTATTAAAAGTTTTCACACTTGAGTTTTCTATCTCTGCCACAACACGTACTAAACGTCCGGGTGAAGAACATGGCAGGGAGTATTATTTTATTTCAAATGATGAATTCAAGTATAAGATTGAAAACGAGGAATTTGTTGAGTATGAAGAAATATTTGGGAACCAATACGGCACATTAAAATCTGAAATCGATAAAGCACTTCTTAATAATAGAAAACTGATTTTTGACATCGATGTTTATGGTGCTTTAAGCCTGAAGATGTTTTATCCTGAGCATACACTTTTGATATTCTTATCCCCGCCGAATATAGATTTACTGGAGGAACGACTCAGAAACAGGAACACTGAATCTGAAGAACAAATACAAGCCAGAATTTCCAGAGCGAAAATGGAAATGGAAAAAGCACCTAATTTTGACTATGTGATTGTAAATGATGTGCTTGAAGAAACATTAAAAAAAGTAGAATCGATTATTAGGAAAAATATTTCGAAGTAATTGCTTCTGTTAAGAACTAATTGTTCCAAAGTAATAATCTTAATAATCCGTTTTGGCATCAGCATTATCTATTTTATTATAGCTATTTAGTCCAGGAAAAGTCATTTTGATTTATACAATTCACATAGAGTCATCAACAGAAATAATATTTAGATAATCAGTTCAGTGCTAGTTATTGTCGACTTCTGGGTTTAACGTAATTTTTTGTGCCTTTGTAATTTCTGAACTTTTTCTGTAAATTACACACTTATTTTGGTGCTGAGCTAAAAAGAATTTTTTAGCAAAATTCGTATCTGGGATTACCTTAAAGATTCTGTAAATCTTAACAAAATTAAAATTTTAACGACCAATACTAAAATGGGAAATTATGCTCACTAATTACGCCAAATTTTCACGAAATGAATTTTCTGCTTTATTCAATGAAACTAATCTGCACAATATAAACGAATCAACTATTACTTCCGGTGTTTCAACTGATTCTAGGACCATAGAAAAAAATAATTTATTTATTGGGATTAAAGGAGAAGACTTTGATGGATCTGATAAGGCTTTAGAGGCTTTATCTAAAGGTGCCAGCGTGGTTATAATTAATGATATTTTTTATAACGAACACTTTATTGATTTCTTATCAAAGCCAGTAATTACAGTAAGGAACACAATTGCCGCTTTGGGCATTTTATCTCAACATCATCGTAGAAAGTTTCAGAATCCGGTGATTGCAATTGGCGGTTCAAATGGAAAAACGACAACAAAGGAAATTGCTTCTCATATTTTATCGACACAACTCCGAGTATTAAAAACAAGCCAGAATTTCAACAACCAGATTGGTGTACCTCTAACATTATTACAGTTGTCCGATGAATATGACATTGCAGTTATTGAAATCGGAACTAATGAACCCGGTGAAATTGCAAAACTATCGATGATTGTTGAGCCAACTCATGGTTTAATCACGAATATCGGAAAAGAACACCTGGAAAAACTCATTGACCTCGATGGTGTTGAAATGGAAGAAACTTTTTTGTTAGGATTTCTGAAAAAAAATGGTGGTAAAGCCTTCATAAATTATGACGACGAGAGGCTCAGAGATTATTACAACATGATGGATCACAAAATTTCTTATGGGACAATCGAGGGATCTGATGTCAATGCCTCAATCGAAATTGGAACTGACTTACACCCAAAACTTAGATTTATAGTCGATGGTAAGGAACATTTAATCCAAATGCAGACTCATGGCTACGTATCAGGCTTTAATGCATTGGCTTCAATAACCATCGCAATGGATTTCAATTTATCTTTAAATAAAATTAAATCTGCCGTTAAAAGTTATAAAACTGACATCTCACATGGGTATGCACGAATGGGAGTAATTTATGAGAAAGAGATAATGATAATTAATGACTGTTACAATGCTAATCCTGATTCTATGGTTGCGGCTCTAGATTCATTGAAGAATCTTAAATCAAAAAGAAATAAAATAGCTGTGCTTGGTGATATGAGAGAACTTGGCGAAAGTTCCGCTATAGAACATAATAGAATTCTTGCACTAGCAGGAGAATCTGCAGATAAAGTATTTATAACCGGACCCGAAATGCGTACAGCCTTTGAATCATCCAAATCAGTAAATGTTATTTATAATGAGAATAAGAGCCATCTAGTACACAATTTGTCAAGCGTAATAGGTAAAGGTGATTCCATTCTTGTAAAGGGTTCCCGAGGGATGCAAATGGAAAAAGTTATAAATGAATTATTGGAGTTTCTAAAAAAATAGTATATTGCAAACTTGAGGGGGACTTGTTTCACAATCAAATTGCAGTATAATGATCTACTACCTGGCTGAATGGCTTCGCCAATTGCTGGATCCACCTGGATTTGGTGTTTTCCAGTATATTACTTTCCGTGCCGCGGCGGCGGCAATCACAGCATTGATTATCAGTTTCGTAGCCGGTCCGAAGATTATCAAGTTTCTTCGTTCCAAACAAATAGGAGAGCAGGCTAAACTAGAGCTAACAGGTGTCGGTTTGCATGCAGGTAAAGCCGGAACGCCAACTATGGGTGGCATCATTGTGCTTCTGGCTCTGATTATACCTACTCTACTCTGGGCAAATATCCTTAACATTTATGTTATTTTAATCCTGGTTGTTACTACTTTTCTTGGAATGGTGGGCTTTCTGGATGATTACCTAAAAGTAGTTAAAAAGAAAAAAAAGGGGTTAATCGGCAAATATAAGTTAGTAGGACAAGTAACAATCGGACTCATTCTTGGTTCTACTATTTACTTTTTTCCGCACTGGTTCTCTGCCGATTTCCATTCAATCAATACATTCACGACAGTACCTTTTGCAAAGTACATTAATTTTGATTTCGGATATTTCTATATACCAGCAGTCATCTTTATACTTACGGCAACATCAAATGCAGTGAATCTCACAGATGGTCTCGATGGTCTTGCTATAGGAACAGTTGGAATTGCAACTCTCGCTCTTGCTATTATTACTTATGTAACCGGAAATTCTATCTTTTCATCTTATCTTACTATTACTCATCTGAGCGGAGCAGGAGAACTGACTATATTTTGTGCGGCATTACTTGGATCGGCATTAGGCTTTCTCTGGTTTAACTCTTATCCAGCACAGATTTTCATGGGTGACACCGGTTCCCTTGCTTTGGGCGGTGCCGTAGGAGCATTGATGATACTTATTAAGAAAGAGTTCTTGCTTCCAATATTAGGTGGAGTATTTTTTGCCGAGACAGCTTCGGTAATTATTCAGGTCTTATATTTTAAATATACCAGACAAAAATACGGTGAAGGAAGAAGAATCTTTCTAATTGCTCCGTTGCATCATCATTTTGAGAAAGCCGGAGGCCATGAATCAAAAATTGTTTTAAGATTTTATATCATCGCTGTTATGCTTGCCATCATAGCTATGGCTACATTCAAGGTAAGATAATATTATCAATTCTAACAAAATGTGATTGACATACTTTACAATCAGAAGAGCCGAAGCCCTTTACAGGAACTTCGGCTCCTTTGCTTATCAAGAGTTGATTAAATTTACATTCTTCCTTGAATTCAGATGGATGGATAATTACATCTATCAATTGGACTAAAGGATTTGCCAGAAGATAGTCAATATGCCAGTGTATCTTTTTATCTTTTCGTTTATGGCGTTCAATCCTATGTCTCAGATTCTTCATAGCACTTCCGGTATATACGTAATCCCCTTTTTTAAGACTACAGAGCCCTAGTGCACCAATATCAATTGAGATATTACTGATTATTTTAATTTTCAGCTGATAGCAACCTGAATCAATCATTTCTTGCGAATCCGCATACTAATTACATTTTCATAAATTTGATAAGGCAACAAACGTACTATATTTGTAAGTAGAACCATTTGCCAGGGGAATTGAATCTTTAGTTTTCCCTTATCAAGACCATGTATGATTTTATCTGCAGTGTATTCAGGTGTTAAAAGTAATGGCATATAGAAATCATTTTTCTTAGTCATATCAGTTTTAATAAAGCCGAACCGAATTGTTACTATGTCTATCCCGAGTGGCTTAAGCTCAGGTCTGGCAGATTCCAGAAGATAGGAAACAGCTGACTTACTTGCTGAATATGAACTTGAACCGGGGACACCGCGAAAATCAGCAATAGAACTAACTCCGGCTATGGTTCCATTCCCTTGCGATTTCATTAATGGAATGATATACTCAAGCCCATAAGCAACACCAAAGAGATTGGTTTCGATTGTTTCCCGCAAATTGTCAGAATTATAATCAACAAAATGTGTGTGGATGCTAACTCCGGCATTAAGTATTGCCAGATCTATACCTCCCATTACATCATTTGCCTGATTAATAACAGTTTTATACTCTTCACGATTTGTAACGTCCAAATGAGCAAAATGTGCTTTACCACCTTTGGTGTTGATTTGATTGACTAATGCAGAAAGTTCATCTATGTTTCGAGCTACCAGGAAGAGCTCTTCTCCCCTATTTGCATATTTCAATGCCAATGCCTTACCAATACCCTTAGATGCCCCTGTTATAAAAATCCTTTTTCTTTCCAACATTTATTAACACTTATTTATTGAATAATTCTGGGAAATTATATTCTTCTATCATTTCGCACCAGATATGACCTATTAATATATGGCTTTCCTGTATGCGGGCTGTTACTGATGAAGGGACAACTACTTTAAAATCACATAGATCAATCATTGATCCACCCGATCCTCCAAGAAGTCCGACACAGGTGATCCCCATCTTCTTTGCGTTCTCAAATGCTTTGATTACATTTTGCGAATTTCCGCTTGTCGATATTCCTACCAGTACATCACCAGATTTACCATAGGCTTCAACACATCTGGCAAAAACGTTCTCAAAACCAATATCATTGCCACCTGCAGTCATTATCGATGAGTCAACAGTTAGAGCCAGCGCAGGAAGGGCGGGTCTGTTTATTTGGCTACGGAGACGAACAACAAGTTCAGCTGCAAGATGCTGACTATCCGCCGCAGAACCTCCATTGCCACAAAACATAATTTTATTACCCTGACTAATAGCTTTTGCAAGATTTAAACCGGCTTCAAAGATAGATTCACTGCACTCTTCAGATAGTTTCTTCTTAACATCGATACTTTCTGAAATAGTCGAGTGAATATCATAAATAAAATCCATAAATTAATTACCTTTCATTTTTTACTACCAATTCTCAAAAATACAACTTTTTATATTCTTTGAAGAGTAATATTTTTGTATTTTGTTTTAAATAAAACTGATAATATTAAGAAATATTAACAGAGTATTGTGTATTATTTTCTCGAAATATATATTGATTTTAAAATTTACATATTTGATTTTAGCTTTAGTACTTAACTTATCAATCTCTGAATCTCAGACAGTTGTTTACAGGTGGTCGAATCCTGTAAATGCATCTGCTCTCAACTCTACTGATGATGATTTTGCTCCTTCATGGAACCATAATGATACTTGTATTTACTTCAATTCTACACGTGACGGAAAATCAAAGTTCTATCGGACAAAAATTAAAGATTCATTCAACTTCACAGTTCCAAAGATTGTTGAAGGAGGGATTAATCAATCCGGTTACAATCAATCATACATTGCTTTTTACGATGAAGACAAGGCATTTCTGTCAACTTTCCGTGAGGGAGTAACGCGGCCATTTTTCAATCTTTTTGAATCAATCCTGACTAGAAACGGCTGGTCTGCACCGATGCTATCAGAAGCCCAAAAGCAGGATTACAATGTACTCCACCCTACAGTCTCTTCCGATGGTAAGATGCTTGTTGTAGCTTCAGACAAGAATTCGATTACCGGGAAAATTGATTTATTTTTATCTTATCACTATGATAGTGGTGTCTGGAGCACATTTGAGCAAATTGAAGAACTCAACACCGATGGTAATGAAATTACTCCCTACTTTGCTGGTAATGATACACTTTACTTTGCTTCAGACGGTCAAGCCGGTCCCGGAGCTTATGACTTATTCTTCTCCGTAAGAAGTGATCAGGGCAGATGGAGTAAGCCGAATCCATTGAATGAACTGAACTCGTCATTCGATGAATCTGACCTTGCTGTTCTTCCGGGAGGAATTTGTCTCTTCGCTTCAAATCGCCCGGGAGGCAAAGGTGGTCTTGACATATTGGTATCAAATAGAATAGCCATCGTTATTCAATCTAACGAACCAAAGACTCAGATCAATCTTGGTACTCAATTTACTAGTATCAAAGCCACAAATGACCTTACTTATCTTCCAATACCTGTCACGAACTTTATATTAAGTGATATCCGGATCGACAGTCTGAAGAAACTTGAGACTCTTTCGATTGGAAATTCGGAATTCCCTCCGGCTATAGATACAGGATATTTTGCATCGATTGTTCTTATCGGCAAAAGACTCCTGGACAATACTGATGCAAATCTGACAATCGAAGCTTATGAGCTTGAAAGTGCGAATAAATCATTCCCTTTCACTTCCGCTGAGGTAGCGGCAAATTCTGTAAGTTCATTTTTCACAAATCGAATGGGCGTCCCTACTGATAGAATAAAAATTGTTAAAAGAGAACTGAACGTAACTTCTAGCGAATTAAGCCCAAGACCGTTTATCATATTCAAAAGTAATAACCCTAACATCCTTATTCAAACTGATCATGCCAAGAACTTAATCAGTATTGAACCTCCTGTGCTGGATATTTTTGTAAATATAAGACCTGTGGAAAATGTTCATGAATGGTCAGGAACAATGTATTTTGACCAATTCAGCAACTATATTCTTAAACAATCAACCAAGCCATCAGAGCAGTTTTCGATCGATCTTTCGCCTTATGCAAAACAAATTTCAGAAACTGATTCGATGTTGTTCATCATTAGGATGACTGACAAGAAGTCAGATACAATTGAGAATGCAATTCAATTCGAAGTATCGCATTCAACACTTCGACAGAGAGAATCAACAACAATTGACGGAATAAAGTACGATGTTTACTACTGCCTGATTCCTGACGAAGAAGTAAGCGGGGATGCCTCTTATTTATCAGAATTAATCAGCCGTATTGCCGATGAATCTGAATTTGCAAGAAGTATCAAGGTGCAGTTCTTCTCATCAGCAGGACAGAAGCGGGCAATAGGCTTGACAAATGCCATAAAGCTCAAGATTAACCAAAAGATTTTCAAAGTGGAGCTAGAGCAGAAAGAATATTCCAACAATCTACCATTCAACCGTAAGTTTCTCCCTTATACTTTCAGGATTTTATTGGAGAAATTCTAATTGATTTTGCAAGCATCTCAACTTTCAAAAAGATTGCATCTTTTCGAAAGTGAGAATTGCACTTTTTGCATCTTTTGCATCATGTTTTTCGTTTTTCTTCTTTTCATCGAAGATGCTGAATTTGAATAACCTCGGGTGAAACCCGTGGAAATAGCAAAATCACTACCACTATGTATTCCACTTTCAAAAAGATTGCATCTTTCCGAAAGTGGGAATTGCACTTTTGCATCGATTGCAATGTGTTTTTCGATTTTTCTGTTCACTAATCAATCCCTCAATAAGCACAATACAACACCTACCCCGACCCTTCCTCGAGGAAGGGAGAAATACAAATACAATTTGCAAAAAGGGATGTGAAATATCAAAGAAACGGTTTAGAAACGGAATGGAAATAGAATATAAAAATAAATTAGGAAAATTGGCAAATAGACAATTAAAAATCCCTGACGCAGCGGACAGATAAGCCAATTTTATCATAAGCTAGACTTCTACCAATAGTAGCCGAATCATAAAATAAGCTCAAAAAATATGTAGCAGAAATATTATATCCATTCAAAGACCACCAATTCCCAGATATACATTCAACATAAAATTTCCCATCAGGTGACCTAAAGCCCCCAGGTAGACCAGAAAAGCCACTTTCATTAGTGGCACCAAAATTTGGAGGATACCAAAAATTTGTCTTGACTGATTTTAACTTTCCTCCAATCTCATCCATTTTGTAAAGAAAAGCTACCAACAATGAGAATTCATCTTCAGTGGCTATATGCCATCCTTTAGGTGCTAATTCTCGTGGATCGGTTACAGCATACCAATTATATAGTTTCCCAAATAACAAATTCACTACAGTATCATTATCATAATAACACCAGGCTCCAGAGTTACATTGTACCCAATCAGTAACGATTTTAGTTTCAGCTATAGAATCACCGTTTCTATAATGGTCAACATTTAAATTCCGATACATCCAGTGCTGAGTACCAATGGTTACAGCTACATAAGTTGTGTAATATATTGAAATACTGTCAATCTTATGAATTGCAAAATCCCATTTGAATCCATCATGCCATAGATTTATGTATTGATTGCTGTATTGACCGATTGAAATCGTAATTGTGTCGATTAGCTGAGCAGGATAGTAGTAGGTTTTGCCATCATTTGTGAAAACCTGCAACTGGAGTGTTTCAGGGGCATTTGGGAATTTCATACTTTCAATATCGCTGAGATTGAACTGCTTCGAGCTTCCATCCTGAAGATAGAATCTGACGAGTGGTTCTGCTGAATAGAGGGAATCAGAAAAAAGTGACAAAATTGTTACGACGATGATGGGAAGTGCTTTTTTCATGGTTTTTGCCAATTTGAAGAGAGTTTATTTAATTTATTACATTTTGAGTTCATCACGAACTATAAGATAGTCTTGAATTGCTTCACGGATGTTCTCAAGTGCTTCATCTTCAGTAGTACCCTGCGAAGCACAACCGGGTAAGTCATCACACCAGACAGCAAAACCTTCTTCGCTTTTTTTTAGTTTGATTCTATACTGCATTAATTATCCTTAATATATATGCTCATTCAAACGAATAATGATGGCCAATATTTTTACTGCACTCAATTTCCTCTAATACCCAAACCTCGTCAATGTGTCGCGATCGTTGCGCCATTTATCTTTAATTTTGACGAATAACTGAAGATAGACAGGCATCTCGAGATAAGCTTCTATTCTATCTCTTGAGCGTTCACCCAGTTCTTTGATCTTATCACCATTAGCACCAACGATGATTGTCTTCTGTGAATGTTTTTCGACTATGATGTCAGCGGCAATATACCATTTACCTACTTCACGCTCCTTGTATTCACTTATCTGAACTTCGCATGAATAGGGGATTTCCTCAGAGAAATACTTAAATATCTGTTCACGTATAATCTCCGAAACAAAGAATCTGTCGTTCTGATCGCTGAGATAGTCCTCGTCATAGAAGTACTCATGCTCTGGCAGATACTTCTTTATTACTTCAACCAGTACAGATGTTTCTGCTTTCTTCTTTGCGGAAATTGGCATGATTTCATCGAAAAGCTTCATGTCTGCCAATTGTTTGATGATGGGCAGCAAGAGCTTGATATTAGGCAGAAGATCTATCTTGTTAAGCACTGCAATCTTAGGTTTGCTGATATTCTGTAGTTTTTCGACTAATTCATTGTTGAAATATTCTCCGATATCCTTCATGGATCTGATGTCAATTACTAACAGAACGACATCAGCTTCAGCAAGCGATGAATCGATGTATTCCATCATCGATTTGTGAAGCTCGTGTTTTGGCTCAATTATTCCGGGATTATCAAAAAAGACGATCTGATGATTTTCCTCAGTATGAATTCCAAGCACTTTCTTGCGAGTGGTTTGCGGTTTACGGGTAACTATTGAGAGCTTGGTACCAAGAATTGCATTAAGTAAAGTAGATTTTCCTGCATTAGGTTTACCAATAATAGCTGCGAATCCGGCTTTTTTATTCATTTTGTTAATACCTCAAAAAAAATGCCTTTGAATGTACGGTTCACTCCATCATCCAAAGGCTTAAATATTTTATTCAAATTAATTATTCTACGGATTTAGTTTTACCGAAAAATTTCCAGATACCATAAGGAATAATGAAGCAATATCCCAGTACAAGTAGAATGGGTCCTATTGAAACAGCAAACACATTGTTCCATTTACCGGATTCAACTGCCGGTTGATCAGTTATACCTGTAGCCATCAGCAGGTATCCAATAATAATTGTTCCAACTCCTATAGCAAGAATAATAAGATTTTTCTTGATTAAAGGAAATTCCCAAGAAACTTTATTACTCTTTGCTTTCTTTGCTGAAGCGACTAAAGAGCCTGTTCTGCTCGTAATAATGCGATCGTTTTTGTCTTTTGCCATTATATTTCCAATTATGTTCTATAATTTATTTTCAAATTTAATCAAAATCAATTGAATATAAACGTATTTTTTTATTTAAAAAATAAACGTTTTTTCTATCTTTGTATTTTCCTGCTTTATGCAAAAATTATATATATTATTGTATTTGAGCAAAACAGACTGGAAAAGACTAACAATTGAATATTTTTTTTAAATTTTTTATAGGATTCTTTATGTTCAAAGGACATCCCAAAGGGTTATTAATTGCATTCTTCGCTAATATGGGCGAGAGGTTCGGATTCTACACAATGATGGCTATTCTGGTATTATTTCTCCAGGCAAAATTCGGCAAAACAGCCGCTGAAGCAGGAGACATTTATAGCTGGTTTTATTTTTCTATTTATGGGCTCGCTCTGGTTGGTGGATTAATCGCCGACAAGATGCAAAATTACAAGGGTGTAATACTTATCGGTTTAGTGATTATGTTTCTTGGATATGCTCTCATGTCTGTTCCAGGTATGACGGAAGCAATCACATTAACCGGACTATTCACAATTGCTCTCGGAAACGGTTTATTCAAAGGAAACCTGCAGGCATTGGTAGGACAGATGTACGATGACCCTAAATACTCAAAACTAAGAGATTCTGCTTTCAGTATTTTCTATATGGGTATCAATATCGGTGCTTTCTTCGCACCTAGTGCAGCAAGCGGAATTAGAAGCTGGTTTCTTAGCTCTAAGGGATTCGGGTATGATCCCGATCTTCCGGCACTTTGCCATGAAGTTATCAAAGGACAAACTTCAAATCTTGCAACTATCCAGACACTTGCCGACAAGGTTAGCGGGACACACGTAACTGACCTGGTCGCGTTTGCAAATAATTACCTTAATGCATTCGTTACAGGATATAACTATGCTTTTGGAATTGCTGCAATAGCAATGATTATATCAACAATTACGTTCATAATCTACAAGAGTAAACTGCCGGACAGAAAGAAAGCAGTGGACAAGGATTCTTCAGTACCAACCATGTCTAAGGCAGAAGAGAAACAAAGATTGATTGCATTAATACTAGTATTTATTGTGGTAATTTTCTTCTGGATGTCGTTCCATCAAAATGGATTAACAATGACTTTCTTTGCCCGTGATTATACTGTAAAAGCAGTTGATGCCTTTACATATTTATTCTTTGATCTTAAAGCATTTATTTCAATTATTGCCGCAATATTTGGTATAGTTCTATTGCTTGGCAAGAATCATAAACCTCAGACTAAGGGAATCGGTGCTTTGTTGTTGGTGGCCGGATCAGCAGTAACATATTATTTCTACAGTAATTATCCTGCTCTCAATCCAATTGAACCTGAAATATTTCAGCAGTTTAATCCAATATTTATCGTATTCCTAACGCCTGTTGTTGTTTGGTTTTTCTCTTGGCTTAATAAACGAGGAATTGAACCATCGACACCCAAGAAAATCGGTTTTGGTATGATACTAGCAGCACTAGGATTTATAGTGTTATTGCTGGGGTCATTCAATCTCTTATCCCCAAGTACTCTTGCCGGGCAACCATCACCTGACAGAATATCAGTTTATTGGCTGATTAACAGTTATCTTATATTGACAGTTGCTGAGCTTTTCCTGAGTCCAATGGGACTTTCATTTGTGTCTAAAGTAGCTCCACCTAGATTCCAGGGACTAATGCAGGGTGGCTGGCTTGGTGCCACTGCTATTGGAAACAAATTACTCTTTATCGGCAGTTCTTTGTGGGTTGCGATAAATATTTGGCAGGTTTGGGGAATTCTCGTTGTATGTTGTTTGATTTCAGCACTGTTTATATTCTCAATTATGAAAAAACTTGAGAATGCAACAAAATAGTATTATTTAAATTATGAATTGGAGTTTTAAATTATGAATCAGTCAGTTTTAGATAGACTTTTGAGATATGTAAAAATAGATACTCAATCAAAAGAAGATTCGGATACATTTCCGAGCACAATGAAGCAATTTGATTTAGCGAATCTTTTGGTTGCAGAACTTAAAGAGCTTGGTTTGAATGCCGCAATTGATGACCATTGCTATGTGATGACAACAATACCGGCGAATTTGCCTTCATCGCATCCGGCTTATGGCAAAGTTCCCGCAGTGGGCTTTGTCGCTCATGTTGACACTTCACCTGAAGTATCAGGAGAAAATGTTAAACCACAGATTATTAAATATGAAGGTGGTGATATTGTTCTCCCCGGCGATACAAGTGTTGTCATCAAAGCATCTGAAAATCCCGGTTTAGAAGAATGTATCGGGCATACACTCGTAACAACAGATGGCACAACATTACTTGGCTCTGATGATAAATCTGGTATAGCTGCTATAATGACAGCCGCACAAACATTAGTAAATAATCCCGATATTCTTCACGGTGATATTCAAATCTGCTTCACACCTGACGAAGAAGTCGGTATGGGTACAAAGTATTTCGATCTGGAAAAATTTGGAGCTAAATACGCATACACAATTGACGGTGACCTTCCCGGTGAACTTAATAAAGAAACATTCAGCGCAGATGCAGCGATTGTTACTGTTTTCGGAAGAGATATACATCCAGGCAGTGCCAAAAATATTATGGTTAACTCAGTCAGAGTAATTGCTGATATTATTGCAAAAATGCCAAAAGAAAAAGCACCCGAAACAACTGAAAATTATGAACCATATCTTCATCCATACGTTCTCGAAGGTGGTGTATCGAAATCAACATTAAAAATTCTCTTCAGAGATTTTGAAACAGCAGGATTAGCCGTTCATAAGGAGAGAATGGAGAAAATTGTTGCCGAAGTTCAGCTTATGTATCCGGAAGCTAAGATCCAACTTGAAATAAAGGAACAGTACAGAAATATGCGAGATAAGCTAGTCGAACAACCTGAAGTTTTGGATTACCTTTGGGAAGCCGCAACAATTACAGGCGTCAATCCTTACTGGAAACCAATCAGAGGCGGCACAGACGGCTCCAGATTGACGGAAATGGGGTTGCCCACTCCGAACATCTACACAGGAGGTCAAAACTTCCACAGCCGTCAGGAATGGGTTTCAATAGATTCTCTCAATAAAACAGTAGAAACAATTGTAAATCTGATAAAAGTTTGGGTAGAAAAAAGTAAATA
The DNA here is from genome assembly GCA_964464375.1 of uncultured Hyphomicrobiales bacterium. GTDB lineage: Bacteria > Bacteroidota > Ignavibacteria > Kapaibacteriales > UBA2268 > CAIOZA01. Next base: position 80,636 of record CAYXFU010000005.1, read on the forward strand.
ACAAATATAAAAATTGAGGATTTAATGGAAAATACATCAACGCCAAGTACCGGTTTGCCCGAAAATGCTTATCGTGAATTAAAGCCGGGAGAAGTATATCAGCCTATTCTTTCGCCGCAGTATGAGTTTCCCGAAGTTACTACCTGGTCTGTCATGTGGGGATTATTAATGGCAATTATTTTTTCAGCTGCCGCCGCATATTCCGGGTTGAAAATTGGTCAGGTTTTCGAAGCAGCTATTCCAATTTCTATTATAGCAGTAGGTGTTTCAAAATTTGCAAAAAAGAAATCAGCTCTGGCGCAAAACGTGATTATTCAGTCAATCGGAGCCAGCTCAGGTGTTATAGTTGCAGGTGCAATCTTCACAATTCCTGGTCTATATATACTTCAAGCTAAGTATCCCGAAATTCAGGTTGATTTTCTTCAAATCTTTTTTTCCTCACTTTTAGGTGGCTCACTTGGTATATTATTTCTGATTCCATTTAGAAAGTATTTTGTAAAGGACATGCACGGTAAGTTTCCTTTCCCTGAAGCTACCGCAACAACCGAGATTCTTATAACAGGTGAAAAGGGCGGCAATCAGGCAGCAATTTTAATTACCAGTGGACTGGTAGGCGGATTTTTTGAATTCCTTGCTTCTTCTATGAGACTTTGGAGTGATACATTTACAACAAGAATTGTTCCTATCGGACAGTTCTTATCTGATAAATATAAGCTGGTGTTCAAGATGAGTGTTAGTCCGCTTGTATTCAGCTTTGGGTACTTAGTAGGTCTAAAATTCTCTTTAATAATAACTGTGGGTTCGCTATTGTCATGGTTTGTGCTGGTACCACTATTGAATGCAATAGGTGGAGTAGCCGCTGGAGCGAATGGTGTGAATATTTTTGCTGCGATGACTCCTGAATCAATTTTCAGAGGTTACGTCAGACCAATTGGTATCGGTGCTATTGCAATGGCTGGTCTGATCGGTATCATCCGTTCGTCTTCAGTTATCGGTTCAGCTTTTAAGCTTGCAGTTGGCGGAATAGGTAAAGGGAAGAAAAAATCGGAAGTTGAAGTAGAAAGAACACAAAGAGATCTTAAAATGCCCGTTATTATGATGGGTTTATTAGTTGTAATTATAGTACTGTTCTTCTTCCTGATGTTGGGCGTTAAAATCACAGCAGCTCAGTCGGGAATAGCCTTGATGACAATAGTAATTATCTCTTTCCTCTTTACGACAGTCGCTGCCAATGCTATTGCTATTGTTGGCACTAACCCAGTTAGTGGAATGACATTGATGACACTTATTGTTTCCTCTTTCGTTCTTGTTGGAGCCGGACTCAGTGGTCCAACAGGCATGGCAAGTGCATTAATCATTGGTGGCGTTGTTTGTACTGCATTATCCGTAGCAGGTGGATTTATTACAGACTTGAAGGTTGGTTACTGGATTGGTACAACACCTGTAAAGCAGCAGATGTGGAAATTCCTCGGTGTATTTGTGTCATCTGCAACAGTTGGTTTAGTTATCTATGTGCTTGCTAAAGCTTATGGTTTCGTGCTGACACCTGAAACACCAAATCCATTGATTGCGCCTCAGGCAAATGCTATGGCAGCAGTTATTGAGCCATTGATGCAGCCCGGTGCACAGATTAACTGGATGCTTTACGTCGTTGGAGCATTTATCTCTTTCTTTGTATATCTTTTGGGGATTTCCCCATTGGCATTTGCTCTTGGTATGTTTATTCCATTGGATTTGAATACACCTCTTATTGTTGGTGGATTGATAAATCATTTCATCGGAAAGAGCTCGCAGGATAAAGCTGTTTCTGAGGCACGTTTACAGCGTGGCACATTGATTTCATCAGGCTTTATTGCCGGTGCTGCATTGTTTGGTGTTCTGGGAGCGATTCTACTGTTCTTTGAGGTTGATCCGGCAATTAATGTGTGGAAAGATAACCTAGTCGGAGCTGAATGGACTGCACTGATCGCATTCATTTTCATTCTCATTTATTTTGTATGGGATACAAAAAGAGCAAAAGTAGATTGATTTTTTAAGAACGTGCTGTCAAAAAATGTCATTTTTAGTGAAACGTACTGAACCGAAGAATCCAGTATTCATGCGGACTGGAATCCTCACTTCGTTCGGAATGACAAATTAATATTTTTGAGTAGAAAAGGTAAACGAATGGATAACAACAATAAAGAAACAATAGAAGAAGCTAAAAAGAAACCTTCGGAAAAGAAGAAGCAATATTTGGGAATGCTTTTGGCTATCGTGCTTGTTGTTGCCTCTATTTACTATACGACTAAAGATATTGACCTGGGGAAACTTTGGTCTATCATAATCAATGCTGATTATCTCTGGGTTATATTATCCGTTCCGGTTATGCTTTTATCTCATTGGGTTAGAGCTTACAGGTGGAAAACCATGCTTCAGCCAATTGTAAAGAATGCACATGTATGGAATCTATTCTCTGCTGTTATGGCTGGTTATGCCGTCAATAATGTCAGTCCTATTCCGCGTGGAGGTGAGTTTGTCCGACCTTATATATTTGCCCGACGCGAGAAAGTTTCTTTCACGTCTGTGTTTGCAACTATAATTGTCGAACGATTCGTCGATGTTCTCGTATTGTTGCTAATGTTCGGAGCCGTATCTTTCACCTTCAGGGATCAAATTCGTACTGCACTTCCTAACTTACAAGCAGAAAGGATGCTCTTTCCTGTTCTGATTTTCGTTGGTGTTTTGATATTATCATTCTGGCCCCGATTGGTCAGATCTATCATCAAGATTATTATCAAACCTCTTTCCGAGAAAATATATGACAAAATTAGTGTTCTCTTCGAGAAATTCGTCATTGGGCTAAGTATTATTCATAAGCCTTCACAGTATTTTAGACTTACTGTAGAATCTCTATTGATATGGCTTCTCTATACAATACCAATGTTCCTGATGTTCTTCTCCTTTGGGTTTAATAGTGCACCATATAACCTGGGTTTTGATGATGCCATACTGCTTATTGTTATTTCCGGAGTAGCTTTTACAATTTCACCGACACCGGGAGCAATCGGTGTTTTCCATTTCCTGATTCAAAATACTTTGGTTAAGCTTTATGGTATAAGTCCTGAAGCCGCTCTTGCTTATGCAACCGTGAATCATGGCATTGGTTATCTTCTTCAGGTTGTCGTTGGCGGATTGTTCCTTTTGAGAGAGAATCTTAAAAGAATTCCTCATCAGGAAGACATAGAAAAAGATCTTGAGAAAATATAAGTATCTCAATTTTACTTAAATATTAAAATTAGCAAAACTCTTAATTACAATGGAAATATCAAAAGTATATATAAAAAATGGTCACGAAAGGCGTCTGTTTTTCGGGCATCACTGGATATTCAGTAATGAACTGACACACATACCACAACTTGAAGCAGGAACAATTGTTGAAGTATTCAACGATCAATCCAAATCTTTTGGATATGGTTTCTTCAATCCGAGCAGTCTTATTTCTGTAAGACTATTATTCACTGTTGAGCCACCAGATAAATCACTTTTTGTTACCAGAATCCAATCTGCGTTGAATTACAGAGAAAAACTCTTCCATGGTAGTAAAGTTTACAGGCTTGTATTCGGAGAATCGGACTTTCTGCCGGGATTGATTATTGACAGATATGGAGATTATTTAGCTCTTCAATCTTTATCTGCCGGAGTCGAAAAGAACCTGACAATCATCGTAGAAGCACTTCTTGAAGTTATGCCGGAAATAAAGGGAATCTACGCTAAAAACCTATCTTATCTACGTCAGATGGAAGGTTTAGAGCAGAATGAGTATTTACTATTTGGAACTATTCCCGAAGAAAATATTGTTGATAAAGATGGTATCAAACTCAGCATCTCATTAGTAGGTGGTCAGAAAACCGGATATTATCTTGATCAGAGAATGAACCGTAAGTTTATCCGAGGATTATCCGATGGATTACGTGTACTGGACTGCTACACGAATCAGGGTGGATTCGCATTGAATGCTTCGTTAGGCGGAGCTGAGGAAGTAACAGCTATTGATACTTCACAATCTGCACTTGATAAAGCTGCTTTGAATGCAAAAATAAATTCATTCAACAATATCACTTTGTTTAATGCAGATGTTGCAACATTTCTTGAACAATCAATCGTTGATAACAAAGAATGGGATTTGATTATTCTCGATCCACCGGCATTTGCGAAGAATCGCAAGAAAGTTCCAGTTGCTAAAGCCGGATATGCAAAAATTAATCGTTTGGCTATGAGGTTAATTCCAAGCGGCGGATTTCTGGCGAGTTCCAGTTGTTCTCAACAGATTGACGAGAATGATTTCCTTGAGATCATTCACGTAGAAGCATCGAAGCTGGGCAAACAGCTGAGATTGGTTTTCAGAGGCTTGCAGTCGCCTTGTCATCCGATACTTACGGCAATGCCTGAGACAAAGTATCTTAAATTTTTCGTTCATCAGATTATTTAATCCCGGATTGTTCAAAATGAACTATCTAAAAATGCTACAACACAATATCCAGCCTGTCATTCCTGCGAATGCAGGAATCTTATTTAAGTTAAATACAGCATAGATTCCCGTATTCACGGGTATGACAAAGTCTAATAATTATCAGGAAATCACTAGAATAACGAAAATAAATTTGAAAATTTCTCTAAAAAATTCTAATTTTGTAATCCTATTTGGGGACATGGCGGTCTTAGCTCAGTTGGTAGAGCATCAGATTGTGGCTTTGAGGGTCACGGGTTCGAGCCCCGTAGATCGCCCAAACAAAACAGGCTGGATATTGCATCCAGCCTGTTTTTTGTATGATATTACTCAATCAATTACTGTACTAATTGACATCCAAAACAATCCCTGTTCTAATTATTTACCCTGTCCAAACTAGTGTTGACTTTTAAAGCATCATGAAATCCTTGATTTGACCATAATAGAAATTTCAAATTATTCTCCTTGACAATGAATGATGAAGCGATAGACACATAATTTCTAGCTGAAGATTCTATGGATTGCAACTTTTGTAACTAGTTTTGGTAGAAGACTGAAAATTACACTAACTTAATCTCTTACTCAGTCGCTTCTTCCCCTGATTGGCAGTTAAATACGAGGAATTCTAATACGCTTTAATTTCAAGGGAATGACTGGCATTCTGGCACTCGAGTAAGAGCATATTTGATAAAGACTTGAAAAAATGATAATTTGCGGATAATAATTTGATGAATTGTTAAAATGATTATATCGACAGAGGCAGTAGTTCTTCATTCCAGGAAATTCGGTGATACAAGCAAGATCGTGAGCTTTTATACTCAGGAAGACGGGCTGATTTCTACTATTGCCAAAGGGTCTCGTGCATTGAAGAATAAGTTCGGGAGTTCGCTGGATCCACTGAATTGTTCTGAAATTACATATTACAGGAAGCCGAACAGGGATTTGTTTTTGCTATCGAAAGCTGAACTAGTTAAGACTTATAAATCCATTTTAACGTCATACGACAAGATGATAGCGGGTTTGGCAGTTTTGGAAACAGTTTCACAGTCGCAAACTCATCATGAACCGAATGAAAATCTCTATAAACTGATTTTCAGGACATTGGACGCAATGAATACACACGATGAGATGGAAACAAGTATTTTGATGAAATTTTTAGTTGATATTACATCTATATTGGGTTTTGATCTTGATTTTCATTTTCTGAATTTTTTGGATGAAATCAAAAATGAATATGTTTATCTTTCGGTGGATAGTGGGGAATTTGGATTGAATCCAAAATCACAACATAGATTTAAAGTCAGGAGAGCAAGTGCAGATTATCTATTTAAAATTAATTCAATGAGTTGGGATAAACCAGACATTCCAAACTGTACAGGGAATTTATTTACAGAATTACGTGAATTGATGTCGAGATATTTAACTTTCCATTTTGATAAAAGGTTCACTTTTCGTTCTTATGCAGAAATAAATTAAATTTAGAATAAATGTTTATAAATATATTGATAACGGTTTTCTTGGTACTGCTGAACGCATTCTTTGTGGCAGCAGAGTTTGCTATTGTTAAGGTGCGCGAATCCCAGATAGAATTAAAGCTAAGAGCGGGCAACAGATTTGCTTCCCTGGCTAAGAATATAATTAGTCATCTGGATTCATATTTATCTGCAACACAGTTGGGTATAACTCTTGCTTCGCTTGGTTTAGGCTGGATTGGTGAACCAGTTGTCAGTATTGTTATAATTGATATTTTTCATCTTTTTGGGCTTAATCTGAATCCGAGTCTGGCACACAGCATTGCCTTACCGATAGCCTTTACAGTAATAACTGTTTTGCATATTGTGTTTGGAGAATTAGCACCGAAATCGCTTGCGATACAACGTTCGGAACAGATAACATTAATAATAGCACTACCTTTAAGGCTATTTTATTTAGTTTTTGCACCATTTATTAAAATACTAAACGGCTTTGCTAATCTCATGCTGAGAATGATCGGATTCCCACCTATTAGTGAAATGGATCAACTTCATAGTTCTGAGGAATTGAGATATTTGCTTCAGGAAAGTAAGAACAGCGGTATCATTGAAATGACAGATCACAAACTTTTGGATAATATTTTTGAGTTTTCGGATAAAGATGTCAAGCAGGTTATGGTACCAAGGGGCAGAATTGTTGGAATAGATATAACTAATGATTTCGATATGATTCTTGATAAATTCATTGAAGAAGCATACTCAAGAATGCCTGTTTATGATAAATCAATAGATAATGTTATTGGAACTTTGAATGCTAAGGATGTAATAGCTGTGAGTCGTTACCCAAGAAATCAATCAATCAGAGAACTGATTCGCAATCCATTCTTTGTTCACGAAGAAGATAAGATAAAAAAAGTTTTAAATTCAATGCTTAAAAATAAAGTTCATATTGCTATAGCCCTCGATGAATTCGGAGGCACAGCCGGTATGGTAACTATGGAAGATATAATCGAAGAGATAATCGGCGAAATACAGGATGAGTATGATGATGAAAAGCCAATAGTTGAGAAAACAAGTGATAACACATTTATCATTAATACTTTAGCACCAATCGATGACGTGAATGAACATCTGCCCGTTCCACTGCCTTCATCAGATGATTATGAAACGCTTGGAGGACTTATCATGAGTTTCGAAGGCAGAATTCCGGAAAAGAATGAAGTGATTCAACTTGAAGATTATAGCTGCACTATCCTCATTAGATCTGAACGAAAATTAGAAAAAGTAATGCTTAAATTTCTGAATAAATCAGATATTACGGCAGATAGTTAATCATGTATCTCATATTTATTCAATGAACTATTCAACAATCCAAAATAAATCTAGTTATTCAAAAACTATTTTACCCAATGGTTTAAGGGTTATATCCGAGCAGATACAGGGCATGCAATCCTTCGCTCTGGGAATAAGTGTATCAGCAGGATCAAGAAATGATTATCCGGAACTTGAGGGTATTTCACACTTTATGGAACATGCACTTTTCCGTAGAAGTCAGAACCACACAGGCAGACAGATTGTAACGGCATTCGAACAGATTGGTGCTTATGTCAACGCATATACAACCAAAGATCACACATGTTACTATGTGAGAGCTTTGAACAATCATCTGGAAGAATGTTTTTCTCTCCTAACGGAAATTGTTCTTCAGCCAAATATAATCGAAACCGATGTTAAAAAGGAACGTGGCATAATAATAGAAGAAATAAAATCGTATGAAGATGAGCCGGAGGAAATGATTTTTGATATCGGAGAAGAGCTTTTATTCAAGGGAAGCTCACTGGCGCATCCAATATCAGGATATATCGATTCGGTAAAGAAAATCAATGCGGATAAGCTGTTGAATTTTCATAATGACTTTTACAATCCGAAAAATTTAATAATTTCTTTTGCAGGGTGTCATCCGCATGATGATCTGGTGAGACTTAGTGAACAACTTCAGCTTAACCCGGAATCATTTAGATCGACAGAAATTTTTATTCCATCAGCACTAAAACCCGAGAAACTTATACAAAAAAAGCCCTATCAGCAATCACATTTATTGATTACTCGACATGTTGAAGGAATTGCTTCCGCGGACAGGTATCCAATTGCAGTGATTAATAGTATTTTGGGAGATGGAATGAGCTCGAGACTGAATCAGCTACTCAGAGAGAAACTTGGCTATGTTTATACTGTCTATTCAACAATTTCATTAATCAAGGAATGCGGAACAATGAGTATCTATGCCGCTTCTGAGAACAATAAAATAGACAAAATAAGAGATATTATACTAAAGGAAATTGAAAAAATATTCATCTCCAATCTAACCAAAAAAGAGATTGATAGGGCTAAGGAGCAGATAAAATCAAATTCAATCATGGCGCTGGAGGGAATGTCGGCTAGGATTCAGTCATTAATAAAAAGCGAAATCTCGTTTGGCCGATATGAATCTATTGAAGATACAATTAAGGAAATCGACTCTGTTTCGGGTGTGGATGTCTATAACTGTGCAAAAAAATACCTCGTTCCTGATGAATGGAGCGAGGTAAGACTGATTGCGAAGTAAATCTATTTAGACGATATTCATCTTTTTTTCGACAACAACGGGCTGTTCTGGCATATTGAATTCAATTTTCTCATCCATTATTTCTCTCATTGCAAGAAATGTTGGCTTGGGAAGTGAATCAAATTCACGACTAATTGCAATCTGATCGTAATTTGTACCTTCAGTATCGCTATTATCCTGGATAACATCAGCCATTCTTTCTGTGATTTCATACTTAATGTCATCATTAATCTGTCTTGAACGCATTCCCATAGCGACTATCGACTGATAGATACTACCCTTTGCGGATTCTTTCATACGAACTACGACAGGATTGATTTTAAAGAAGCTTTCCAAGGTTCACCTCAATGACTAAATAAAGTTAAATTACTACTTGACACAAGATTACAAAAATAGGTTAAAATTTTCTCATTTGCAAAACCTATTTTAATATAACAATTTTCAAGAAATTTTATTTTAATATTCAAATAAATTCGGAATATTTAATGATTTTTATTAAATTAAAAATCTAAATCATTTAATTTATATATTTTAGCAAATTGATCAGAATTGAAATCTGCTTCTAATTCAATCACAATTTTATTCATAATTTGTTCTATCAAAGCTTAGGTAAATGCAAAAATTATACTATTCTATTAGCGAAGTGAGCACCATTGTTGATGAAGAACAACATATTCTGCGTTACTGGGAAAAAGAATTCGACGGATTGAAACCCAAAAAAAACAGGGGTGGCAACAGAATTTATGCCCATAAGGATCTATTGGTTGTTCAAACAATTAAAAAACTGATAAGAACGAATAAGTTATCACTCAAAGGAGCTAAAGAACAGCTTAAAAAATATTTATCACAGGATGATGTAAATTTGGAAATTTTAGTTCACAATTCTGAGATAGCTCAAGTTGATAGCATTAATTCCGATAATATTCCAAGGGCTAAAGCCGGTGGAATTTCTCAGCCAAAACAATTAGTAACAAAGGAAGAGCTGAAAGAAATATCCATTATACTGGAAGACGCACTAAATTTCCTAAGATCGAGATAGGAATCGTTGAGTATTATTAAAATAATTTTTGATTTTTTTTATCTTTACACTTTAATGATGTCTCTTAATTATATTCATTAAAATTTTCAAGAAAATTATTAATTTCTAAGGTAGTGATATGTTTAAATTATTTCTGAGACTACTCGTATTATTCAGTCTCATTTCACTAACAACATCATTTTCCCAGAATCTGAAGTATTCTATGCATACTATGGGAATGCATGATGACGAAGTGCTGGGAGTATTTGTTAATGAAGATAATTCCAAAGTTGCAACGTGCAGTTTGGATGAATCGATTAAAATATGGTCTTTACCGGATGGTAAGGAACTGATGACACTTAAAGGACACCTAGGTCAGGTTAACAATATTTCATTCTCCGGGAATGATAAGTGGGTTGCCAGCGGCTCAAGTGATCAGACTATCAGGATTTGGGATGTTAGCACGGGTGAACAGCTCAAGGTTCTAAAAGGTCACACGGATCAGGTGATTGGTGTTTATTTCAGTCAGGATGATAGTGCCACATTCGTAGCCAGTACAAGTTTTGACAGAACTGTCAAGTTATGGGACATCAGACTTGGAACTGAGGTGAAGACATTAAGAGAACATACCTTGCCTACGAATAATGTTGCTTATAGCTACGATGGCAAGACAATTGCCTCATGTAGTGACGATAAGACAATCAAAATCTGGTCAACCGACCTTACAACCAAAGAATCATTAATGACTCTTCTTGGGCATGAATCGCCTGTTCTTACTGTTATTTATAGTTTTGACAGTAAAACAATAGCTTCATGTGATGAAGGTGGCAATATCCTAATCTGGGCAATGCCTGATGGAAAGCTTCTTCGTAAAATTAAAGCGCATAGTGAATTAATTCAGGATGTATCCTTTGCTGAGGATAACCAAACTTTAGTAAGTGCAAGTATTGATAAAACTGTGAAACTTTGGGACATCAAAACAGGTGACAACAAAATGACATTCAATACCGGTGTTGAGGTTTGGTCTGTTGATCTAGTAAGTGATTATTCTAAAATCATAATTGGATGTGCTGATGGTTCCGTTAGAATGTTGTCAAAAGATACTGGGACTACACCTCCTCAAGGTGGCAAAAAAGGAAAGAAATAAGGAGAACATTATGAAAATCAAAAAAATCATTATATTATTAGTTGTTGTATTTTTTGCAGGCTTGGTTAATCATGCATCAGCACAGCTGGTTGGACCGGTTATTGCAATAACAGGTAGTGTCTATGATGCTATATCAAAGAATCCGGTTACGGCTCTGCTCGTAGTTACTGATGCAAGTGGTAAAAGAATCAATGCTTCAAGAAGCAATGCATCCGAGAATGGTTATTACTTTATTACGAGTTTGAAACCCGGGCAAAAGTACACTATAACAGTAACTCAGCCAAATTATCTCAAGGAAAAATACGAAATGGAAATTTCTGATGCTTATAAGTACACAGAAGTTTCTCATGATTTTGTGCTTAAACCTATGGAAAAAGATATCAAGATTCCTTTAGCAGTGCCACCTTTCGAGTTAAATAAATCAAAAATGAGATATGGTGCTGAGCAGTTACTTGAATCAATAAAATCTACTTTGGTCAATAATCCAACTGTAAAGTTTGAGATTATTTGTTATCCTGATTCTGATGAAAATCCGTCTGATAATCAGAAAATAACAACTGAAAGAGCTCAAAACATTGAGACATATCTTACTTCTGCCGGAATTGAAAAATCAAGATTGTCAATTATGGGAAGTTCAAAGACTGACCCCAGCAATCCTCCTCCAAAGAAACTGAAGGCAAAAGGCAAAAGATACATAGGAACTACTTACATTAAGATCGTTTCGATCTAATGTTGATTTGATTAAATATTTTTATAAAAAGCTGTCTGACTGACAGCTTTTTTAATTGATAAGAACAATGTCATTAAACAAATTTCTAAATATCATATACTCAGCATTACTTCTATTCATAATCTTATCAATCGAAGTACAAGCTCAATATGTAGGTAAGATATATATTGACAGAAGGGACGCATTCGATACATTATTCCATGATGACTTCTTTGCTTCGGGGCTTGCAAATTCACTACATGTTGTGACAAAGGAGTACTTTATTGAAGATGAATGTTTGTTTCAGGAAGGTGATGAGCTCGATGAGAAATCAATTTATGAAACAGAAAGGAATCTGCGCAACTTGGGTATTTTCAGTCAGGTAAAAGTTGAACTTAAACCTGCTAAAAGAGATGATTATGATGTATATATTACAACCCAAGACAGATTTTCCCTAGACCCTGCACTCCTCTTTGGTTCAGGCGGTAATTCGTACAATCTGGGAGGTGGACTTCGGGAATGGAATCTACTGGGAACCGGTACTTTTGTAAATATTGAAGCTCTTTATCGTTCGGAGAATGGAATAGGGTGGCAGGGCTATCTACAGTTGCATCAGCGAAGGCTATTCAGATCGGTCTATTCAATAGATGCAAGCATATTATCCAACAAAATCAAAACTGATCAAAGTATTACATTGGCAAAACAATTTTTGTCTTTAAGTACAGAAAATTCTTATGGTGTGGGGCTTGTTAATTCATTTGGAAGTATTTATAATTATGTGGAAAATGCACCATACGAATTATTGACATTTCGAAGATTGAAACCATCAGCATTCTATGCACAATCATGGCGGAGTGCAGATAGAGTATTTATGACCGGATTAGTTGAGATGGATAATGTCAACAGGGGTAAACCTGAGTTCGCACAAGCTTATGATAATAGTGGTAGAATACTTCTTGGATTCTCCTCTGTGTCTGAAGAATACACTCCGGTAAATAAGATTAATACATATCTTACTGAGGATTTATGCATCGGTGGCTGGGGAACAGCAGTAGTTGGTGTAACTTTCAAAACCAACAGCGGTGGAGAGAATCTTTTCTATCTAGGAGCACAGGGTGAGAATTCTGTGAATACTAAAAATCTCTATCTTTTTGGACAGGTTTCCGGTTCGTCATCATTCAGCAAAGCTAAAGCAAGATTCACATATCAGGAATTTCTCGGAACTGCTTTTTATAATATTTCCCCAGGATTACTTCTTGCCGCAAGGGTTCGCCAGCAGTCCGTCTGGAACTGGTATGCAAAGCGTCAGCTTCTCCTTGATAATGATGCAGGCTTACGTGGTTACAAGTTGAATGAACTTGTTGGCGATAACCGATTTATTAATAATCTCGAATTGAGATATTTCCCGGAATGGGGATGGTCTTTTTTGAAGTTATCATTTGTGGCTTTTTCAGATTTTGGAACTGTTTGGAACCAGCAAACTGCATTAAGCAAAACAAGATGGCATTCTTCTGTTGGGCTGGGATTCAGAATTCACAATATGAAAGCCTCAAAGGAGACAGAAGTTGTGAGATTTGACTTTGCTTACAATTTTGACAAGATGCAGTTTGGTTCTATAATAGTTTCATCGGGGCAGTTATTCTCAGCTTTTACTACACACAAATATAAACTGCCTGAAATTTATGGTTTGGAATACGATGATGAGTAAAGGATATTTTAGGATAGAAATTATCTTCCGCCTGCAATTGAGAGCTTAAACTCAAGTCCAATCTGTGTTGAACTGAATCCGGGGGTTGCCGCACCTTCAGTGAAAGTTCCTTCATAACTTAAAAATGCTGCAGCAGTAACTCTATTACTTATATTGTATCTTATTTTGGGTTCAACCTTGAACTGAGTGTTGCCATCGAGCTTTCTTCCAGCTTCACCAGTAAAATCGAGGACATCATAAGTTGCACGGCTATTCTTCTTGTAGGATGTTAAAAAGCTAAATTCAAGATCATTTTGCAATTGAATATCTAATAAAGAGAATGTGAAGCCTCTCAATGTATAGCTAAGCTGAATCTGAAGTTCATCTGAATTTTGCCGTGTAATAGTTGCTCTGTTCGCTGACGATAGCTGATATTGATTGTTTGTGGAATATCTAATATTGCCTGTTAGTATCCCTTTGAGTTTCTTTTCGTCAAATGACACCGTTACCCCTATTAATGGCTGGAAGCCATGCTGAATGATTTGTGCCTGAATGGCACGACCATTATCGTTTGTTAGTGCATTCTCGGTGTAGCGGGAAGTATATTTGTGTTCAATAGATACCTTACGTGTTCCAATAGACTCAAGAATCCCCCATTTTTCAAGACCTTCCCATCTCAAAGCCCAGTTGATTGCCGGAAGGAATCTACCAATGGCACCTTTGAAGATTGAGAAGACCTCCATTCCTTTAACAAATGATTCAGCGAGAGCATTGTTGAGTGCTTGATTCTTCGAAACTGTATCTCTTGATGAATTTACTATTTCATCTTTTTGGATCATGTATAAGTTAATGACATCTTCAATCGAATTGTTGAAAAGATTCATACCAAAAACAGAAGGTATTGTAAGTATTGATCTATTGAATGATTCCATTGCAATTATATTAGTAAAAGCAGGATTGCCATTTATATCAGTAACAACAGTCTGATTCTTATTGTATCCGACTTCTGTACGCCAATTCAAATCAAGAATAGCACCTTCCCAGATAGATCTTGAGGTTCTCATATCAAGAGAAGTTCTCTGGCTGTAGTTATCCTGCATCACTGCACTTGCTGGTCGTAGTCCGTGGAATGTTTCAAAGCCAAAGAATGGGAATTTATCTGAACCTGTAAATCCTATCGTTCCATGAGGGTCAGGTGTTAGTCCCATCTGATATGCAAAACTCGGACCTGAAGTGTTGTCGTGACCGGAGCCAACCATTCCACCCCAGAAATTATCAAAGCCTGTATTGCCATAAACACCCGGATTTATGGAAGAATTTTGTTGCGTAATGTCAATTTTGAAGCTTTCCCAATCGAAGAAAACTGATTTTATACTTTTTGCTATATCTTTTACGATACCTGATGGAACAGCGTTAGAGTCCTTAACAGGCTTCTGCAGGAATTTTGTTTTTGTGTCAGTCGACCCGAATAAATCGTCACCTAAGGCTTTTAGCCTGAGATTAATACCATACCTTATCTGATTATTCCAACCTGCTGATTTAGCTACATCGCGAATTTCTTCGTTGGGTTGAAGAGGATTATTCCATGTATAATTTGTTACAAATGAGCCTGACATTTCGAAGAAACGGGTAGCAGTTCCAAATGGCAGTCGTGGTTTAAAGTTAAGCGATACGGTTTGAGTGTGTAAATTGTTTTGCCCCCAGTTAACCATTTTTCCATCTTTAAAGAAAATAATTGACGCTAATTCACTACCCGATCTCTGCTTCCCGGCTGGATCTAATTCGTAGGGCACTAATGTACTGAATGTTGATACATTGTAATCCCATATTGGGTTAATTAATCCGCCTTCGGAAATTTTCCAACTAAACTGTCCAATTCTTTGAGCAGTGAAGTTTCTAAAGACCGGACTGGGAAAACTCAAATATCTTGATTGTTCAGTAGTTCTGCCTCTCATCATATTCATACCAAGACTAATTGTCTGTGGTAGTAGGCTGAGTTTTAGATCTGAGTAGGTTCCAAGAAGGGGAACTTCTTTGGACCATGTCAAAAGTGAGAACTGTGCTATGTTTGGAATAGTATTTGAATACTGAGCATTTAGATTCCATTGCCAGTTAAACCGATTCTGATAGAGGAAGGAACGTTCATATTCCTGTGAATAAGAATAACCTAATGTCATCTTATTTAAAGTCTCAGTTATTAGTATATTGTTGATCGGAATTCCAAGCCTAACTCCGGTCAGAGCCCAACTATCCATAATTTTTAGTGATTGAGACCTAGTAATTTTATCCTGATAAATCTTATCGGCTTCCTGCGGTGTAGTTTTATTTTCTATTGCTTTCGCCCTGGCGGCGGCGGCGGCACTTTCGAGTCTTACGTCATTATTTGCTTCATACTGTGGATCAAGTACATATTCTGAGTGTGTATATGTGATTGGTAACCTTAATTCCTTGAAAGCTTTTGGGGCAAATTTTTCCAGATTCCCCTGCATACTCACATTCCAACTATTAGTTGTGGTCCGGTTCCCAAAACGTTCCTCAAGCTTATGGAAGTTTGGTTGAGAGTAACTAACATTTGTGTGAATGGATCCAAGATCAGCTAATTTGATTTCAGCAGTAGCTATACCTGCCCAGTCAGAAGAATTTTCCGGATTTAAAAGCCTCAGTTCGTCTATCCAAATAGTTGTTGTAAGTTCATTCGGAAAGGCATTATTCGGATTGGCAATTCCGAAGGCAAAATACTGTATTCTTGTTAGTATAGGATTGCCTCTGATGGCAAAGTTAGCAAGAGGATCACCCGGAACAGAGAATACCTGTCTATTGAAATTTGAATCTTTCATTTGTTTGATAGCGGTCAAATCAGATAAGAGAATTGCAACACTCTGCCAATTCATCACCACAGGTCTTCTATACTCATAATAATTCATCGAATCGATACCAAAACGAATATAGATCATAGCCTTAGCAGGAGCTCCCGGAGCCAGGTTCATAGGCATCTGACCGTCTCCATGGACGAAGAACTTTAATTCTTTATAACTGAATACATCTAATGGTCTGAAATAACGCACAGCCATTCTCTCCTCGCCATATCTAAGATTTTTTACATTAATAGATAATGATTGCTCATTCTGACGAATAAGGGTATTTGGATCTGGATTGTTTAATTGTCTTGGTGCGGAAACTCCGTCAGGCATTTTATAGAAATCCGGTTCATTACTATTTTCTTCAACATTAACAAATGATACAGCCATGACGCTATCATCAGCCGACACACCGCCCTGGAGGTTACTAAGTCTCTGCCAATGTGAACCAACCAGCTTCCAGTCAGCGATTGTTACACTTGCAAACCCACCTTTGAACCAAACCCTAAGATATTGAATATTTGCAAAACTGGGATTGCCAACTCTGATATTTGGTTTTCTAATCGGAATCCTATAGAGGAACCAGCCTTTATCAGGGTTACCACCTACTATCTGAGAATTAGTGATAGGATTTGGATCAAGCTGCACTTGATAAGAAAAATAACTATTATCTAAAGTTATTGTTTGACCATTGTTTTTATTCAGGATTTCCGTGTCAGGGAACTGACCTAATTCTGCCTTTGCACTTCCCTCAAAGTTATTATAGTTTTTAAAATCATCAGCAGTTCTTTGGTAGTCATCCTTACCGAAGTCAAATGAATAATCATCTTTAGAGGGATCTTTTTCCAGATTAAGTGGCCATGGTATCTTCAACGGATCCTGCTCTGCTATATCATCAATTGCATCAAGACCAACATCTTCCCCAACATCGATGATTCCGTTAGGAATTGGACTCGCTTTTGTGATCCCATCTTCTGAATTCAGTGTTTGCCCGGGTATGATATCCTCGCTAATCATTCCTAAATCGACATACATTTTTGTCTGCCCGGGTTCATAGGCATCGAGTTTCATCATAATTTCAATAAATTCGATATTTTCATTGTCGAAATTAGTATTGAATGATGAAATTAATCTCTGAAAGCCACCCCAAATCTTTGGTTTATTCCCATCGAAGAACGCTTGTGAACTGTCCGGCTTGAAAGCAGGGTTAGTGCTATCCCGGAATTGTGGATTTTTGTTGTAGATACCTCTTTCATAGGGATTAAACACAATATACAATGGACTGAGATTTGATCTCCCCTGGACTGTAGATCTGTTTGGATAAGGATCGGTAACCGGAAGTCGCGGAATAAATGTCTGCCACCAGAATGCTTTTCCTCTGAATTGGGACACTAAAGTATCATTCGGTCCTATCAGAGTATCTTTGGGTTGAGACGAATGCTGCCATTGGAATGGCGATAATCCCATCGATATGAACTTTTGTGCTCCTTCGAAATCATCAACATAAACGACTGCTTCATTATTATCGATTGCAATATCAGAAGTTCTCTTGTTAGGAGTAGGCATCATATAAGCCCATTCAGCACCAAAATTAATTGAAGACTGGGCTTTTGTATCATAAAATGGGAGAGCATCCAGTAGCTTTGTAAGCCACGGAGCATCCCAGTTAAGCTTTGCATCAAATCCAATCATTGAATTAGATACGGGTTCATCGCCAAGCCTGACTCTGTCAATAACGGCAGACTGATCGTACATCATTGCAGTGAATCCAAGGTTAGCATTCAAGCGACGAGATTTGACAAGCTGATAATCAGCCCTCATGCCTATTAATGTTCGTGTTGAGATATTGAAAATGTCCTGTGCTTCATATTCGATTCTTAAGTTTGCATTAGGCAAAGATGCTCTTGGATTACGAAGCGTGAGTGTACCGGAATAATAATCAATAACATAATCTTCGAATTCCCTTAACTGCTGACCGTCAAGAATTACACGAACGCTATTCGGAGATAAATTGAAAGCACCGAGAGAAATTCTATCGGATGCACGTCCGGAGACTTCACCTGAAATCACAAAGCGATCTCTGTCAGTAGCTCTGCGAGCGGCATCGTAAGTAGTATCATATATTTGAGGATATGTAAACTGCTGTGCTACCTGTGGTGTTCCCTGTTTTGTAAAATAGTCGACTAAGCCTTCACGGAATGGTTCAAGACTTGGGAATGTGATTTCGCCAAGCTGTGAATCGAAGAATGGAGCTCTAAGGTCAAACTGACCGTCAGCAGGCGGTGTGCCTGTTGAATTATTTGTCTGATCAACTTTCAATATAGTTACCAGTTTATCAGGAGCACCAGGCAGAATATCAGTCGAATCATTGGATTGATTGACATACCATAATCCAATCTTTGTATCTGTAGTTGAAACCTGAGTAGCATTTATTGAATAAATATTCTTCATCTGCCGTGCCCATAATGTCTTGTAGCTAGGAAGAATATTTGGACGATAAATCAGTTTTAGTAAAAGAGTATCCTTCTGACCTACACCTGCGGCAAATGTACCATGATAATTATCATCTAATTCTGTTAATGGGTTTTCTGCCTCTGTTCTATATGCAACTGCATAGTATCTATCCTGTCTGAGATTTATGATAGCAATTGTTCCTAGATTATAATCGACACGAAAGCGAGTTGAATCCAATCGCATAAAAACACCCTTTTCGACTTCACCTGTTTTTATGGGTGTAAATTTTAGATTAGAGTTGTAGGATTCAGGTGGTGTTGCTTTTAATTTCTTAGGTGCAATAGTATCAAAAGCAACGGCATAAGCACCATAGGCTGTATTGGTAATCTCATTAGTCGATTCCCAAACTTCTATTTCTTTGACTCTATAGTATGAGGCTGTAGTTGGAATTACGGGAGTTGAATATTTGAAATATTCTCTGTAAATACTTTTATAAGCAGTATCGAGGAAGAAATGGTTTTTTGCCCAATCGTAAGCTCTAATCTGGAATGGCTGTTTGCTCGATCCTCCGCGAACATCGATAAATTTGCGTTCACCTCTTCTTTGAGATAGAATTCCTTTAAGGAACAAAGGACCAAACTGGAAATCAGCTCTAACACCGAAAAGTGCCTGTCCGCCACCAATTAAGCTGGATTGATTAGGAAGACTTACGTTTCCGACTTCAATTAACCTTATTATTTCATCGTCTTCACCTTCGTATCCGATTTTGAATTTGTTCTCAGCATCAAATTGTCTGCGGGTGTTCCAATCGGTTCCGATTTTAAGTTTGTCGCCGATACCACCGGTAACGTTAATTCGAATGTCCTGACTGAAAACCGGTGAACTTTGGGTTTGACCAAATGCGGAAACAGTACCAAGATTTTGCGAATCGAACCGCCAACCGGCTCTGATATTGACTTCACCCGAAACATTGATGTTGATTTCGGGTTTTCCGAATAAGTTCGTCAAAGGATTAGGCGGAATTGGAATAGACAAACCGGTTGCCTGGCTTATCATTCTTGCAAGATCACCGCCTGTCAGGGCAGCACTCAGGTCATAGTTTGTGGCAAGAGAGTCCCACATTTGATTTTCGAGATCAAGCTTCCTTTTACCGAGATAATCATCCAGAGGGATATCGTAAGCGTAATTAATTTCTTTGTTGTAGAATGTCTCTTTAACTTTAACAGATCTACCTGTTGAATCTGCATCAATATAAATCCGATAAGTATCGGGCGTATATCTATCTCTTTGAGTAAATTTTGTATGATCGCCATTGTAACGGTATATCTCCGGAACACGAAGGAATGTTGGTTTATAGACTTTTATGGTGTCATTCAACAAAGTATTAGGATCGAACTGTGTTTGAATAGCCGCTATGTACCAGGCTGTATTTATTAGATTTAGTGCAAAAAAGCTACCAGAAGACATGAAAGGAGTAATAACAGTTATCGAGGGGATAGATATAGGAATGTGTTGCCCAGCCCAGATGGATTTTGATGGGGCAAAACACATTACCATCATTAATAAACTAATGAATAATATTTTCTTCTTACTGTTACTCAAATACTTTGATCCATTTGGTTTAAACAAACTTACAAATATCGTAATTTTTCGGTAATTATTATTGCCGAAGCCTTAATTAAGTTGTTTATTATCGCACAGGATATTAATCCTGATTAAATAAAACGGTAACAGTAATGGACTATATATTTCTCCAAAAATTATTTTTTGACGTTATTAATTTCAAATTAATATCAAAATAAGTAAAATCTAACTTAAATACGTCAAATAATATGTGTTAAGACAAATTTCAGCTAATTTAATTTTGAACTGAAAATATTTTTTTTCTTATTCTTTTTGATACTAATTTTGTAACTTAATCAGTATTAATCTGTTATTCCATAATAATTGTGCCATTATTTTTAAACTTTTAAAAAAATAAATAATTTTCGAATCTGTAATGACAATTAAACAATGTAACATATATTCAACACTTTTAATCTTTATATTTATTAATTGGCTTTTATCACATTCTGTATTGGCTGATGATAAACCAGTTTGGGACTATCAGTCAAGCTCTGAAATATCAACTACTCGTTTTATCGAAAATAGAGGACAGCTTGTTGATGAATATGGGAACCTTCATCCGGAAATACTATTTTACTATAGTTCAGGCAAAATGACTGCATATTTTTCCAAGACCTCAGTTAAATACTCCTTCACTATAATCCCGGAGGACAAATTAAATCTCAAGATGTTTTTGAAAACAAATGCTAGAGATTTACCAAAAGATATCGAAATACAAAATCAGACTCTAATGGTGAATATGCTCAATACTTCAACCAATATTGAATTTAATGGAGATGAAGAAACAGGAGAAACACTTAATTTTTATTATACTCATTGTCCTAATGGTATAACAGGAGTAAGGACATTTGGTAAGATTATCTATAAAAATATCTATCCCAAAATTGATCTCGTATTTTATGCTCAGGGGAATAAATCAAGTTTCAAATATGATTACATTGTCCATCCAGGCGGGAATCCAAATTTAATCAGATTTAATTATAGTTCTGAAAATAATTTGAAATATATTCTTGATAAAAATCTGACTTTATCAAATGACATTTCCATGCTTCGCGAAGATATGCCAATAACATATCAATTATCTAAAAATGAAAGAAAATCAATAAGTTCATCTTTCAAAGAATATAATGATGGAATCGGCTATTCTATAGGCAATTATAACAAAAGTAAAACCCTGATTATAGATCCTGTTATTAACTGGGCTACTTATTATGGCGGAAGTGACGGGGATCACATCAGCGGTCTCGAGATTGACAATAAAACTAATGTCATCGTCTCGGGTTATACATTAAGCAAGAATCTACCTGTAACAACAACGACAACTTACAAAGGTGCATACGATATCTTTATTGCTAAATTTGACTATAATGGAAAGCGGTTATGGGCAACTTACTATGGTGGTCTTTTATCTGACTATGCAGAGGGGTTGACTGTTGATTATGCTAACAAAATATACGTTACCGGCTTTACATGGGATAATAATTTTCCGGTCTCATTTAATTGCTTCCAACCGATTTATAAGGGTGGCCAAAATGATGGCTTTCTATTGAAATTAACAAAAGACGGTGTTCGGGAGTGGGCTACTTACATTGGCGGAGAGCGAGACGAACATTTGTACGGTGTTACTGTTGATCAACAATATAATATTGCTGTAGCCGGTTGGTCAAACAGCAGAAACTATCCTAACGATTCGCTGTCACTTACTACCAAAAGTTCATTCGATGATGCTGTTGTTACAAGTTTTAATCCTGATGGAAATTTCAGATGGTCAAGATTTTTTAGGGGTGACAGTATAGATGCAGCTCAGGGCATTGTTACAGCACAAAATAATGATTATATTATTTCGGGTTACACCAATAGTACAGCATTCGAAGTAACTCCAAATGCTTATCAGAGATTTTCTGGCGGGAATTACGAATCCTTCTATGCGAGATTGTCTAATGCAGGGGATCTAATTTACTCCACATATTTCGGAGGAAATGCTAATGATTATGCCACCTCACTTTCGATTGATAAGTCTGATAATTGTTACATAGGTGGTTACACAATGAGTACCAATTTACCGATAGTTTCTAAGGCATATCAATCGCAGTATGGAGGTAATACAGATGGATTTATGGTTAAGTTCAATCCAAGTGGCTTCGTGTCCTGGTCTTCATATTTCGGTGGTTCTGAGGAAGATTACGTTAATGGTATCAACTCGGACAGGAATGGGAACGTTCTCTTAACTGGCCAATCCAATAGTCCGAATTTTCCAACAACTGTCAATGCATATCAAAAAATTAAAAAGGGCAATACAGATGCATTTGCGGCTAAATTTTCTCCAGATTTGAAGCTTCCATATTGGGTAACTTTCTATGGGGGAGCATCGGATGATGGAGGCTTTAACATTTCCTCTGACTATTACATGAGTGTTTATATTGCAGGTGAAACTTATAGCACTGATTTCCCTGTTACCACTGGAAGCTTTCAACCTAAAAATAGTGGCGTTTATGATGGTTTTATTTTTAAACACTGTGCTTCATCTCCGTATTCAAATATAAAAGTAAATGGTAAGACTTCTCTTTGCCAGGGTGAATTTACAGAATTAGATGCCGGGTCAGGAAACTTGTTTTATGAATGGTCAAATGGTGAAACTTCACAAAGAATTAAAGTCACAGTTTCTGGTACATATTCAGTTAAAGTTGTAGATTCGCTGTATTGCGATGCACAATCTACACCAGTGGTAATCAAAGTAAACATTCCACCCAAACCAAAAATCAAGGGGAAAGGCAGTTTCTGCGAAGGAAGTTCAACTATACTCACTGCACCGGATGGTTTTGTTAAAACGAAATGGTCAACAGGAGATAGTTCCAAATCTATAACTGTTAATAAAACCGGTAAAATAATTCTGACGGTTACAGACTCTGCCGGATGTGCCGGTATTGATTCTCTTATGATTACGATCAGTCCCAAACCGGTACCTATGATTCATGGACCATCTAATTTATGCGCTAATTCAAAGAATATTATTTACAGTGTCTATGGCGTAGCCGGTCATAGTTATCAATGGATTGTAAAAGGTGGCACTATAGATTATGGCGAAGATTATTTCAATGTACAGATAGACTGGGATACATTAGGCACAACATGGATTTATATTTACCAGACTGACAACGCGACAGGTTGTATAGGTGTTGACTCGATGCTTGTGAACATATCAGATAAGTTAACACCAAAAATAAAATCAAGTAAAGGAAGTTTAATCTTTTGCGAAGGGGACAGTATTTATTTAAGTGTTGACGATGGCTATGAATCATATTTATGGAATACAGGCGACACAAGTTTTGTTATAAAAGTTAATAAGTCCGGATTGTACAGAGTCGCAATTAAAGGACAAGGTGAATGCTTCGGATATGATACAGTTGTAGTTCAGACACACAGCATACCAACTCCGGTTATAACTGGTGACACCAGTTTTTGCGAAGGTATTGAATTACACAAATATTCAGTCTTAGCACTAGATGGTCACAAATACAACTGGTCGATAGATAACGGACAAATTATTAAAGAGGACATTCCAGGAGAAATATCAGTGCAGTGGTTGAGTCCCGGACAGGGGCGCGTCCGACTTGAAGAAATAGATACAATTGCCGGTTGTTCCAGACTAGCAAAGGAAATAATCGTATTTATAAATGCAAAACCGAAACCTGAGATCAAAGGTTTGGGTCCTGTTACATTCTGTGAAGGAGATAGTGTAGTTCTCGATGGTGGTTCCGGTTTCACTTCTTATCTTTGGTCAACCGGTGATACAACACAGAAGGTTATTATTAAAACATCGGATATTATAACTTTGACTGTAACCAATGCAGACAGGTGTGTTGGAAGTGATTCACTGGCTGTAATTGTTTATCCAAAGCCGGCTAAGCCAATGATTCAGAATATTAATGATACTTTATTCGCTTCTAATGCCGATTCTTATCAGTGGTATCTTGATGGAAATTCAATTTCGGGTGAAACAAATAATTATGTCTTTTCGAAAATAGCAGGTAAATATAAAGTATTAGTTAAAAACGTCCTTGGTTGCATTAACGAATCTGATGAAATCTTTTACGAACATATCCCTCTGGTTGGATTTAGTTTGGTAGAACTTCCGGATACAATTTTTACTAATTCCGGAACCTTCATCACAGTTCCAATGATATTGAAAGAATCCAATCTTCTTAATAAGATAAAGGCGTACAACTATAAGGCATATATCTCATTTGATGGATACATTCTAATCCCTGATTCTACTTACACAATATCGGCAAATTCGGGAAATTTGAAATCGATTATAATTGAAGGAACTAGAACTGACACAATAGGACTACTGCAGAATTTGAAATTCCGTGCTGTTTTTGGGGATTCAGTTTGTTCTATGATCAGACTTGATTCAATTGTGTGGGAAAATGCAATTGTCAAATCCCAAACTAAGAATGCAGTTGTTTGTCTCCTGGACATCTGCCGTGCTTATGGGACAAGGTTATTCCTGCATACAGGCCAGCTAAGGTTGGAACAAAGCTTTCCCAACCCTGCATCCGATAAGATTGAGATTGAATATGAAACAATTGAGATAGGCAGACACAAACTTTACATTACAGATGTGTTTGGAAATATTGTTGAGATGGTATTTGAAGGAGATACCAAACCGAAAGCCGATGTTGCAAGCGTTTCAACGATAAATTTTGCACAGGGAGTTTATTTCTACGTTCTGGAAACGCCTACGAGAGTACTCAAACGCAAGATGCAAATAATCAAATAGAATCAATCGACCCATGTTTTGAGAACATCAGGAAAATGTCTATTTTTGTAGAAGTAAATTGGTCGCTTAGCTCAGCTGGTCTAGAGCGTTCGCCTCACACGCGAAAGGTCACAGGTTCAAATCTTGTAGCGACCACCATATCTCATGGCACATGTAATTCTTGGGCTAGAATTTCCATTTTGAAGATGCCTTTTTGTGTTGTGCGATTCCATGAGCTGTGGTCGGCATCGAGGACTGTGCCACGGAGATAGCCTTGGTCGATGAGCTTACGGGCACAATGATTGATTTCGCGATCGTTGAAGCCTTTGATGTGGACGTGTTTGCCGGACGCACCGAGAAGGGCTAGATACTCGAGCATTTTGAAATCCCTGGCTTCTGCCGGAAGATCGTCGTAAGTTGGGTCTTTATGGAAAACTGATTCTAGCATTTATATTTTTAAATTGATTGTTCAGTGAATATTCACTGAACAAAGATAGTTATTTATTATATAAGCCCAGTAATTTAAAATCATTAACTGAAGCTCCTATAGCAACATTGAGAAGCGGATAAAGCTCATTTAGCTTCTCATCAAATTCTTTTAAACCAGAAATATCGAATTTAGGGTCATTTATAATTTTAGTGTAATTGCGCCTGATGGGTAGGTCTAATATTGAATAAACCTTTTCATACCCTGCAATTCTGTAAGAAAGATTTTTTAGAGGGATTGAAAATAATTGTCCCAATCTTAAGCAGATGTGATATGCATAAAATTTAAAGTTACGAAATTCTAAACAACCGGATTTATCGTTAATGAATTTTTGGAAATAATCCAAATCGAGCTTTAAACCATAAGAATAAGATAATAATGTGAAGAGCCGTTTGAGTTTACGCTTCGAAAAATACTCTTTCAAAAATTCATCTCTCGAATCTCTTGTATTAATTTCAAGATTGTATGACTCATAAAGCTGATCCATTTGCTCAGATTTTTGGAGATAATCAAGTTGGAGCTGACAAGTGTACTCATAAAGAGCACGAATTTTTTCCGCGATTAATGAGGAAGAATGATCATCAATTTTAACTTCTAGAATTGTTGATTCACACCAAGACTCAAACGATGGAATTCCGGGATATAAAGATCTGTATATCTCTCTATCAATCATTGATATGATGTCATCCATCTGCTCTGTTAATTCCGGATTTAATTCATCGCTTCTTAGACGAACTAATCTCCTATTGATATCGTATTTGATGTCTTGTTTCATGCTTTTGCTTTAGAGAAAAATTATGGAATTAATTGTTTAGTGAACTGTTCAGTCAATAGTTCAGTGAACAAAGATAATGAATATGTTGAATTAATAGAAATTAAAAAGACACCACAAAGAAAAGAGAAATTCTGCTTTGTGGTGTGGCTGAAGAAAATAGTAGAATAATATTTTTTACATTTTTACATATTTACTTACTTTGCCGCCCACTCTTAAAAAATATAATCCTGGAACTAAGACAGAGACATTTTTCATTCATTGAAAACAGAATTTGCGTATCACAGAAATTTTTCGCCAAGATCGGAAGCAGAATTAGCCTTATTTGAATATATTGAAGTTTTTTATGACAGACAAAGATTACAAATGCTAATCCATAATTTGAGTTTAATGATATTCCGGATTTGCTTTCCTATATATAATGTTTCAAAACATCATATAATTGTTCTTTGGTATATGGTTTTGATAAGTAATCTGAGAAACCATAATCTAGCATTTTTTCTTTGTCTTGTTCAAAAGCGTAGGCTGTTATCGCAATAATTGGAACACTTTTATTGAATAGCTTAATTTCATTTAATGCTTCAACACCATCCATAACCTGCATTTTAATGTCCATCAGAATCAAGTCAAATTGGCTATTTCTACATAAAGTTACAGCTTCCATTCCATTCTTAGCATGAACAATTTCCACTTTTGATTTCCTGAGAATTTTCTCTAAATACCTAAAATTAATGTTTTCATCCTCAGCTACCAATATTTTCTTATTCTCAAAATTTGACATTAACTGTGATGATCCACCCGTATTGACTGTCCTCATCGACTTAATGGTTGGCCTCTGCAATGGGATTGAAAAATAGAATGATGAACCGGATTCTATTTCTGATTCTGCCCATATTCTGCCACCCATATTCTCGACGAACCCCTTGCAAATAGCTAAACCTAATCCAGTACCTCCATATTGCCTCGAAAGAGAGCCATCTGCTTGTCTGAACCTCTCAAATATTATTCCCAAATTCTCACTTGCTATGCCGATTCCTGTGTCTTTTACGTAGAAGATAACAACCTTATGATCAATTTTATAACCGAAGGTAATATTGCCATGATCTGTAAATTTAATAGCATTCATTATAAGGTTTGTTAGTATTTGCTTTATTTTAGAACTGTCAATTTTAATTATAGAATCATTTAACGCTAATTGACATTCATAGGTTAGATTGAGCCCTTTTTTGAGAGCTTCCTCGCTCAGTAGATCATAAACATCTTTAAGAAGGTCGTTCATAATAGTATCATTAGAATTAATGATAATCTGTCCGGATTCAATTTTGGATACATCAATAATATCATTAATAATAGATAATAGTTGTTTAGAACTATTTTGAATAACATTAACACATTCTACTTTCTCATCATTATCCAGGTCATCAGCTAAAAGAAGCTGTGAAAATCCTATTATCCCATTCATAGGAGTCCGTATCTCATGGGACATGTTTGCAAGGAAAGCTGACTTGAGCTGATCGCTCTCATTAGCTTTATCGATAGCTAATTTTAATTCTTCATTCTTTTTGATAATGATTGCTTCAGACTGTTTTCTTACAGTGATATCAACCGCAAGAATCGATAATTTGACAACGTCTGAATTTTTATCAAATAATGGCTGAAGATATAAATCATAGATCTTGCTCTCATCTTCCATTTCAATACGAACCAGATCCATTTTCGAAATAGCACTTTCAATACTAAATTTAACAATTTTTGTTAAATTTTTATGAATTTTTTGATAAATATTGGATTGATCATCCAAATCTCGGCTATAAAAAAAATGTTCAATGAATGAAGTATTTGCAACAATTATTTTTCCAAATTTATCTATAAGACATACTGATTCAGGGTTTGATTCAATAAATGATTTTAGAGCTTTCTCAGATTCAATCAGCTCATTCTGAGTAGTTTCCATCTCATTATTTTTTGTATTAATAACCATAAGCATATTGTTAAATTCGAGGAATAGATGGCTGATTTCATCTGATCCTTGAATTTCAATCTGAACACTATAATCATTATTTTTCGATATAGCCTTTGTCGTCTTTGCCAAATGTAGAATTGGTCCTGAAATAAATTTTTGCAGTCTTAAAGCCAGGATCAAAGAAGCTATCAGAAGCAGGGCATAAACAACAACCATTGCTAAAATGAAATTATTTATTTTAGCTTTCAATTCATCAGTTGATACAATTAATGTCACATTGCCAACTCTTTCATTATTTATAAAGATTGGTTCGTTATAATAAAAATATCCATTAATAAACTGATATGAAGAGTTATAAGCTTTAATATCAATAATAGTGATAGTATTTGAATCTCTTTGATACGACGAGAATATGTCACCGGATTTATCGATTACACGACAATTAATAATATTCCTGAAACTGCTTAAATTTTTCAGAACTTTATTTGCGCCTTCCTTATCATTAAAATCAATCGGAGAGATTAAATTCTGACTAATGAATTTGGCTTTTACAGAAATATCATTAACAAGATCTTCCTTGTACAATTTTGTATTTACAAAATACAATATGAATATACCTGCCAATATAGTTATGGAGTTTATCCCCATAATCAATATAAGCAACTTACTCTTTATCGAATATTTCTCAAAAAAGTTCATTAATTTATTACCCTCTTAGCCAGTTTTAATAGTTGATAACTTGCCTTAAGTCCTGCTTTTCTCATATATAATTCGTTAATGTCGAATTTTACATTACTACCTTCGATATACATATTTATCATAATGCCATAATTAACAAAATTTGAATTGTCAGACACAGTTAATATCGGCTTTGATCCAATTTGAGTAATTATTTTTGCAATACTTTTTCTTTCATCTGAGCAAATAAATAAGATATTGCAATCTGATATCTGGCTAATCTCATCACATTTTGTGATTCTTATTGATTTTTCTTTGATCTTGATTTTGATTGCTAGATTTTCCAGATTGCTAATTATAGGACTATCACCATAAACTGCGATTACAAACGACTTTGATATGTTATTAACATCAGAATTTGTGGGCCATTCAATATAACGTGTGAATCTTTCAACAAACAGAGACTTAACATAGTATTCATCATTACTTGAGTTAACGAAAGCACCAGTAAATAGAAATAAAATGAGTAAAATCAAATATGTATATTTTTCGGAAAATTTCAAGGTAATATCTAATTAAAATAAAAAAAAATAGAAGAAACACTCTTTTTCAATTGGCTTGGTTTTCATATCACTTATCGGAATTTTCTCTAAGAACTTAAATTATTGATTAATAATGAACTCTTCTGCCTGATCATTTTTATTTTTTATTCAAAGTGTACTATATTTGTAAAATCTATAATATAGTCTTTAAATTTATTTAGTGGTGTGCCGATGAAAATTACTTTTTTAATTTTACTGATAGCGTTTCAAACTTTAGTGGCAGGAATCGATGTCAAAACTCTTGAAATGCAGACTAAGAGCACTCAATATCCTGAATTACTCAACGTGTTGTTTAATATTTCGATTCACCATTACATAACTAACGATTCAATCAATTTATCTAAATATGCTAATATTGCTCTTAATTTGACAGAAAAACATAGTGATATGTTTCGTAGAATTGATGCTCTGAATAATCTTTCTTTTGTTTTATCCTATCGTGACCACAAAAAGGCAAAAGAATACGCTGAGGAAGCATATAAGCTTGCTGTCGAAAACTCATATTCCTATGGTCAATGCCTTGCTCTATTTTTGAAAGCCTGTTCAATTGAAACCGAAGAGCCAGCCAAATCATTGGAATTATATCAACAAGCAATTAACCTGGCTATTTCAACAGGCAGAAATGACATTAAAGCTTTGTCTGAAGCTGCTATTGGAGATTACTACTCAAGAAAAGGTTCAATTTCTAATGCCCTGAAATATTACATCAGTGCGATAAGAGTATTCGAGAAACTCCCTGATCTAAACACAAACTTGATGTTCAAATATCTCCATGGAGAGTTATTGAATAATCTTGGAGTAAGTTACAAAAAATTAAAAAATCACAATGAAGCAATCAATTATTATGAGAAATATAAATCAATTTCCGTTGAAATGGAAAATGTTTGGGGAACTTCTGTGGCTCTTAATAATCTTGGAGTAATCTATTACAACCAAAATGATTATAAATCAGCTATATCAAATTTTAATGAAGCAAGGATTCAATTTCAGAAAATTGGTGCAGTATCTCTAATACCGACCATTGACAATAATCTTGGTAATATTTATTCAACTCTCGGAAGTTTTGTGGAATCACAGAAATACTATGAGTCAGCTTTATCTCAATTTAAAGTTCTCAATAATGATATTGGAATTGCCAGGTGCCTTGCTAGTCTTGGAGATCTTTATCTTTTGATGAAAAAGTATCCTGAGTCCAGAAAAATGTTTCAATCTGCTATCGATGTAATAAAAGACAAAGACTTGGAGATACAAACAGCTTCCTATCTTGGTCTATCTTCCGTTTACGATTCTATAAAACAGTATTCCGAGGCCTTTCATTATTATAAAATTTACACTAAACTTAAAGATAGCTTGTCGAATAATGTAAAGTCTGAAGAGATAACATTAATGACTCAGGGCTATAAAGAAGAAAAGCTACTGGAAACAAAGGATAGATTAAGGCAAGAAGAAGAAAAGAAACAAAATGAAGCAAAAGCAAGAAAACATAATCTTGAATATATGGGAATATTGATTATTATCCTATTCAGTTTTTCTTTCATCTTTTTTTACGGCAAATTAAAAATTTCCACCACTCGCTTAGAAAGTATTGTTTTTATTGCACTTTTATTTTTGTTTACTTTTATTTCTGTAATGACTGATCCTTTTGTGGATAATCTTACTAAAGGAGATCCATTATTCAAATTATTGATCAATGCATTATTAGCGTTGGTACTTACTCCTCTTGACACTTTTCTAGAGAAAATTATCCGGAGGAGAGTTATTGCACCGAATTAACAAGATTAAGACTCATTCTCAAGAATTAATTGTGCGGCTGAATAAATACCTGCATGATCTTCGGTTCCTAACTTGGAATATAGATTCTTACGATACGTATTGACAGTAAACTTGCTGATATTAAGTGTCTTGGCTATTTCAGCACTAGTATATCTTAAGCCAACATATCTTAATACCTCAAATTCTCTTTCTGTCAAACTCGCTTTGATAGTAGTATAATCTATTGTTTTAGATGCGTGATTGAACTCAAAATTTTCAGTTCTGTTTAATTCATTTCTTGAAAAATCTTTAATTAAATCAATGATTTTCTCAAATACCGCATTGCTAAATGCATGATTACCGTTGTATGTTCTTTCAATAGCTTTAGCAAGATCATTTTGATTAATATCTTTAAATATTAATCCGTCTGCATCACCGGCAAGGGATTTCAATATAGTATCCTTTTCGTCACTTATTGTCAGCATCAATATTTTGATTTTAGGATAATTTTTCTTCACATAGTTAAGTACCTCAAAACCATTCATCTCTGGCATATATATATCGAGAAGAATAACATCTACTGCTTCATTCTGTAAATAATCCAAAGCTTCCTGACCGCTATTAGCAATCTCAGATACTGTTATATTCTGAGCATTCATTAGCATTGCTTTTGTCCCATAAGCCGACATTTCATGGTCGTCAACAACCATAACTCTAATTCGGTTATTCTTTTGATCCATTTAAGCACCTAAAAAATTATAAAATAAATTTTCTCAAATAAATATTAATAATACAAATATAATAAAAAAAACGGAAATAGCTAACTAATTTAAAAAATTAATTCTTTGTTATTATTTAATATTTCATCATATTTGAACTTAGAATACAGTATAAAAATGATATTGTTATTCCTTTATTACTTTTAATTAAAATCTATTGTTACGTGCAAAGGCATTAGAACAGTTGTTCCACACGTGATTTTTAACGTACATTGAATAGATTATTAAATGTCAGATTTAAAATGTGGAAAATTTGAGCTAACTAATTAATATTAACTCTGATAATAATTCGTTAAATTAACAGCAAATGAAAGGAGCAGGAGTTGTCGTCGATAAAGCGTTTATCGTTTAGTTGTCAAAATTTATTATGTATGAGCATTGTAAACGGCAACAATAAAAATGAGAAAACCTTTGTATTGATTATGAGCATGATGGTTGTAAAAGGATGAGCTAAATTTATTATCAAACTTGACATAAAAAAACAAAATATACGATGACTCCGGTTCCATTTTTAAATAAAAGATTGATGCGAATGAGAAGAATAAAGGACTAAATTATGCAAATGGATTTGTTTTAACCCCGGCAAAGGATGAGCCGGGGTTTTTTTATATTTATAGTTAATAATAGTTAGATTTCAGAAATCCTCATACCTTCTTTTCCCAACAAAATGGTAATCTTTTTCTTTCAATGCTTTCTCTACTGCATCTCTCTTTTTATAAATAGAAATTGTATTGTAATTCTTGTATGCAATTGCTGATGACATGATGAACGCTGATATAAATACTATTATCATTGTATTGATCATCCATTTTTTTTGTAATATTTTTTCAAAACAATGAGCGGTATAAATCATTACTAATGGGAAGTAAAGCACTGTGGAATGTCCTCCGGGTGAAGCAACTGAAAACCATGAACTGGAATACATCAACAAAAATCCCAAAAGAGTTATGTTCTTAATCGCTTTCCATTGTTTAGATGGATTTTCTTTTTTGAAAAGGAATATTATCAGAAATAGCAATTGGATTATTCCAAAAATTGTAACGATAACTGTAAATGGTGATGCCCAGAGATAATCCCTAAGAAAGTTGTAACGCTGTGCTGCATCTGCGCCAAAAAATCTGGTAGTGTCGAAGCAAGAATAAGCTAAGTATTTGACCAGATAGTTGAAAACTTCTTTGAAATGTTCTACATTAAACTGAATAACTGATGTTGAACTAATTCCATTCTGATTCGATAATCCATATTTAAGAAATGTTGGAATAACAAAGACTCCGGTGGTCAGACATCCCAACATGAAATATATGATTCTATTTAATATAATTTTGAAATTATTATTCTTGATAAGAAAATAGAATGCTAACAGGATGAACGGGATCAATAGTACCCAGGACATGTGAAGCTGAAAAATCCATAGCAGAGCAAAGCCAATCATGTAAAAGGACAGCTTTTCAGGGATAATTTTGATTATCAGCATCGGGTAGATTTCAAAAATTCCGATAAAAAATAAAATTGCACCTGGCACCACATAGGATGGATTGATGATTCTGGAAAAATAGCAAAGTGACCAGGGAGTGATAAAAACCCATATCCAAATAATAAAAGGCTTTACCGATGCTACTCTTTTAGTTATATACCAAGCTAAAAAAGCCAGACTTGATGTTAGCAAAATATTTAAAACTACAAATGGACTTTCCGGAATTTCCTTAATAAACCAACCGGCTGAGACCAAAAATGCCTGCAAGGCTCCGGGTATTTGCGCCTTTGTATAAACAAGATCGGCTCCAAAATATGGGAAAATACCTGTTGTGAAGTATTTCAATCCTATCAGATAAATCTGTAAAACATCTTCATCGGGATACCAGAATTCAGTTGTAAGACTATACGTTAATCTTAGAGCAAAAATGGAGATTAAGATTGTAGTCAGATAAAGTAATTTATTTTTTTGCAGATTCATTTATTATTCCGAAAATGTTTTTGGGTTTTCAAAAATAACTATATTTCTCATCAAAAATTGCATATTCTTTACCATAAGAATCATTTCCTTTGGATCGAAAAAAAATTCAATGATAAAACGTGAATTCAATTTCTTGATTTCTCTTTTTTATTGACAAATAAAGTCATTATATTTGTATCGAATAATGCTATTATCTAATCTTTATAAGGCAATATCATGAATAAAGCTCTTCTGGTCATTCTCATCGTTTTTTGTTCTATTTCTCTCTACGCAGCAGAGCCGGTAGTAAAGTTCTATCTTCAGGATGGAAGCACAAAGCAGTAGAAAGTTTGTAAAGTTATAAAGTTCATAAAGTAGAAAGAATAAATATGAAAAAAGCTCTAATCGTAATCGTCATCATCCTCTGGACAGTTTCGCTGTATTCGGCAGAGCCGCTTGTTAAGTTCTATCTTCAGGATGGAAGCTCGAAGCAGTATAATCTCAGCGATATAGAAAATATGAAATTCTTAAATGCTCCCGATATACTTCAATTACATATATTCAAGAACAATGGCAAGAGCCTCTACTATCCTACTCAACTGATAGACAGCATTAAATTTGCAGTTGACACTACACATGAAAATAGATTGCACCTCTGGCATGATGGTTTTATTTGGAATATTGCTATTCATGAAATTGACAGTATTTTACTTTATTACACAACCTATACAGCTGTCACCATCGGTGAACAGCACTGGATGTATAAGAATTTGAATGTCGATCACTATAGAAATGGTGATTCTATTCCGGAAGTAGATGATGACTCATGGGCTCATATTACAACAGGAGCATGGTGCTATTTTCGGAAAAACAATGGAAACAAATTATTTTATGGCAAGCTTTATAACTGGTATGCAGTTGATGATCGTCGTGGCTTAGCTCCCGATGGCTGGCATGTGCCTAGTGATTCCGACTGGAAAGAACTTGAAATGTACTTAGGTATGTCAAAATCAGAGGCAGATAATACTTACTTTAGAGGGACTGAAGTAGGAGGTAAACTAAAAAGCACCGGCAATACAGAAGCCGGTGATGGATTATGGTTTACTCCAAATTTCGAAGCAACAAACTCAACAGGATTTACAGGACTTCCCGGAGGAATGTATTTCTTTGAAAACAAGATTTACAATTTTTTCAGTCTTCAATTCTATGGCTATTGGTGGACTTCAACTGAATATTCTCTTAGTGCAGCATTTAACAGAAGTCTGGCTTGGGATAGATCCGGCATTGGCAGATATAATAATATCCCTAAGGGAACAGGGATTTCTGTGCGATGTCTGAAAGGTGTTGGAACGCTGCATGCACCCATGATCGACAGCATAAGTCCTGCAAAAGCAATGATAGGCGATACAGTTATCCTGTATGGCTATTATTTTCTAAACCAAAGGGACACCAATAAAGTCACATTTGCAGGTGCAGATGCAGTTGAATATATTAGTTGGTCAAACTCACAGATAAAATTGAAAGTGCCGTCAGGAGCAAAGATAGGAAAAGTTTTTGTTACTGTGAATGGAGTAAGAGGCAATGACGTTGATTTCACTGTTATTACACCTTGCAGTAGCAGAAGTACTTATTCTTCTGATTCAATCGGTACACAAGTGTGGATGGGTGAAAATCTCGATGTGTGCACATATAAAAATGGCGACCCAATCCCCGAAGTAACAGATCCAACAGAGTGGTTTAAGATCACAACAGGTGCATGGTGCTATTACAACAATGATCCCGATTTGGGTAAAATTTATGGCAAACTTTACAATTGGTATGCTGTCAATGATCCTCGTGGCTTAGCACCTGATGAATGGCATATACCAACTGATTCAGAATGGGCAGTCTTTACTGCGAATCTTGGTGGATTTTTTTCAGGTGGAAAATTAAAAAGTACAGGAACAATTGAAGATAGTTCAGGTTTATGGAAAAGTCCAAATACAGGAGCGACAAACGAAACCGGATTTTCAGCTCTTCCAGGAGGTAACCGTAGCTATAACGGAACATTCAGCAGTATTGGGACTAAAGCATACTGGTGGACTTCCACTAAGTTTTATATGGGAAATAATGCGTGGAGTATCTTCTTATCAAACAATGAAAATACAATCAATAGCAGGGATTACTTTGCAAATGGTGGATTCTCCGTCCGTTGTCTGAAAGACTAGATCAGTATAAAGTAGAAAGAAAATATATGAAAAAAGTACTTCTAATCATCGTCAGTAAGTTTTGTTCTTCACTCACCTAATGCAGTTCACTCCAAAAGTTAGGCAAAAAACTTTTGGAGTGTTTTAAGTTATAATATCTAAAATCTACTCTCTGATAATTATTGGTTTTTTGTTCAGATTTAATTTCTGACTAACCCATGTGTAATCTTTAATTCCGCGGACAGCTTCTTCCTGCGTCTTGTAACAACCATATTTCAATCTATAATTCACGTTCCCAAAAGAATCGTAATATTCTGAAATAGATGCTTCAGAAAGTCCTGATTTCTGAATAGCGTTCAATGCTTTGTCAACTTCGCTCTTATCCTTATAGCTATTGAATAGGATCGCATAACACATTTTTATGTCAACTGGTTTCGGTTCATCTTTCGAAGGCGGCAATGGTGGCGGTGATTCCTGAAGTATGTTTTCCTTCTGTACTTCAGAAATGCTAATATTTTCTTTCTGATTCGCCTCTATCGTCACTACTTTGGATGCTTTTGGCTCTTTAGCCTGTTTCTCTTCATTAAGTTTCGGCTGTTGTACTTCAGGTACAGCTGTAGGTGACTCAGAAGCTTTGCTTATCTTAACCGGCTCAGTATTAATTTGCTCAGAATTCTTTATGTTAACTAATTTAATGGGTGCTTCCTTTGTTTCACCACCGGGTAAACGTCTGTGGTATTTGATTTCCTCGGGACGGACTATGTCCAGATAAATCTCAATTCTTCTGCTCTGTGGATCATCTCTCAATCTTCTTTGCTCAAATCCACTTTTGTCAATTCCAAAACCCTCTGCATCGAGGATAACTCTACCCTGATCACGCATCTGGCTATAGATTGGCGAGAGTTTTTTCATTTCCTTATCAAAAGTAATGAACGTATAATAAGCTCTGAGCTTTGAAAGAATAATATTCCCATTCTGTCCTTCATCCTGAAGTGATACCCATTTCCCTTTTGGTTCGTTCGGATCCGAAGGCCAGCCATGTTTCCACATATCAATACCTGTTGGGATTGTAACCGGTTGACCTCTCTCATCAACACCAATAGTTATTGTTTCATCAGGATAATCATGCTTGTTCTTGGAGGAAGAACGGTATGGATGGTCTTCCCCACCAGACAGTCCACGTGGATCTGTATAACCATGAACTGTAACTTTCAGATACAAAGTATCACGGCAGAATTCCTGGAATGAAGGGAGCAGTTTAATCAATGGCTTATAAATTTGTTCAGAGAAATTCTGATCAATTTTTTTTGATGCACCAGTATAATCATGACCGGTAGAATCAACAAATCCGGTACGGCTAAAAAATCCATTAGCTTCACGTTTGCGGTATTCAATCAGGTTTGTGGTAGTATTCGGATACCAGTAACCTGTTACAAAGTATGGAAGAGTGTCTGTTGATTGAAATACTATCGGTGGAATTTCAACTTTTTGTCTGGATATCAAAACCTTACGATGGAACAATGTATCCATGCCAAAGGGGCGTACTGTATTAATCGTAAGTCCGTCAGGTCCTTCAACTTTGTTGGAATAGCATTCCTCGTTCACAAATTTAGAGAATTTGATATCATAATTCTTATTTGCTTCTACTTCATATTCCGAGCCGGAAGTTATATTCACATTGCTTTTTGATCCTGACTCTGATAATGTCATTGAAAGACCATTCTTGATTGTTGGAGGAACAAGTTCATTCCCTCTCGAATCCAGAATACGTTCTTCAACATCTACCTGAATTCTAATCTTAGATTTAGGCAGTGAGTAAGCAAAAAGATTTCGTTTATTGAACTCACCTTTTCTATTCGATGTTATAAATATTGCAGATCGGTCAGGAGTAATAAATGGGAATTCATCATCAGCATCCGAATTATACCTTAAATTCTTAGGAACGCTCAAACCATATTTAGCGGCATCATCAGCAATTGCATCATCAAGAATAATTGGATTTTCCGGCAGCTGAATACCACCAACATTTTTGAAATCAGCACGATAAATATCTTTGCCGGTTTTGCCCTTCTCGTTTTTCTTGTAATCCCAATTGGTTGAGAAATAGAATTTACCGTCTGCTCCGAAATGTGGTGAAAACTCATCCCCAGGAGTATTGATATCCGGAACAGGAACCGGCTTTGACCAAACACCCTGTCCATCAAGAACAGAATGCCAAAGATCAAGTGAGCCTTTGCCTCCGGCACGATTTGTTACAAAAACCAGAACTTTCCCATCGAGTGACAAAGCCGGTTGAGAATCCCATGCTTCCGGATCGTTAACATTTGTCAGTGGTTCCGGAAATGAATAACCGTCAATTCTTTTAGTCATCTGCCACAGATCAAACAAGTAACTTGTACCCGAAGCAGTATTTGTGGACATATCCCGCTCTGCTGCGAAGATTATTCTATCACCACTGATTGCCTGTGATCCTCGTGTGAACTGTGCAATCCTTGATGCATTAGTAATAATCTGTTTAGAGTCGCTCCAGCCTTCGTTCCATGGAGTACCCATGTTCCTCATTGAGGTCGGTCTGGTAGTATAAAAGATTTCGGCTGATATAGCTATAGGTCTTCTGTTAGGAACCGGGCGCGATGATGTGAAAAAGAGAGTATCTTCCATATTTCCGAAAATAACCCATGCATTATAATCCTCATCGCCACCATTTACTTGTGAGCCTAAAATACCACCCTTCAGATCGTCCTTAGCGGCATTGAGTAGTGTTGAACAGCCGATAATCAATACGAATAATATTATCTTCATTTTTTTCATAATCACACCCTCGATCAAGGTATATAAATTGGATAAATTGAACGGAATTCGATTCCGGACTGTTTACTCGAAGTTTGCTCAATTCCAGTATCTATTCTTCTGATATATATCAAAGCATAAGTTTTTGAACTTATCTGGAAAGCTATAATATCTCCAACCTTCAGACCACGCAATGGATTGGTTGAATATCCTGTTGCATAATTTGGATCAGCAACGAATTGATTGTAAATTCCTGCTACATTCGAGAATTGAGCTTCAGGAACCCCACTTCTCCAGACTTTCATACCTATAAAAGAGCTGATGGATTTCAATATTGGTTCCTGTGGCGGATTAGCACTTGCGTTATTGTCATCAACATCAATCCAAATGTTTCCTTTAAGAGGTGGATAAGGTCCCGGTGTATTTCCGGGTCCTTTTGTTATTGTACGGGCACCATCACCAAAGTAATATACTTCATTTTCGGGATCAGATTTCAGCGGAGTTTTCTGATCGTAAGCTCTAAGATTTATTATAGGGCTTATATCAGGATAGATCGAAACAACAGCTGCCGCATTAATAGTCTGAGTGCATCCGGGTGTTGAAGCAATTATTCGGATACTGAAAGCACTGTCAGAGGTTCGTTTGTTGTTACCTCGTGCTGCAACAATCACTGCCATTTCGTCAATAGTCGGTGCGGTAAACGTAACCTGAATAGATCCAATATCTCCAGGTGACAGACTCAGTGATTGAGGACTGACTGTATAGTATTTCTGTGAGTAGCCATCAGGAGGATACTGCACTGAGAAAGTGATGTTCACATCAGTACAAGCAGTATCGGGGACTCTGAAATAATAAGTTTTGGTTACAGAACTCAATATTGGAGGATCTATCGTGGGTACTGATGCGAAAACCCTCTTATCAACCCGATTAGATAACGTATCAAATACCTGATTAGGATTAAAGGCTATGAACTGACTTCTGTCAAGACTGTAGAATGGACATGATGACGAACACGCATCACCATTCAGGTAAACATCAAAGTCGCAATTATTATTAGTTCCCTCATAAACCATTTTCAATTTGAGTGTATCAATAGAGTTCTTTGCTTTTACTGCAGTAAATTTTGCAGAAATACTTAGTGATTGTCCCTTTGCCAATGTAATCGGGAATGATGTTGGAGTGAGAATCTGCCAACCGTCGTTACCATCAAATGAAACCCGGCTTATTGTAACAGCACAAGGAGAATTATTGGTGAATACTGAATTTTGAATATCCTTTGATTGACCGATTGGAAGCCTGTCAGTCAGAGTCATCGTATATGAAGTATTAGAAGGATCGCAGTTACAATCCGGAGCTACAACTTCTGCATTTAAATTGATAGTGTAAGTTCCCGTTTGGTTTGCTCCGCATTTAACTGTTATATCTAATTTAGCATTGAAGATACCTGCTGTTTTTGTCGATACAGAGAAGCAAATCACAAGTGTCTGTCCAGGTTTTAGAATATATGAACCATTTGTTGCTTGTACAGGTAATCCATCAATAACAACTGAATTTAAAGTAAAATTCTGATCATTAAATGCAGGAAGAGTAATAGTCATGTCCTCGCGGCTATTATTGAAAATACCGGCAGAGCATCTATCATACTTATTCACATTGACAGGTGTGTTCTGCTTGAGTTTAGTATTTCCTATATCATCAACAAACCTGATAGTTTCTGTTCCGTTCAGAGCTGAGCAATCTATATTTGCGACGCTGACGGTATCAAATAAGAAGACAACAGTTGTATCTGTGCAAATCAAAAGACTTGATTTAAGCTGTGTCTTACCATTATACGTTGCGGATATATTGTAGTTAGTACCAATCAGAGGAGTTGTAACTGAAAATACAGTCGCACCCAGATCATTGGTAAAACCCTGAAGTGGAGTTCCTGTCGAATTAATTGGAACAAGACGAATATCGGCACCCTTAATAGGAATTTTAACTTTGGGGTTACCTTGGTCAATCTGATATGCCAACACACTTAGTTTCCTGTTGTTGTTATTAGATGGAGCAGTAGTTTCCATGCAGCCAACAACAAGAAAAATCATTACCAGAACGGCTAACATCCCAAATATCAGGAAATTGGTATTCTGTTTAATTATATTTGATTTCATAACAATTTATCTTAATTAAGTTCTACAATCGATAATTAAATTAATAAGTAATGCCGAATCTCAATAAAAGGACATTTGAAGCTCGGTATGGATTTCTTTCACCGTCAGGAATGCCCGGACAACAAGTAATTTCTGGTAATGGTAAATTCATATATCTATATCCAAGATCTATGGAAAAATCAACATTACAATTAATAGCCCAATCATAACCGATACCTATTCCATAAAATAATCTCTGAGACTTCATATCCTTTCCAAACATAGGAGCTTTCGATTTGAAATCTAAAGGTAAACCTGAGTTACCGTAAATATACCAACTGTTGCAATTATCCGAAAACTTAGCCGGGAACTGATTGAATGTATACCGAAGATTCAACCCTAAAGGTATAAAAATTGATTCATCAACTGGCCAAGCTCCTAAAATAAAACCACCCTGCAAATGATGTGCTTTATCAATAAAAAGTAAATCCCACATTCCTGCAAGCTCTAATCCGAGCACAAGGGAGGAACCTCCACGGTCGAATCCGAGGAATTTAGAATTGTAAACCGTTGATCCATTCGCTGATGGATAGACAACTGAATCTTTTGTTCCACGATAACCTATTGCTCCTCTTATCTCTAACTTATCGAATATCCACCAGCCATCTCTAATCCTGCAACAGCCATCAATCGGTGCAAGATCGTTAGATGCAAGTTCTTTAGGCGGTTCTAGCGGATCGGAAACATAAGTAACTCTCTTCACTCTATTGATAGGAATTTCATAAATTGGTGGTTCTTCCTTTTCTGCACAAGGAATGCCTTCCACGCGAACACGTGCTTCTCGTTCTTCTGAAGCCGGAATTAGCTTTGGTTGTTCAGCCGATTTAATTGATGTTAACTTTTGATTCGGATCACATCTGTTGGTGATAGGCAGGTCACTTTCATTCAACTCAACGTTCCATTGAATAACATTTTTCTGTGTAGAACACGAGTAAAGAAAAGTGGAAATGGTAA
This sequence comes from uncultured Hyphomicrobiales bacterium, assembly GCA_964464375.1. Classification (GTDB taxonomy): domain Bacteria; phylum Bacteroidota; class Ignavibacteria; order Kapaibacteriales; family UBA2268; genus CAIOZA01. The sequence continues at coordinate 122,551 of CAYXFU010000005.1, forward strand.
TTCCAATAATCAAGAGAATCAGCCTACTTTTTAACTGGATTGGTAAATTTGGTCTCATAGTTCTTTTATATAATAGTGAATTATGTTTTTTCTTTATTGCTTTTAATTAGTGGTTAATCCGAAAATAATTATTAATTGTATGATTATCAAATTTATTATTAAAAAAAATCTTTTTATTTAATCTGACAAAAAGTATCAGCAATAAAAAACATAATATTCTAATTCTAACGTTTATATTATATTAATTCGGGAAAAATGATGTTAGTACTGAATGGAGCTAATTAAAACAGATAAAATAATGACAAAATACAACAAAATTGAAATATTGATTTGCTACCTTACTTTTATCTTGATGATGGTATTGAACTACTTTAATATTTTCAGTAAGGGATTGAACAATCTCTACAGTCCATTGTTTGTTATCATTTTCTTCTGGATTATTATCAAGATAATGATGCAAACTGATGACACCAAAAATATCTCAATCTTTTCTTTCATTGTATTTCTTTTATCATTAATCATTTCTCTTCTGGTTTTTAGAAATGATGCATTCGTGCAGAGTTTTCACTTTGGGACAATACTCAAACCTCAAATTTTTTCAATTCCACTAACTGCCGGATTTATCTGGCTCAATGCGATATTCGTTTCAACGGCACTTATTCAAAGATTTCATTCATTCGGAAACTTCAATGTAATCACAAAGTCATTACTTATAGGTTTGAGTTTTCTTGTATTTGATATTTATTTCGAACCGGCAGCAGGAAGGCTGGGGTTTTGGTATTGGGGTGGAACAAGTATCCCGCTGTTAAATTATGTTGTCTGGTTTTGTTTCGGCACTCTGATGGGATTCCTAGGTCTAAAATTAAAAGTCTTTAGCGAACAATTACCATCAATCGCACTGCATCTCTATATCGCTCAGGTTTTATTTTTCTTAACTGTATTCTTTAGCTAATACCGAATTCATGGTAATATTTAAGGGTTACATCTCTTGCAGATGAAATATCTTCTCCGAATGAAATTATACCCTCACTATGACCACCCATAGCTATTATCTTTGTCTCTGAGAGATTACTTTTTTCGAATAATTTTATTACATTCATGGCGAGATCAACAGTACCAAATTCATTTTCTTTATCGGTTGTCGGAACTATGTTAAGAATTTTCTCCCAAAAGGATAGATGATGAATATGGATTACAGCACCAATATTTTCATCGTATTCGTACACTGCCGCATGGGTTAACGATTCTGACGATGCACCGATAAACCCTTTGCAAATAATACTATTTTCTCCAAAATTATAAGAAATAACTTCTGCATAATCCCGTGAATCCAGAATCCGCTTTCTTCCTGTCTGAGAGCCACTGATAAGAAATGAGTCATTTGAAGTTCTAACGCTGATATTCCCATATCCTATTCCATCGGCAACACCTATCAATCCTAAATCAAAAAGTTCTGTTCTGATTTTATTCATATCGCGGATTGAATCATAAAAGGTTGCAATACCTTCAATCAAAGTGCAATCGAATTTAATATAACCATCATTGATTTTCATATATGCTCCGGGAAAAGTTCAAGAATTGAATTTTTATCTGCCTTACATACTCCACGTTCAGTAATTAATCCGGTTACTAGCCTTGCCGGAGTTACATCAAATGCCCAGTTGCGAGATGGAGTTTTTTCATTAGCAATTCTTACTTTTACAATTTCATCATCATAAAAACCATCTACATAATTGACTTCATCAGCATCTCGTTCTTCAATCGTAATCTTAGAGAAATCTTCTGTGAAATCAAAGTCGATAGAACTTGATGGAACGGCTACATAAAATGGAATATTATTATCAAAAGCGGAAAGAGCTTTAAGATAAGTACCGATTTTGTTTGTGACCTCTCCATTAAGGGTAGTTCTGTCTGTACCTACAATCACCATATCAACCATTCCATTCTGCATCAAATGTCCCCCTGCATTATCTGTAATAAGATGATGAGGAATAGCCTCATTCATTAACTCCCAGGCTGTTAATTTAGCTCCCTGATTTCTTGGTCTCGTCTCATCAACCCAAACATGAACATCAATTCCTTCACCATGCGCTAAAAAAATTGGAGCTAGAGCAGTACCATAGTCAACTGTAGCCAGCCATCCGGCATTGCAATGAGTGAGTATATTAATTTGCTTCAGACTTTTCTTTTTCATTATTGCTTTAATTATTTCAAGCCCATGAAGCCCAATTTCTTTATTTTGAGAAATATCTTCTTCACAAATAGTTGAAGCAGTTTTTAATAAAATGCTTAATTTTTCTTCCCAATCCGGAACATTTTTAATTGAATTCAATTGTCTATCAACTGCCCATTGAAGGTTGACAGCAGTAGGTCTTGCCCATTTCAGCTCATTGACTTTTTTATAGAATTCAACCCCTAAATCTGCTGAATTCAAACAATCCTTTAGTGCTAACCAAACTCCGAAACCACCAATGGCACCAATAAGCGGAGCACCGCGAACAACCATTTCCTTAATTGCCCAAATAACATCATCTGCCGTTCTTAAGGTTAATATTTCAAAGTTGAATGGTAATTGTCTCTGATCGATGACTTTTACAGCACTGGAGTCATCATCAAGGAAAATACTTCTATAATGTTTGTTGCCAACTATCATTTTTCTTTAGAGTGAATAGTCCATATTATCAACATTAAATTAGTTAAATCCTTTATTATTTCACAAAATTTCTTTATTTTTGTAAGTTAAAGATTATTGTTAATTTGAGAAGATACTGCATGGCAAAGTCATTAAGCATACTGTATGTTACAAGTGAAGTTTTCCCTTTCGCTAAAGTAGGTGGTCTTGCTGATGCATCCCACGCTTTTACTCTTGCAGTCAGAGATTTCGGACACGATATTCGTGTCATGTTACCAAAATACGGAAACGTTTCCGAAAGAAAAAATAAAATTCACGAGATTAACAGACTGAAAGATATCGCTATTCCTGTAGGAAAAGAATCTGATTTGGCAACAGTTAAATCTTCTTCGATGGCTAGCCCTAGAACTAAGGTCCAAGCTTACATAACAACAAATCAAAAATACTTCGATCTGAAAAAAACATTTTATACTGACACTAAAACAGGATTAGATTTACCAGAAAATGACGAGAGGTTTATTTTCTTCCAACGAAGTGTTTTGGAAACATGCATGCTTCTGGGATGGGTTCCCGATATTATTCACTGCAATGACTGGTACTCTGCACTAATTCCTGCTTATATTAAAATGATGTATCCTGCTAAATTTAAAAAAACTAAAGTTATATTCAGTATTCATAATTTTGCAAGGCAAGGTGTTTTTCCTGCTTCCACATTCGAGAAAACAGGATTCGGCAAAGAATTAAAGAAAAATTTTATTCATAAGAATAATTTTAATTTTATGAAAGCCGGTTTAATGTATGCCGATTACATCACGACAAACAGCCCGACCTATGCCGAAGAAATTCTTAAAGATTCTGATTATAGCGATGGTTTGAATAAAGTTTTAGCAGAGAAATCTGATAAATTTGCCGGTATTTTACTTGGTCTTGATGGTTACCATTTTAACCCGAAACATGATGCTGAAATTGCCAAGAAGCTCACAGACGATACCTTGCAATTTAAAAATGAAAATAAAAAGCAACTATGCAAAGATATTGGATTACCTTTCCAGATAAATGTTCCATTGGTTGGAATGGTTTCTAGGATTAACGATCATAAGGGTATTCCTTTGCTTATCGATGCTGCTGATAAGCTGATGAAGGAAAATGTCAATGTTGTTGTACTCGGTAAAGGTGATTCTGATTTAAAAAAGAAACTGAACCAAATCGCAACTAAATACCCACAGAAATTTATCTATATAGATGAATATAATGAAAAATTAGCTCACCAGATTTATGCAGGTTCTGATTTATTCCTTTCTCCTGGCTCACATACACCTTCCGGAATAAGTACAATGTTTGCTCTCAACATGGCGTCCATTCCGGTTGTTGTAGCAACTGGAGCACATCAGGATTTTATGATAAATTTCAATACTAAAACTAAAAAGGGAAATGGCTTCGTCTTATCCGAAAGTAATTCGAACGATTTCTTGAAACAAATGAAGATTGCCCTCGTACTGTTCAATGATAGAGAAATGTGGAATTCACTAATGGAGAATGCTTTAGCAACAGATCTGACTTGGACTAAATCAGTTCGTAAGTATGACGAAATTTATAAGAATGTGTTCAAAGAATCATAAATGAAATTTAGACAATTAGTTTTCCCCTTATTCACTTTTGTAGCTTTGTTATTTTTCACCGGTTGCAATGATTTGCCCACTGATGTAGGCTATTCTATGCTGTTCGATACCTTATCGTTAAGGTCGGTGAATTCAAAAGACAATCTACTAATTGCATCCAGTACTAATCTTCATCATAAGATTCAGGTGTTCAATTCCGGTTCAATATACGTTGGAAGAACAGATGATCTATTTGCTGTTTCCATGCTCCGATTCGGATATATTCCTGATTCGCTGGATTATCTAACTGTTGACTCTATCAATGCCGCTTACATTATCATGTATCCCACAAGATATGCTTACGGTGATTCAATCAGTAATGCTATGAGTTTTGATATTTTCAAAATAAATAAATACTGGACTAGTAAAACAAACGATGATTCCCTTTTCAATGGCGTGTGGGGTAAATCTGATTTCTTTGATACTAAATCTTTAGGGTCTTATAACACTTCTATCAAGCTTTCCGATGTGATGAATCCTATCAAAGTTGATATAAACAAAGATTTAATGATAGACTGGTTTAAGTTATCTGCACTGAAAGATACAACCAAGATTAACTGGGGTATTGCTCTTGTTCCAAACGACAACAGTAACGTAATTCATCAGTTCTCAGCACAGGCTATTGGAGAATCTAATCCCCATACTGAGCTTTATGTAATTTATAGAAGTAAAACAGGAAAAGTTGATACTATCAATCTTTTCACTGCTATTGACGCATCGGTTGTATGCAGCAAGAGATCATACACAGGTACAGATATGGTCACTCAAGGTTCTGTTAATGTTCAGAACAAACTAACTTTTGATTTCAGCAGTATTCCGCCTGAATCTGCAATTTTATCTGCTCAGCTTGAGTTAACATTGAATGAATCAAAAGTCAAAAAGGGAAATTATCTTATTGATTCTTTAGTTGCCGGTGGTGTTTTCTTTACTTCAAACATCGACACAATGCCCAAATATCAGTTCTATTTCGAGAAACAGTTTCCCAAAAAAATTAATGATAAGTATTACAGTCCATATCTAACACCAAAGCTCAATCAGATAGTCGAAGAGATAATCAGGAATGGTGGAAAGGGTGATATAGTTATTTATCCTGCTGGATGGAGTATGGTTAGAAAAATTGACCAGATGGCTTTCTACGGACCAAATGACCCCAATCCCGATCTTAGACCTAAATTAAGAATTATATACAGTAACAGGTTCAAAAAGTAATTGAAATTTAAACTTTACATATTGATTATCATTGGATTTAGTATAAATCTATATTCACAAGGCGGATCTAACTATTCAATTTTTGGCATAGGTGACCTGCAAAATGGACTAGGTGCCGCGTTCGACGGTTTAGGCGGAACTTCTATTGCTGTGCCTTTCAGCCATTCTATCAGCACACGCAATCCTGCTCAATGGTCGTTTATTTCATCTACCAGAATACAGGCAGGATACAGATTCTCGCAACAATTGGTTACTAATTCAACAAATACACTCTATCAGAATAATGGTAAGGTTGACGGATTTCTAATTAATTTTGCAATTGATACAACTATTGGGTCTGCAATTAACATTGGATTTGGTCCATATTCTTCTGTAAATTATCTCATAACCTCGCCGGTTTCAATCACAGATGATTTAGGTACGGTAACCGGCAAAATGAACTATCAGGGTCAGGGCGGTCTTGCCCAGGCATATATCGGTACATCTATAAGACCTATAAAGAATCTCTCAATTGGTGCTTCAATCATTTCATTATTCGGCAGTAGTACAAAATCGAATTCAACATTCCTTGATCTTGCAAATTCAACTTCTACAAAAACTGAATCCATTGACACCTACAATGGCATGGCATTCAGGCTGGGGCTTATGTATGAGCCAATCAGCAATTTATTTGTCGGAGCTTACAGTGAAATTCATTCAAATCTCGATATTACTCAGAATTATCTATTTTATTCATCTTATCTTCCAGATAGTACTTATCACATTGATGTAATGAAACAATTGCCAAATCAGTATGGTTTTGGATTTTCCTACACTACAGGTAAGTTTATGTTCGCAGGCGACTATATGCTACAGGATTTTTCCAATCTGAATTACAACATAAGTCCAAATGTCAAATTCAGAAAATATACAGCTGCCAGCTTCGGAATTTCCAGATTGGGCAACACTAATGCTTCTGCTCCTTTATCCGACAGAACAACTTATAATTTCGGAATCACATACAAACAAAATTACCTAATAGTCAATAATATAGAAATTAATGAACTATCAGGATCCTTCGGTTTTTCATTACCCATTGTTGGCAACGCATTCCTCGATGCCGCATTCACATTCGGTGTACGTGGAGCAACTACCAACGGTCTTGTTAACGAGAAATTCGGCAGAATGACAGTCTCCATCAGCTTAGGCGACTACTGGTTCCAACCCTTCAAACGTGATTTCTAAAAATTGTCCCATTTCCTGTGCATGCTTGCAGAAAACTCTTGAATGACCGCATCCAAACATCATGTCATTCTGAACGAAGTGAAGTGTCTTAGTCCCATTTGTATATCCTGTAGTGGCTGGTTCTAAACCCGCCCCTACTCATTTTTATTTAGGGACACGGCGGATCCCGTGTTCACTAGCTGGCTTTAGTTCTCCCTCTCCATGGAAGGAGAGGGATGGGGTGAGATTGTCACACAATTCCCTAAGTTTATCTGCATAGGAAATAAATTTAATATATTTCCTTTATAAACCGTTTCTTTGATATATCATCCCTTATTACGGAAATTGCATTTGGTGGCATGGGAAAATACAATATTATAGCGTTGCGATTAAATAATTAACATCTACGAGGTAATTATTATTTTTGGGTGTTCGGTTTTCTACCAATATCAAATCCCTAACGGGATATAAACTAAAAAAATGATGCAAAAGAAGCAATCTTTTTGAAAGTTGCAGTAGGAATATTGATTCTTTCACTACAATTATAATCGTTGGTTCAAGAAATTTAAGAAAAAAACTAGCAATTGATGCAAATAATACTAAATATTTGGCTATGTGAATAAGTATTACTTGCAAATACAAATAATTTCACTTAACCTTGGGCAGTTCATCCCAATTTGTTGTATATCTCGGAGATTTCTTTTCTGATCTGGTCCTCCAGTCTCGCTTTACGCCCTGTCTGGCATAAACAAGTGTCCCTGCACCATGCTCCATATTAATCATATCAACAATCTTTGTTATATCAGTTTTTTTCTGCCTGTTTTCCCCATCAAAAAGCGTGAACTGCACACTCTCAGTCGGAACAATCCCCGAAAGCATGACACCTACTTTATAGTACAGAATCCCAGGTCGAAATATCTGATCGACTCCCTTCATAGCATATTCAATCATTTCAGATGTAATATCTGTCGGCGCAGGCAGATGTATCAGAACCCCATTATGATATTGAGTTGTTTCCTTAAACGGATTTGTCCTCAGGAAAACACTTAGCATATTAGCCGAAGATTTCTGATGACGCAACTTTTGTGATGCTATGTTCGTGAAGTATGCAACAGCTTCTTTAACCTGTTCGATTTCAGTAACAGATTTTCCAAAAGATCGTGAAGAGATTATCGCCTTTTTTGCCGGTGGAGAATACTCATACTTTATACATGGAATACCGCGCAATTCCATTACTGTTCTTAGCCCCATAACAGTCATCTTCTTCCGGATAAATTTATCGTCAGCCTTAGTAAGCTGTTGTGCATTATAAAATCCTCTCTCGTAAAGCATTTTTGTATATTGCCTGCCAACGCCCCAAATATCCTCCACATTAGTTTTTTCGAGATATGAATCAATAACTTCTTGCTTCTCATCAAATATATTTAGAACTCCATTAAGTTCAGTTACCTTTTTTGAAAATTTATTTGCTAACTTTGCAAGAGTTTTCGTATTTGCAATACCGATAGAAACAGGAATTCCCGTCCATTTCTTTACTGTATTTCTAATTTCGTGAGCGTATGAAGTAAGTTTTGCGGGTGAAATTCCTGATAGATTTACAAAAGCTTCATCTATTGAATATATTTCCACGTCCGGCGAAAACTGTTCCAGAGTAGCCATCACCCTATGTGACATATCACCATAAAGAGTATAATTTGAAGAAAATACTTTTACATCATGTGCCCTGACTAAATGTTCAATCTTGAACAATGGTTCACCCATGGGTATTCCCAGTGCTTTTGCCTCATTTGATCGGGCAATAATCATTCCGTCGTTATTCGACAAAACAACTATAGGCTTCCCAACAAGCTTTGGGTTGAAAACCCTTTCGCAGGAAGCATAAAAATTATTACAATCAACTATCGCAACTGGAACAGACATATTTTAATATACTTTCTTAATTAGAATTGCAAATTTAAGCAAGAAAAGTGTATTATTGTAATTGAAGAACAATGCAAACAGGTGATGAATGATAAAGTGGTTGTGTTTGATTACGTTTGGTATGATACTTTTTTACTCGAAAGGAGTTTCGTTGTTATCTATCCAGTGGGATGAAGACATAGTTAATAAGATTTTTAGCCCAGAAATCGAAGAATATAACACTCAAATTAGTATTGATTATACCATTCACGATTCTATTCTCATCAAAGATTTCAGAATTTTAGATTCTCTTGATTTTAGTGATCTTAAATGCATCAATTTTACTAAATTTTATAATAACAAAATTGAAAGTCATCAAGAGTTTCCAAGCTGGAAAGCAGATTATACAAGAGCATATTTTAAAACAATGAATGATTCGACTTTTATGGTTATACTTACCAATCCAAAAACAGGAGACTCTACTACTTATAGCAGAAAAGGGAAATTGATACGAATTTATTTCGAATTCACTGAAATAAATGACTAATATGATGATTACTGATAAACTTCATCATGTGTTCCTATATCTATTGGAATAATAGTTTCATCTTTAAGGATCACATAAAGTACAATTCTATAAGGCAAATTGACTTAAACTGAACAAAACACAAAAAACCCTTAATGCATTTCTGTATTAAGGGTTTTTGTAAAAATAACTCGGCAGCGACCTACTCTCCCACATCTGAAAGAAGCAGTACCATCGGCCTTACGAAGCTTAACTTCTCTGTTCGGAATGGGAAGAGGTGTAGCCTTCGCGGTAAAACCACCGAGAATAAATTTCAATTAAAATCTATGTTCGATTTTGAGTTGCTTTGGGAAGTCTTTTTAAACGTAACACAATAGTATCACTAAGTCATGAAGAATAATCGCGAGAGATCATTAATATAACTCACAAAAAAAATTAAACGGTAAGCCCTCGGACTATTAGTACTACTCGGCTAAATGTATTACTACACTTACACCTGTAGCCTATCAACCAGGTAATCTCCCTGGATCCTTACCAGCTTATGCTGTGGGATATCTAATCTTGGAGTAGGTTTCGTGCTTGAGATGCTTTCAGCACTTATCCTTTCCGGACGTGGCTACTCTGCAATGCTACTGGCGTAACAACAGATTCACCGTAGGTCCGGGCAATTCGGTCCTCTCGTACTAGAATCGGGGCCCCACAAATATCCTGCGCCCACACCGGATAGGGACCGAA
>CAYXFU010000006.1:0-123614 GCA_964464375.1 uncultured Hyphomicrobiales bacterium
TAGGGGCAATTCATGAATTGCCCCTACGAGTAGACATTTCCGGCTTGGCTCCCGGAATGTATTTTGTGCGAATTGGGGATAGAGTCAGTAAATTTATTAAAATATAGGAAAATTATGAAAATAATATTACTGGTTATCATCCTATTGTTTGTAATATCATCTGCTAATGCAGAGCAAGTCATAAGGATTTACTTATCTGACGGCACTACCCGCGATTATAAAACGAGTGAAATCCGGAAATTTGGATTTACCAACATGACAGAAGAATGTTTGATGAAAGCTTACTGTCAGGATAATTACAAGTATTCTTATCACACATGTAATATTGATTCAATCCAATTTAATAATTTTTTCGAAAAAGACAGAATGATGACTGTCATCGAAGTTGGTTATGCCTGGTATCTCAACTTATCAAAAATTGACAGCATAAAGTTCGATCATCTTCAGAAAGCTCCATCGGTAGAATGGCAGAATTCATTTGGTGGCAGTAAAGAGGATTATCTTATATCGCTTCAAAAAACCGATGATGGTGGCTATTTAATTTTTGGTCAAACCAGTTCGAATGACGGCGATGTAATAGGAAATTCTGAAACAAGTAATCTTTGGATAGCAAAAATAAATTCAAGAGGCGAATTAGAATGGCAAAAGCCACAGAATAAGAAGATTGATTTATCAAACACTACAGTTCAAAAAACATTTGATAATGGTTATATCATAGGTGGACATCATTACAACAAATCATACAAGAATGAACACTTTATTTCAAAATATAGTGACACCGGTTACCTGCTATGGGAGATAGTGTATGGCGAAAATGGCAATTCAGGTCTTCAGGTTATTCCTACAAGCGATGCTGGTGCTATAGTTGCCGGATCTTCACCTAAAAATCCGGCTCCGGGCAATCATCCTGATGATATATGGATCATTAAACTGAACGAGAACGGCGGCATTGAATGGGAAAGGTCTTATGGCGGCTCATACTCAGAATATTTAACTTCGTTCATTTCAACTTCAGATAAAGGATATATTCTGTTGGGTGTTACCTGTTCAACCGATGGTGACCTAAAAGGGATTAAGAAGAATGGAACTTGGGATTACTGGGTTGTAAAGTTAGATTCTGAATGTAATATAGTTTGGCAGAAAGTACTTGGTGGCAGTGAGGAAGATACACCAACTTCAATTCGTGAGACTGAAGACCATGGATATATAGTAATAGGCAATTCTTGGTCGAAAAATGGTGATGTGACCAAAAGCCATGGCAATAGTGATATTTGGGCAGTAAAACTGGATAATACCGGGAATATTGTTTGGACAAATTCGCTGGGTGGAAGTGGGAATGATGTTGCAAAAATTATAGAAATAACAAAGGATAAGGGTTGTATTATTGCAGGATATTCGAATTCAGTAGATGGGGATATTGTTGGCTCTATCGGCATTAATAGTTACTGGATAGTTAAACTAGATTCTAGCGGGTTAATGCAATGGCAGAAGCCAATTACAGGGTTTGGTGAAGATGATGCTCTCCATCAACTTCTCTTTGTTGAGGATGGATATGTCATTTTGGGTTCTACCCAATCAAATGGCGGAGATATTACCGGTCATATCAATAATTCTGTCTCTTATGATTATTGGGTTACAAAATTGAGCATGAATGGTGAAATTATTTGGCAGAAATCTTATGGTGGCAGCAAATCTGATTATGCTAATGGAATGTTTCAAACAGAAGATGGAGGTTTTGTTCTGTCAGGCAGATCGGGTTCTAATGATGGTGCTGTTTCAAATAACCATGGGCTCAGAGATATTTGGATTCTGAAATTGAATGGTCAAACCGAACCAGCCAAAACGGATTCACTCATGATTGAAATGAAAAATGGGGATATTACTTGTTTCTCAATAACTCAGATAGAGAAGATCGATATTCAAAACATTACAAATACAGATGAAGTAATAAATTCTAATGATGTATTCAGCATTTCCCCCAATCCCTCCACCGATTTTATTGAAATATCTGTAGGGACAGGGCGTGCCGTGTCCGAACAAAGCGACATAAAGATCTTTAATATATATGGACAAACTGTATTATCTGTAGGGGCAATTCATGAATTGCCCCTACGAGTAGACATTTCCGGCTTGGCTCCCGGGATGTACTTTGTAAGGATTGGAGATAGAGTTCAGAAGTTAGTTAAAATATAGGAGATAGTATGAAATATCTAATTTCATTGTTTTTATTTTTAATTTCTTTTGGGAAAAATTTTTCTTATCAGATAGAATGGAGAAAGACATTAGAAGAGAATAACGGATATTATTTTTCGAGAAATGGTGAAGAAATTATCATTAAAAAATCTTTGGGCTTTGAAATATTAGATAGAAGAAATGGAAACAAAATTAGAGCAAACAATAGTTTAAGATACCAAACTTTTTCTGAGGATTTTACATTAGCATTGATTAAAAACTATGATACAATTAAAATTTACAATACTATCGATAGTAATCTAATTTCAGTATTCATTGACAAAATTGATTATGATTCAAACTTTACAAAATACTCACATTTTATTTTTTCACCAGATAATAAATATATAATTAAATCATTTTCATCCTATGGTACAGATTCGTCAAATCATTTCAAAAGTAAGGGATGGATTGATATTATTGATATTACAAATGCAAAAGTTATAAAAACCATCAGAGGTGACAGTGTTGAGCAGTTTGGCTATATTTCATCTATCTTCTTTGATAATTCAAATTCTAATTTGTTGTATTTTGCTGAATCATATTTTGACATATATGAAGGTGACAGTTCGGTTAGCAAAAAAATCTTTCAATACGACTTGCTAAAGGATGAATTAATTGAACTTTATTCAAAAACTTCAATTATATCTTATAATTTTGAGGTATTGGATTATTTGAGAATTTCTCCTTTCAATCCTACAGGTTGTTCAAAACATAATGATTATATCTTTACTTCATTCACCGTTCTTACTCCATTTATTTGTACATATGATATCGATGAGAGTATTTATCTTCAATTTTATACTGCGCTGAATAATTCAACCTTACTCATTATCAATAAAGATTGGAACAATTCGGAAAGTTTTGATGTGGGTTTATACAGTGGAGAAAGAAATTCTTCAGGGAATTATCACTTTGGAACTTATAATTCTGTTAAAATTTATTCAGGAGAATCAAAAAGCGGCAATGTTAGCGGTTCAGTAAATGCTGTAAACCAATGGTTTTTGATTTATAATCCTGATAATAAAGAATTAATTATGTTTGCTGATTCCATTGAAACAAATATTACAGAAAAAAATCAAAATTTTGAATGCAACTCGTTTCCCAATCCCTCCACCGATTTTATTGAAATATCTGTAGGGACAGGGCGTGCCGTGTCCGAACAAAGCGACATAAAAATCTTTAATGTGCTTGGAGAAATCCAGACCACCCCGTCACTGCGTGACACCCCTCCTTGGAAAGGAGGGGAAAAAGTTAGAATCGATGTTTCCGGTTTGTCACCCGGAATGTATTTTGTGAGGATTGGGGAATCAGTTCAAAAGTTTGTAAAGTTATAAAAAGTCAGAACATTCGGTATTCGTAATTTACTAGAAGAAGTCGCTGTTTCTCTCTTCATACTTCAAATCACGCAACTGTGGAGATTTAATGCCGAAATGCAGGAAGAATCCCTGATTGTAACCAATGGGATACCAGGTGAAGTTAAGCTCCCAGCAGTGCAGATCTTTTTTTACAGTAATGACTGGCGAAACAATCTGTTTCGTAATAAGATCAATTTGTAATGCTCCGGATATGAACCAGGTTGGCGTCAGGTTCAAAGTTAGATTTGTTCCTAGAGTCAGACTCTGACTTTTCTGACGTATATTTGGCATAGAATAGTTATACATAAGATTCAAACCAACTGACCATGGAAGCTTGAGCGGAGAATAACCCGGTGATTCATCACCGAAAAAGTCGAAGAATTCTTCGGAATAATTTATTTTTTTTGAAAAGCGTTCACCTAGTCCTATGCTATCCTTCTTCTTGGCGTCGGTTTGCCCGATACCACCACCGAAACCGGTTTCGGACGAAAAACCTGTTGAGAGATTTAGATTGAAGTTGGTCATTCGTGCTAGCCCTTTCCCGGCAGCAATGAGGTACCTGTCGGTCAGAACGATGGAATCCCTGCCGAGATAGTTGGATTTAACCTCCTCTTCGTAGAAGTTGAAAGATGTGCCACCATTGATATTAAATCCGGCTATGCTGGCAGTATGGAAAGAAAGTGAAGCGTCGCTCAATTTTCTGAATTTTTTTACTAAATCATAATAGCCGGAAATAGTAAAACCAAGAATGTCGATAGGCTTCTCTTCGACTGTATCTGCCTGATTTAGCTTAATGCTGATGCTGTTTACGAAGGAATAATTGATAGCACCTGATAGATAAGAAGAGGCTAAGCCACCGCCATCTTTCTCATAGCGGGAATACTTGACATTTTGTTGCGATAAAGAATCGTAATATTCACCATAGAAGCCATCTTTTGGCGATGATTGATCAGGTCTGAATGAGAAAGAGAAATTTGGCTGAAATGTATGCCTGATTGCTTTTATACCGAATAGATTGGGCTTCATCATACCAAATAGTCTTGTTGACATGGATATACCGGCAGAGTAAGTATATTCAGAGAAAAATCCGTACTCAACGTCAGATTTGATAGTACTGTCGGTCATATCGCGGTAGTTAGTACTTCTTCGGACATAGTTGTTCAACCCGAAACTAATATAGGGAGTAAAAGTAAAATACGAAAGCTTTGGTAAGATAAATGATATGCGTGGACTATGCGTAATCTTACCGGACCAGATGTTGCTGAATGATGTATCCTTCCTTACAGAATCTGGTGAAACAACGAAATTGTTAACTGTTATAATTTTGCTGTCGTTATAATTGGCATTACCGCTGTAGGAGATGGATAATTCTCTAAGCCAGCTGTCTGACGATACAGATGATTTCAATGGATACCACTGCGGTAAATTAAACGAGAGTGATGGAGACTGGGAATAAGTACTTGTAATAATATTCTGTGATCTGCCGTAAGCAAGTGAAAGACTTGAGCCATTATCGAATGATTTCGAGTAAGAAGCATTAGATGATATTTCCTGCACTACTCTCTGAGTCTGATCCCATTGAGTGTTTCTATTCCTGTCATTACTTGAGAAATTCAGATTAACAACTGCTTGTTCCTGAGGAGAAATAGACTGATTGTGATTCAATGCAAAGAGCCAGTTTTTGGAAAATCCTTCATTAGGATTAAATCGGGACTTTCCGTATTCAAACCTGAAACTTCCCGATAACATGTCCTGGTATTTCCATTGAGTAAAATTCTTTAGATTGAATCCGCCTTTTGAATAAAAATCAACACTGAATTTAGTGTCGTAGTAATCGCTCAATGCCAGATAGACACCCAGATTTTCAAGAGTAACGCCACGATTCCCGGAAAAGAAAAATGCCGGTAATATCAATCCGGATTTTCTGCCTGACTGCTGACTGAAGAACAGACCAAATGGAAGAGCAAAGACCGGTAAATCCTCAACATAGAAAATAATCGGATCGATATAAATTTTGTCCCCAACAGCAACCTTCATTTGCGGAGAACCGAAATAGAAGTGTGGATGTGGTTTGTCGCACGTAGTATAGCAACCGTTCTGAACAAATAACTCATTTTCAGTAATACGTTTGATCTTATCACCTGAATAGTATCCATCAGAGATTGCCGTTTCACCGACTGTTATCACTCCCTTATTGGTTTTAAAGTTGAAAGCCATAGATTCACCGTAGAAGATTTCGCCCTTATCTGTGAATTTCGGATAACCAATCAATCGATTATTTGAATCCCTCACACCGTTTGCGTATAACTGTGAATTGTTGAAATTCAGCTCAATTACTTCGGCTTCGAGAGTTTGCTGCTTATACGAAAGTTTAGAATTACCCCTGAGCCGCATCATTCTTGTTTTTAGATAAAAAACAGCAGTGTCCTTCGATGAGTAATTTACAATTGTGTCTAGTCCCGATTTACTCTTAACTTTGATCTGTAATAGTGAGTCAGTTTTATTTATTTGAGTTATTAAAGTATCGGTTTTAGTTGAATCAAATAATGTTGGAATTGGAGGTATAATATTTATTGAATCAACTTGAGCAAAAGTACTTTGCACAGTGGATATCGTAAAAATACAAATAGCAAACCACAACAAAATGCATTTGCTTTTTAAAATGGATGATATTTTCTTTTCTCTTATTATCTCTAATTTTCTTTCAATATTGAAAATTCTAATTCAGTTTATTTATCTTCAGTTTTCCGGGTAAATTGAAACTGAATGGTTTATCAAATGGTTGATTAATTGTTATATTATCTGCATTCACAGTTATAGAACCATTCAGATCAGGAAAATTAAAAATAATTTTCTGTGCCAGATTTATACCATCAAAATCTTTATATGACGAATAAACCACATTGAATATCATTTTTCCACTTTCATTTTTTCTCTGCAACTGGAATAAGTTTCCTGTTTCGGTGTCAACCAAAGCAAAATCCGAATAGTTGTTCGAATTTGAAACAAATAACACTTTTCCATCTTTGTTATAACTCAAATCCTGACTAAAAGTTTCAGGTGGTGCCGGAACTTCTCCGCGAATGAAAGCACCAAAGTCATCATAAGAAAGTGGCAGATTCATTACTCTGCTTAGATTGGAAGCCGTTGGATTGCCTTCAAATGCTTCATAAGTGATTGCATTATAAAATAAAAAATATTTTGGTGTTGAGTATAATCTGGCTAATAACATTTTGAATGGTCCGTAAATAAAAACAGCACCAGAATCTCTGTCCGACATTTGTATCTTGAATTCCGCTGACTGTGCCGCTGCCGGTAAAGTAGAGTTAATCACCCCACTCATCTCAATATTATGCAATTTACTTTTATAGATTAATGGATTAGATAAATTTTGTTTGCCCGGTTTGGTGCTTGTGCAGGATATTAAAGTCACGACAATCAATGCCAGTGATAGATATTTCATAAATTCTTAAATTGCAATAGTTAAAAAGTTAAAATTAAAGAGATTTTTTCAAATAAACATTGATTTTTAAGATTAGTATTGATAATTTGGGAAGAAAAATCATAACATTGGAGTATATTTATGTTATATGTAACAAAAAGGGTAGAATTTTCAGCAGCTCACAGATTATATAATCCTGAACTGAGTGATGAACAAAACGAAGCAATCTTCGATAAATGTAATAACTTCTATGGTCACGGACACAACTATATCCTGGAAGTAACTGTTGCCGGAGTGCCCGATATAACAACCGGTTACGTGATCGATCTGAAAAGATTGAAGAAACTTCTTTGGGATGAAATTGTCATCAAAGTCGATCATAAGCATCTCAATTTTGATGTGGATTTTCTTAAAGGAATTATTCCTACAGTCGAGAATCTTGCAATTGTCTTCTGGAGAATACTTGAAAATAAACTTCCCAGCGGTAAACTATATAAAATAAAACTTTTCGAAACCGAGAACAGTTTCATAGAATATTTCGGTGAAGAAACTGAAATTAAAACTTTTAGCAACAAATAAGAACGAGTTAATAATGGAAAATAATCCAATTATAAATATTGAAGAAGAATTGGCTGATGGTTTCCCAACGCTGAACAGATTTAAGGAAATCCTCTTCGATGCGAACAGCAACATTGAGCTGAGTGAAAATGACAGAAAGATTATGCAGAGAAGATTGGAGAAAAAGTTCGTCGAAGTTATGGAAATTCTCAGAATTTCGCGGAATGATCCCAACAGCAAAGATACTGCCCGAAGAATATCCAAAATGCTCGTAAATGAACTGATGTGGGGGAGATTCAATGCTCCGCCTCAGATAACAGTTTTCCCAAATCGTAAGAAAGTTGACGAACTCATAATCAGCAAAGGTATTACGGTTATGTCCCTCTGTTCACATCACTGGCAGCCTATCTCAGGCGAATGTGCTATCGGTTATATCCCTGGGGAATATGTTTTCGGCTTATCAAAGCTCAGTCGTATTGTTGATTGGTTCTCCCGACGCGGACAAATCCAGGAAGAACTCGGCGAACAGATCGCGGATTTTATTGAGGAAACGATTCATCCACGCGCTCTGGGTGTTGTCATCAAAGCAAAGCACTATTGTATGATTGCAAGAGGAGTAAAAAGCAGTGAAACAAATTCTCTGATGGTTACTTCTGTTATGCGTGGTCTCCTGCTCGATGAGTTCAATCTCAGAAATGAATTTCTGAAACTCATTGAACAGAATTAAATTTCTTGTGATAAAGCCGGACTGCAATATTGAAAGAACTTTCTGGGATCTTGGTCAGCTTATCGCAGGAGTTGACGAAGCAGGTCGCGGCTGTATCGCAGGACCTGTCGTCGCTGCAGCTGTGATTCTTAAAGATGATAAGTTGGAATCTATCGGCATAGATGACTCCAAAAAGCTGAAGGAGAAAGATCGTGAGAAATTCTATGATATCATTGTCGATGAAGCTCTGTGCTGGGGGGTAGGCATAATTGATAATTTCAGAGTCGATGAAATTAATATTCTTAACGCCACTTACGAAGCTATGCACTCAGCATTAAATTCTCTAAAAGTAAAACCCCATCATATTCTTATTGATGGGAACAGATTCAAAAGTGATGAGAAAAATTATACGACAATAATCAAAGGTGATTCTAAAGTGCTGTCAATTGCAGCAGCCTCTGTGATAGCTAAGGTTACGCGTGACAGAATAATGAAAGAAATAGCTCACATTGAGTTCCCTGATTACGCGTTCAACAGACACAAAGGATACGGAACACGATTGCATTATGAGACGATAGAACAGCACGGAATTTGCCGTCTTCACAGACTAACTTTTTTGAAGAACGTCTTGAATAATGAAGAAACATTGTTTTGAAATATCTATTGAAATTAAGAACAGAAAGGACGCTTACTATGATTGATACTCAAATTATTAAAAACAATGATATACCTGTTGCCGTCATAATGGATTACGAAGAATATAAGAAACTCAATCAAAAAGCTGAAGATTTCGAGGATTATAAATCTGCTGTTAAAACAAAAAAGAGTAATAAAAAATGGATTAGCCACGAAAATTTGATATCAGAACTTGGATTGTAATTATTTAGTACTAAACTGGTTAAAACATGCATCCTTTACATAAAGTAATATCATTCAAGATTGTAGCACCTTTTACATTATTCTTGAAATTCGAAGATGACTCAGAGCGGGTTATTAATTTTCAGAATATATTAAAAGGGAAACTCTATGGTTCATTAGCAGATATCAATAACTTTAATCAGGTCAGAATTGATGAAGAAATTCAGACAATAGTATGGCCTAATGGTGCTGATTTTGACCCATTGACACTCCATGATTGGGATAATTATGAAAAGGAATTCTTATTATTGACTGAAAATTGGTAAAAATAAGAGTTAACATTGTTACAAACTATTACAAGTAATCATAAACAACATTTTGAAACTTGACAATTATATTAATTCTTAAAATAATATCATGAAAAAAGCACTTCTTATCATCATCATAATCTTTTGCTCTGCTCAGCTCTTTTCAGCAGAACCACTTGTTAAATTCTATCTTCAGGATGGAAGCTCAAAGCAGTATAATCTAAGCGATATTGACAGCTTGAATGTCATCGATAAAGGGAACAACTATGTAATGCGAATCCATTATCAGGACACACTTGTTGCCTATTATCCAAATGAAATAATCGGAAGTATCAAATTTGAAAAAGACAGCACAAAACGTGACATTCTCAATATATATATCTTTTCATTTCCTAAAAGCTACATATATAGTTCAATAGACAGCGTCATATTCTATGTTGATCAATATCAGCCGCTTTCTATTGGCTCTCAGATCTGGATGCTGAAGAATCTGAATGTAGATCATTATCGTAATGGGGATTCAATACCTGAAGTGAGAGACCCGAAAGAATGGGCAGCACTTATCACTGGTGCTTGGTGTTATTTTAATAATGGTTCTTATGATGGTATTATTTATGGGAAATTATATAACTGGCATGCTATTAATGATCCTCGTGGCTTAGCACCAAATGGCTGGCACGTACCAAGTGACAACGAATGGTCACCATTAATCACATATCTTGGAGGCGTAAACGTTGCTGGTAGTAAGCTGAAGGAAACCGGTACATCTCACTGGTATAGCCCAAACTGGGGATCCACAAATGAGAGTGGCTTTTCCGCTCTTCCTGGCGGTACCTGTATCGAATATGGAGCATTCAGCGGTATAGGCATATATGCTTTCTGGTGGTCTTCTACGGAGTACGGTACTTATTTCGCTTGGAAGAGGTACTTGCACAACAATTTCGCAGATATGGGCAGGATGTATGACAGTAAGGGAAGTGGTTTATCTGTTCGTTGCGTCAAGAATAAATAAAATCCAGAGCAAATCAGTTATTTTAGAATATTTCTAATTACAAATCTGTTCAAACCAAAAAAAATCCTATTTCACAACACTTCATTTTTAAATTTTAAGAAATAGAGGTAAATTGCTTTTCTTCATTTTTTACTTTTCCGGATTGTTATGAATAGAATTAAGTCTAAAATATCTGTCAAAAGTGCAGGCTATCAGGAAAACTTTGAGCACTCGAAGCAAATTGTAGCTGAGCTGAACGAAAAGCTCGAAGCTGTCAAGCTTGGTGGCTCAGAAGTCGCAAGAAACCGCCACACAGATCGCGGTAAAATTCTTGTCAGGGACAGAATCAAAAAACTCTGCGACAAAAATACTCCTTTTCTCGAGATGTCAGCACTCGCAGCCAATGACATGTATGATGGTCAGGCACCCTCAGCAGGTGTTGTTACGGGTATCGGTGTCGTTTCCGGTAAGGAATGTCTTATCGTCGCAAACGATGCGACTGTCAAGGGCGGTACTTACTTCCCGATGACAATCAAGAAGCATGTCCGTGCTCAGGAAGTCGCTCTGCAGAATAATCTGCCATGTGTCTATCTTGTCGATTCAGGTGGAGTATTCCTGCCTCTGCAGGCTGATACTTTCCCCGATCGCGATCACTTCGGAAAAATATTCTACAATCAGGCTCAGCTCTCTGCGAACAAAATTCCTCAGATCGCAGTTGTTATGGGATCTTGCACAGCCGGTGGAGCTTATGTTCCTGCAATGAGCGATGAAACGATTATGGTTCGTAATCAGGCAACCATTTTCATAGGAGGACCGCCCCTTGTCAAAGCCGCAACCGGAGAAGTTGTTACAGATGAAGATCTCGGTGGAGCAGATGTTCATTGCAAGATTTCGGGTGTTTCCGATCATTATGCTCAGAATGATGCTCATGCCCTCGATATAGCAAGAAATATAGTTGAAAATATCGGTCTTAGAACTAAATTCGATATCGGAAGGGAAGCCCCGGAAGATCCATACTACGATCCAAAAGAACTTTACGGAGTTTTGCCTAAAAATATCCGATTACCATTTGACATGCGTGAGGTTATCGCCAGATTTGTTGACGGCAGCAGATTCCAGGAGTTTAAAGAACTTTACGGCACAACCATCATCACCGGTTTCGCAAGAGTAATGGGTTATCCTGTTGGCATCATCGGCAATAACGGAGTTATCTTCGGTGAATCCAGCCAGAAGGCAGCTCATTTCATCGAACTCTGTTCACTCAGAAAAATTCCGTTGGTGTTCTTACAGAATATCACTGGCTTTATGGTCGGTAAAAAATACGAACATGGTGGCATTGCACGCGATGGAGCAAAGATGATCCATGCCGTTGCTAACGCTAATGTTCCAAAGTTCACTCTCATAGTTGGTGCTTCAAACGGAGCAGGCAACTATGCAATGTGTGGCAGAGGTTACAATCCAAGAATGCTTTGGATGCTTCCTCACGGAAGAATCTCCGTCATGGGTGGTGAACAAGCCGCTGATGTTCTCGCTTCAGTAAAAATCAATCAATTGCTGAAGGAAGGTCAGAAGCTATCAGATGCAGATATAGCCGCAATCCGCGAACCTATCTTAAATAAATATGAAATTGAAGGCAGTCCTTATTTCAGTACATCCAGAATCTGGGACGATGGTATCATCGATCCACTGGACATCAGAACAGTACTTGGATTAGGAATAGCAATGTCACTTAATCAACCAATTCCGGAACATAATTTTGGCGTATTCAGGATGTAAATATGTTTAAAAAAATACTTATAGCAAATAGAAGCGAAATTGCCTGCAGGATAATCAGAGCCTGCAAAGAGATGAATATCCCCACACTTGCAGTGTATTCTGAAGCTGACGAATTTGCACAGCATGTTAAGCTTGCTGACGAAGCAGTTTGTATCGGTCCTGCAGCACCACTCCAGTCCTATCTGAACATGGATGCTGTGATTAATGCCGCTCTCGAAAACGGATGCGATGCAATTCACCCTGGATATGGATTTCTCTCCGAAAAACATGAATTTAATAAAAAAGTTCGTGAAGCCGGTCTCGTATTCATTGGTCCAAAGCCTGAACCAATGAAACTCCTCGGCTCAAAAGTTGAATCAAGAATTACAATGATTGAAGCCGGTGTGCCAGTCATTCCGGGTATGAAGACCTCGTCGAAGAATATCAGCGATTTCGAAGAGATGGCTGAAAAGATTGGATTCCCTGTGCTGATCAAAGCTTCTGACGGTGGTGGTGGTAAGGGCATGCGTGTTGTTCATAAAGCTGAAGACGTTAAGCCTTCTGTCGAAGCAGCTATGCGCGAATCTCAAACAGCTTTCGGAAGTGAAGTCGTCTTCCTCGAGAAATATCTCGAATCACCTCGTCATATTGAATTCCAGGTTGCAGGCGATGAACACGGTAATTTCGTTCATCTATTCGAACGTGAATGTTCAATCCAAAGACGCCACCAGAAGATTATCGAAGAAACTCCTTCTACTGCGGTCAGTCCTGAACTTAGAAAGAGAATGGGGGAGACTGCCGTAAAAGTTATTCAGGCATCGAACTATACAAATGTCGGAACCGTAGAGTTCCTTCTCGATAAAGATAATAATTTCTATTTCCTCGAAGTCAACACACGTATTCAGGTTGAGCATCCTATCACCGAAATGGTAACAGGTATCGACCTCGTTAAGCTTCAGATAAGAATCGCCGCCGGAGAAGCTATTCCTTTCAAACAGGAAGAATTGACTCAGAACGGTCATTCCATCGAATGTAGAATCTATGCCGAAGATGCCGATAACAATTTTATGCCCTCATCAGGTAAAATTCATTTTATGAAAGAGCCTGTCGGACCAGGTGTTAGATACGATTCTGGTGTTTACAGCGGTGCGGAAGTTCCGATTTTCTATGATCCTATTCTTGCAAAACTCATTGTCTGGGGCAAAGATAGGGAAGAAGCCCGTTTGAGAATGATCAATGCGCTTAAATCCAACGTTGTGCTTGGAGTAAAGACCTCCAATAAATTCATGCAGACTGTTCTGGAGAATCAGCATTTCATCGACGGAGACACATGCACAAACTTCATCGATTCTCACAGCGATGATCTGAAGTTCAATTCTACAGCATCATTACTACACGCATTCGCCGCCGCAGCTCTGTCAGAGGATACCAATCAAACTCAAACAGTCAATCATATTGCACATCAGCTTAATTCATCTCCCTGGCTCGAGATAGGCTATTGGGAAATCGCAGGAGGGAGCAGATAAATGGAACTTTTATTTAAAACCAAAAAACATCAGGTTCAGCCTGCCAAAGACAATAAATCAATTAACATCGATGACGTTCTGCATAATTTCGAATTCCGCAGAATTGACAAGAATCATCTGAAGATAAATATCTCCGGAGTATGGCAGGATGTGTTCATTGCCGAGGACAAGAATCATTACTATGTCAATGCTGACGGAACAACATTTCACTTCGATAAAGTTCATAGCGATGGAAATGACTATGGTGAAGGTCAGTCCGCTAACGAAGATATAATCAACGTTAAGCCCCCGATGCCCGGCTCAATAGTCAAAATTCTTGTCGAACAGGGTCAAAAAGTTACAGAGGGCGATGGTCTGATCATTGTCGAAGCCATGAAAATGGAAACCACAATCTACACAACTATCGATGGTATCGTCACCGAAATCAATGTCTCCACAGGCGAACAGGTCGATGCCGATAAAGTATTGATGGTAGTCGAGAAAGAAAAAGCAGAGTAGATAAATTCACTAAACAAATATATTGAAAAAGTAAAAAAGATCTTAAATTGTTGTTTAAAGTACATAAGACATAGGCAATTTAATTAGCTTCTTAACGTTCTTTCTTTCAACAATTAAAGATTATATATGGTAAGTAAAATGAAAAAAATTAAAATAATTTTACTCGTAATATTTACATTATATTCAAATGTAGTGTTGAGTCAAATAGTTAATTTTTCAGCAGTTGATAAACAATCCAAAAATGTTGTTAATCTAGATAGTGTAGTAGTCATTAAAGAAGGTTACTCAAGATCAGTAATTAAAAAACCAATTTCATCATTTAATCTTGGTATTCTTGGAATTATTGAATTTGAGGGGAATAAAAGTGAAAACCAGATTATTACCTCTAATGAAAATTTTAGAACTAATATTACCTTACTCCAAAGTTCTGAAGTTAAAATCGAAATCTATGACTACTCAATGAAATTAATGAAATCTATGAAAGAATTTCATGAAGCTGGAAATTATCAGTTAGAAGTTCGATTCAATAACCGATCATTTAATCTCTATTTTATATTAATTCATTATAACGATAAAAATATTGTTAAAAAGCTCATCAATCTAAATAATACTGTTAATTCTGGTGACCCTGAAATTAGTTTTTCTTGGTGTGATATTCAAAAGATACAGGTAACTAATTATTCTTATTCATTTATCGGTTACACCGCTGGTTATAAACCTGACACAATCACATTAATGAATCCTGAGAATAACACAAACATTATTTTTGATATGGTAAAATCCTCCATGTATAAATATCGAAAATGTTCAATAACTCTTAATTTACCAGTTGTTGAAACGTTTACCCATACAGAAAAAAATGGACCAGGTCCAATGGTTTATACCTATGCCGATACATTATATTTTAGCTATCAAAATGATTTTGAAAATTCATATCCATACATTCAAACCGAGGTGGATTGTGATACAATGAGTGTAGATAGCACAATAATTATTAACTATTGTCATCATAACGTGTGGGGGAATTTCTACCAGTTCAAATGTACAATTAATGCTAGTAAAAATATTTTAGAATCTATTTATTATTATCATTATACTGAAAATCCGACAGCTAATCCAAATCCTCGAAGAACTTTGGATTTAAGGATAACCTCTATGCCAATTACAGCTACCTCCAGTGGAAAATTAGTTTCGTACTTATCAAAATCAGAAATCAAGGCTATTTATAAATTATATTTTTATGAAAAATTTAATTTTAATGGTGATAGTATGCATTACAATTACCAAGAAAATCAATTTTATAATATTTTCCCAATGTACGATAATGCAAGCATTGTTTTTGTTTTGTCTGAGTAATTTTTTTGGGGATTTAAAATAATACAAGAATACATGATAAATCTGGATTAGAGATGATGATAATGGTTAATTCTATAAAGTGTGGATTTTGATGTTGAAATAAAAAAGAACAGTAAAATAAAAAATCTTGAAATTTTGTCATTCCTTATCAAAAGGATTCTATTTTTTAAAAACGGCATCATAGCCGTTTTTTTGTTTTAGTATCCGGTTGTTCGTATATTGTGGCTGGAATAAGAGTTTTTTAAATGAAATATTCATTTTTAAATCAGCTACGTATTGGCGAAATCTTAAAAGAATAACAAATATATGAACCAGAGCTACATCGGAGCGAAATTTGAACAAAATAACTTCAAATAATGAACTTGAGAAAAGTAATAGAGATCAATGGAAGCGAATATCAATTACTTTTACTCTTTTATTTATAGGATTCTGTTCTTCCTTCTGGATGGGTTTCTTTACATGGAATGAAGGAATTGAGTTGGGATATGTTATAATCTTAGTGGAATGGTTAATTGCCCCAATTATTTTTGCTGTAATATTTTTTATTTTTTATAAAAAGATCAGATTGACATATTTTCTTTCTATTTTCTTATTGATTTATATATTTATAATTAATACTACTTTTCCAAGTTCATCTGAAGGCTCTCCTGCTCAAATGATTGTCAATTCTATTAAGGTTTTTATTTCTTATGATAGATTGGATTATATGAAATTATTCGATAACATGGGAAATAATATATATGAAAGGATGAGTGCTATACATAAGTTCAAAGATTCATTGCCTCAAAAAGTTTATAATATAGAAATATATCGGGAAGACCTTTCTGGTACAAATCTTGATGATTTTAAATTCACATTCATTCTATTCCTTAAAAATCAAAATTACTTTTGCAGTGATTCACTTATGAGAATTAATTATATTAATAAAGATAGTATTATTTTTTATAGAAAAGTTGAATCAACTGAAATTGTATTTTTAGGAACAACCCAAGGCTTGGACAAATACAAAGAGACTTTTGATACTTATAATAATTATTCTTTTGACTGTTTGAAAAAGTATAGTGACAATATTTATCTGAGTATATCTGAAGACAAATTCAATGATAAAACTATTCGATCTATATATAATCATATATTTTATTTTTTAATTTGTACATTCAAATAGGTCTATTATTTAAAACAAAGAAATAATGGGTGTAACAGATGACGCATTCATTTATAAATACGAGATCGAAACTTCTGTTGAAGATAATGTTAATCAACAAATTGACAGTCCAATATTTCCCAATCCTGCCTCCGATTTAATAGAAATCACTTATCCCCCTCTTGAGAGGGGGTCTGGGGGTGTGAATATAAAGATATATAACATCTTTGGACAAACTGTATTGTCTGTAGGGACAATTCATGAATTGCCCCTACGTATTGATGTCTCAACATTACTTCCGGGAATGTATTTTGTCCGGATAGGAGATAGAGTAAGCAAATTTGTGAAGCTGTAGTTTTTCCCCTCCTTTCCAAGGAGGGGTGGATCGACGCAGTCGAGACGGGGTGGTAGTTGCATCATGGCTCTAAGACACCATCTCCAAGAATGGAGAGGGTCGGGGTGAGGTTGGTACTTGTAGGGACATTGCATGTGTTCTCAAATAATACAGGATTCACGCAGTGAATCCCTACAATACATGAATTATAGTGTATTTAATCATGTCTTTCATCACAAAAATCCCAGAAATCCCAGTTCAGACCATTTATTTAAATTATATATAAAATAAAAACCGTTTTCTTGAAATATCATCAACTATTTTGCAAATTGCATCTGGTAAAGTTAATCCCGTTAGGGATAGAATATGTATAGCATTCGATACAAACTATATCTCAAAATCCCGTAGGGATGGAATCATAATAGAAAATCGCCCCAAACTTGTCACTAAAGCTCCATCGGAGCGAAATTGATTTTTATAACGAATGGAGATACCGCCCCTACGGGGCTTCGACGCTCTCTCCTCAATGCTTTCTATTAAGATTTCACACCTACGGTGTTTCCGGAAAAATTTATCATTTCCACGGGTTTCACCAGCGATTATTCATATTCAGCATCTTCGATGCAAAAGATCAAAATTATCAAAAAACACGATGCAATTGATGCAAAAAGTGCAATCACAAATACAATGTGCCTGATAAATAAGGTGGTTAAAAAAATATTAAATAACCAATTATTCATTAAAATGATGCAACTCGATGCAACTCGATGCAAATTGATGCAAAATCTCCCCCAATTATTAATTGATTCCTGAGATTTTTGCTAATCTACCATATTTTTAATAAATTTGTAAGTTATAAACTTCCCCAAAAAGAAAATTATTTGTTCAATATAATTCAGGATATTTTATGAAGATTCATGAACATCAGGCAAAAGACCTTCTTCGTAGGTTCAATGTACCTGTTCTGAAGAGTAAAGTTGTATTCACCGCTGAAGAAGCCGGTAAAAGCGCTTTCGAAGATTTCGTAAACATGGGAATCAATACTATTGTCTTGAAGGCTCAGGTTCATGCCGGAGGACGAGGAAAAGGCTCAATCCATGATATTACAACCGACGAAACTCAATTTGTTGGCGAAAAACAGGTTAGAGGCGTTAATGTTATGTCCGGCAATGATGTTGCCCATAATATTTATGAGTATGCTGTTAGAATGCTCGGCAATAAAATTAAAACCATCCAGACCGGCGAATCGGGTACAATCATCGGAAGATTGTTGCTGGAAGAGGGTGTAGGCATTGCCAGGGAATTCTATGCAGGTATAGTTCTCGATAGAGGAACTGGCAAGAATACTATCATGGTTTCCACCGAAGGTGGTGTCGAAATCGAGAAAGTTGCCGAAGAATCCCCTGAAAAAATCTTGAAAGAAGCTATCGATCCCAAACTTGGATTCCAGAATTTTCAGGCACGCAGATTGGGTATAGGTCTTGGGTTAACTGGTGATGCATTCAAGAGCTTCAATACTTTTATCACTCGTCTGGTAAGAGCTTATGAAAGCCTTGACTGCAGTCTTTTGGAAATCAATCCTCTAGTTCTTACTACTAATGGTACAATGATCGCATTGGATGCCAAGATGAACTTCGATGACAATGCTCTCTATCGTCATGCAGAATATGAAGATCTTCGCGACATCACAGAAGAAGCTCCTCTCGAAGTAGAAGCTTCAAAATTTGATCTTAATTACATAAAGCTCGATGGTAATGTTGGCTGTATGGTCAACGGTGCAGGCTTGGCAATGGCAACAATGGATATGATTCAAATGTCTGGCGGAAGCCCTGCAAATTTCCTCGATGTTGGGGGTGGAGCAAATGTTGACAGAATCGCAAATGCTTTCAGAATCATGTTGAGCGATCCTAATGTAAAAGCTGTTCTTATAAATATATTCGGTGGTATCGTCAGATGCGACAAAGTAGCTGAAGGTATCGTTCAGGCACTAAAGAAAGTAACAGTTAATGTCCCTGTGATTGTCCGTCTCGATGGTACCAATGCCAGAGAAGGCAAACTCTTACTCAAGAATTCAGGTTTAGCATTCAAGGTAGCCGAGAATTTTGAGCAGGCAGCCAAACTGGTTACAGAAGTCGTAGCAGCGTAAGAAATAAGTTTGTCATTCCTGTGCAGACAGGAATCTATTGTATTATTAATCATCCGGTTCAAAAGAATCGGATGACTTTTTTTTATTTCTTTTTAGCTCTCAGAGCGTTTGAGTTGACTTTGAATGAAAGATCAAAGAAAGGTTCGGTTCCAGATTCCTTGAGCTTCTGCGAGGCGATATAGCCTATCATAGCTGCATTGTCCATGCAATATGACATCATCGGAGCAATACTCTTGATATTATGCTTAGCTGCTTCCTCAGAGATCTTAGTTCTTAAACCGGAATTAGCAGATACTCCGCCTGCTATTACGATAGATTTAACCTTCTTTTCGAGTGCTGCAGTGATTGCTTTATGAACCAGAATATCAACTATTGCAGCCTGAACCGAAGCACAGATATCGGGCATCTTTTCTTCCGGCACTCCGTCAGGGAATTCCTTTTGAACGAAATATCTGACTGATGTTTTAAGCCCGCTGAAACTGAAGTTGTAATCACCGCTGTGCATCATCGATCGCGGAAAATTATAGGCTTTCGGGTTGCCGGATTTTGCTAACTTGTCAATCTCGGGTCCACCCGGATAGGGAAGACCTAGCAGTTTAGCTGTCTTGTCGAATGCTTCTCCTGCGGCATCATCCTTAGTTAAACCCATTATCTCATAAGAAGTAAATGATGTTACATAGAACAAAGCAGTATGCCCACCACTGACAACCATTGAAATAAATGGAAATGGAACTTCCTCCTGAAGATTGCCTGAGAATAAGTGCCCTTCGATATGATTTACCGGTACAACCGGGATATTATATCTTATTGACAAAGCTTTCGCAAAGTTAGATCCGACTATGAGTGAGCCAATTAAGCCCGGCTCACTTGTTACAGCTAAAGCTTCAATATCAGCCATAGTTTTCCCGCATGAATCCAGGGATTCATTTACAACACTTGATATTGCCTTTAAATGTGCTCTGGATGCCAATTCAGGCACAACACCTCCAAATTTTGAGTGGAAGTACTGTGATGAAATAATATTTGATAGTACCGCCGAGTTTTCGATTACTGCCGCAGATGTTTCATCGCACGAAGATTCGATTGCAAGTATTGTCATTGTTGGTGTTTTAATTTCTTAAATAGTAAATTTAAAGCCGCAGATACTGCTCTGTTGCGGTTTATAATCCTGTCTCCGCCAAACTTGAATTTCATGGCAATTGATTCCAGTTGATCAGAATATCCAATCCATACTGTCCCAACAGGTTTTTCTGTTGTGCCGCCATCGGGTCCTGCTATACCGGTAATGCTAATGCCAATTGTAGTATTGAATTTCTCTCTAACATTACTTGCCATTTCGATAGCTGTCTCCTCAGAAACAGCACCTTTCACAGCTAACGTTTCAGGATTGATACCTAACATCTGTTGTTTCATTTCATTGCTATATGTAATGACGCTCCCCTGAAAATACTCAGAACTTCCGGGAATTGAGGTCAATTCACCACTCAATAAACCTCCTGTACACGATTCTGCAAACGAGACAGTTTTACTCTGACTCTTAAGAAGTTTACCACAGACGGAAGCTAATGAGTCGTCAGCTTCACCAATAATAAATTTTTCAGCTTTGGAATATATGAAATCAGATACGCTTTTGATATTTTGATGACATTCATTTTCACTACTGCTTTCTGAACCAATTCTGAGCCGCACTCCATGGTAGCTTGGAAGATAAGCTAAAGTGCATCCATTCAGAAATGTAGCCGGATCTCCAATTAATTCAGCTAGAACAGACTCAGAAACCCCGGCTGTCTGGAGAACTTTATAAATAACTATCTGATCGTCCTCAACCTTAATCTTTTCATAGATAAATGGAAGAACTGAATCTGACATAATATACTTCATTTCAAAAGGAACACCAGGTAAAGAAATAACATATTTTTCTCCAATATCGAATAGCATTCCCGGAGCGGTACCTAGCTGATTTCTTAGAATTTTACATTTTGTGGGAAGTAAAGCAACTGATTTACTATTTTCTGTAATTTTAATCCCTCTATTGGAAAGTAAGTCTTCAATATGCTTCAATGTAGGTTCTGAAAGAACAAGATTATCATTGAAATAATCAGCAAGAACTTCCTTAGTTATATCATCATGCGTAGGTCCAAGCCCACCCGTTATAATTACCATATCCGTTACATAGAGTAATCTGTCCAGTTCAGCTGTTATATCAGGCTCATTGTCGCCTACGGTAGAGTGATAATGAACTTTTGCTCCAAGCTTAGTACATTCATCTGCAATCCAAGCAGCATTTGTGTTAATGACCTGTCCGATGCAAATTTCATCGCCAATTGTTAATAAAGAAATATTCATTTGTTCTATTCTTCTGTTATTAAGTCTTTTCTTAACGAATTTAAGCTTTAAATATTTATTTGGTATAAAAACAAAACAGGCTGAATAATCAGCCTGTTTTGAGTTTTGTGCTATAAAAGCATTAAGCTTCTGGTTCAGTTTCCGGAGCAGGAGCTTCAACTGATGCTTCAACTGATGCTTCAACAGCTTCGACAGGTGTTTCTGCTACTTCAATCGGAGTATCTACTGCTTCGACAGGAACTTTAGTTTTGACAGCTTTTACTTTCACTGGTGCTTCAACAGCTTCGACAGGTGTTTCTACAACTTCGACAGGTGTTTCTACAATTTCGACAGGTGTTTCTGCAACTTCGACAGGTGTTTCTGCAACTTCGACAGGAGCTTCAACAACTGCAATAGGAGCTTTAGTTCTCACAGCTTTTACTTTTACTGGAGTATCAGAAAACTCAGCCATGGCTTCTTCAATTTTAAGTTTATCTTCTTTTTTCTCATAATTGATAAATTCTTCAGGAAGCTCGTAGTCAACCGGTGTTGGCGGTGGTGGCTCCATCGAGAATTTTTCAGCATTTGGCACAGGATGTGATGCATTGTAAGCCATTATGATATCCTGATCCTTATCTCTGAGATATTCAACAACGGATAGAACAATCTTCTTGGATTCTTTATCGAATTCAACAACTTTCAGCGGTAATTTATCACCAATCTGGAAGTAATCACTGATTGTTTTAACAGGAGCAAATGAAAGCTGTGATACAGGTACGAAACCATCGACACCATCAGGTAGTTCAACGATAACTCCTTTTTCGATAATGCGTTCAATCTTTGCTTCAGTTTCTGAAGTTACTTTGTATTTATCTTCGAAGAAATCCCAAGGATTATCTTTTATTTGCTTGTGTCCGAGAGCGATTCTTCTTTGTTCTGGATCGATGCTCAATACCGTTACATCAAGATTTTCGCCTTTTTTAACAAATTCGCCCGGATGACGTATTTTCTTTGTCCAGCTTAAATCACTGATATGAACAAGACCATCTACACCTGGCTCTAATTCAACGAATACACCGAAATTAGTTAAGTTCCGTACTATTCCGGTATGTTTTGAATCAACCGGGTATTTTTTCATCAGGTCTTCCCATGGATCCGGCTCAAGTTGTTTCATTCCAAGAGCAAGTTTTTTATCGTCTTTATCTATGTTAAGGACAACTGCATCAATAATCTGACCCATTGAAACCATCTGTGATGGATGTTTTACATGCTGAGTCCAGCTCATTTCGCTTATGTGGATAAGTCCTTCGATACCTTTTTCGATTTCGATGAATGCACCATAGTCGGTTAGGCTGACAACCTTACCACGTACCTTTGTACCTTTTTCATATTTTTCGCCTATTGTATCCCATGGATGTGAAGTTAACTGCTTCATACCTAATGAAATTCTCTTTTTATCTGTATCAAAATCAAGGATAACAACCTTGACAATCTGATCGAGTTCAACGATTTCACTTGGATGAGTAACTCTGCCCCAAGAGAGATCTGTTATGTGGACAAGACCATCTACGCCACCGAGATCAACGAATATACCAAAGTCAGCAACTGCTTTGACTGTACCTTCAAGGACAAGACCTTTTTCGAGTTTGCTGATAATGACTTCGCGCTGTTCTGAAAGTTGTTCTTCAAGAAGAACCTTATGGCTCACAACAACGTTTTCGCTTGGATGGTTGACTTTTACAACTCTTACATCAATTGTTTTTGAAACCCATTGGTCAAAATCGCGTACCGGTCTGACGTCAATTTGTGAACCTGGAAGGAATGCTTCGATACCTAGAAGGTCAACAACCATTCCACCTTTTATACGACGCAGAATACGAACCTGTACAATTTCCTGCTTTTCGTTGAGGTTGATAATATCATCCCATATACGCATGAAATCGGCTCTTCTTCTTGAAAGTAAAAGAGTACCTGTTGCATCTTCAATATTTTCGATATAAACATCAATTACATCGCCTGTTTTGAGTGTTTCGGAGTTGAGAAGTTCTGCTCTGGGAACAACACCAACTGATTTGAAGCCGATGTCAACATAGACTTCGTCTTTTGTGA
This sequence comes from uncultured Hyphomicrobiales bacterium, assembly GCA_964464375.1. Lineage (GTDB taxonomy): Bacteria > Bacteroidota > Ignavibacteria > Kapaibacteriales > UBA2268 > CAIOZA01. The sequence continues at coordinate 23,647 of CAYXFU010000006.1, forward strand.
TTAAAGTAATCGTACCTCTTACTAGTTCGTCTTCTTTAATATTCTGTACTGATGATTCGGTCAAAGCCAAAAAAGCATCATCACTTAAGTCGAGATTTTCAAGACTTTTCTCAAGAATATTAGCCAAAGACGATAAGTTGTTAAATGCATTAGAGCTTGATTCTTGGTTTTTTTTATCCTGCAAAGGGTTAGAGGCGAGCTCTTCGATCATTGTGGAATTTTCGGACATAATGTACTCCATGTAAAACGGTAATTTCTGCCACCGTCAGCATCTTGTTGAACATATTTCAAATAATTGAAAATTATAGATTTGCAATTTACAAAAAATAATATTTTTAACAAAAAGATTGGAATAAATTTATTGATTTTGCAAATAATATATAATATATTGTTATGAAGATAAAGGAAAACTGAAGTGCGGAAGTAAGGAATTTTACATATTCAGCAGATCGTTGATACCTTCACTCATTAAAGGTATTGTGATTATTGTTTCCGTGAACGCATCTTTTACACTATTAATAGATAGGTCGCCTCTGTGCAGGCTGAGAATTTTTGTTACAATTGCCAGTCCAAGTCCTGATCCTTGTTGTTCATTTGTATTCCTGTCGAATTGCATATAGGCATCAATATTTGAGGTTTGTTCCTCTGTCATGCCAATACCAAAGTCCTTAAAGCTAATAACTAGATTTTTATCTTTGAAATATGAACTAACAATAACTTTAGTATTTTTCGGAGAATATTTAAAGCAGTTATCTATAAGCTCTTCAATAACTTTCATGAAAAAAGTTTCTCCAATTGAAATATTTGCTTCAATTAAATGCAAAACAACATCATTCTGTCTGCCATGATCATTTGCTTTGCCCATTACTATTTCAAGAATATATGTTTCAGCTGACTGGAGGTACTGTTTTTGCAGCAAATTAATCTGATTTATATCAGCTGAAAGAATAATTAAATTCGAATAATATAAATAATTCTCGAATAAGTGGTTAAGTCTGTTGGCTGATTCATGAATATCAATTAGAATTTCAGAAACTTCCTTAATATCAACATCCTGATCCAATATATGATTTTTCAAATAATCGGCAAGACCAAGAATTTGATTAATTGGTGTGCGAACTTCATGAGGAAGAACCATTGTTAAACTTGAAGTAAGACTGGAAAATTTATCTCCCATCTGCATTTGCTTGTGCTGCAAATCAAGAGTTCTGGATGCAATAATTTGATCCATGTTCTCTTTATTTTTTGTTTCTCTTTCGGAAACAACCATTTCATTTATTGAGATACCATATAGGGAGGAATAAAAGTTTAACAAATTCAGTATAGCCAACTCAGAAAATATTTGTGCGTCATCCGATCTAAGAATAACCAGACCATTTATACCATCAAAACACACTAAAGGAAGCAGAACAAAATGTGACTTGAGATTTTCAATATTTGTGACTACTGGAGATCCTGAACGAAGAGCATTCCAGACCGATTGATTTTCTAATAAAGCATCAAAGAATAACGAAGCATCTTCATGGTCAGGAAATGTTCTGGCTAAGTCAAAAGTAAATGTTTCCTTATTTAATAAATATAGCGAAACAGAAATCATGTCCGGCAGATCAAGATATACTTTAAGACCTTCATCTAAAAGATATTTTAATTTTTTAACATTGTATCTGTTAGCAACGAAGTTCGAAACTGATTCGAACAATCTATTATATTTTAATGAATATTGATTTTCGAGACTCAAAGAAATAACCTATAGGGTTAATATTGATAAAGATTGCTCATACTGTAAAGTGATTTGCTCATAAAGTCCTTTAAGCGAATTTTCTTTAAAGCTAAGTTCATTCCAGATGTTATAATTTGGTTCATCTACAATATCGTCACCTGAATTGCCAAGCTCTAAAAGAGAAGTAATTACATTTGCCAAGTGAACACATGCAACCTGAATGTCAATTTTTCCATCAATAGAGCCGGAAGAATGATGTTTGATGCTATTTCGGATAGAGATTGGTAGTTTCCATTTTTCTGCCAAAAGATCGCCCAGAATATCGTGATCGATTACAAATAATTTTTTCTCAGAATCTTTAATTCTAATATTAGAATTAAATGCATCGTCAACTGCTTTTGAGTATTCATCAGGAAAAAGTTTAAAAAAAACAAGCTTACCAATGTCATGCATCAGACCGGCTAAGAAATAATTTTCAACATTTTTTATTCCTAGAGTAACACCCAATAATCTGGATACGACTGCCACACCTATTGAATGTTTCCAAAGATCAACTACGCTGAATTTTGATTGTGAATTGATTGAATTAAAAATTTGGAAAACAGAAAGCGATAAAACAATATTTTTTACTTCGTTGAATCCCAAAAGAAAAATTGCTTGTGAGACTGTATCAATTCTAGTTTTAAATCCATAAATTGAAGAATTAACTACTTTCAATAGTTTTATCGATGATGACTGGTCTTTACTGATTATATCTGCTACATCCTGTACTGTAGATCTGGGATTGGATATAGCATCCAATAATGAACTATAAATTGTTGGCAGAGTTGGAAAGTCATCTAACCTGGTGATAATTTGTTGATAATTCATCATTGCTTTCTACTCATTTGTCTTGCTAATTGATACACTCCCATGTCGAATAATTCATTTTCGAATTGATTCCTTGGTTCCCATTTCATCCTCTCCTTAAGTCTGACACTGGCTGATACCAATAGTTCTTCACTTATTGCAAAGCCTTCGTCTTCCGTATCATCACTTTGAATTATTACTGTCAGAATGTTCCATGTTTTGAATGTATTTTTATGTTTAGCACTTAATGTAGCACCGGCACCAATAAGCGTTTGCCCATAGTTATTTACTACAGGTTCCTGCAGAATCATTCCATCTTCTATATTATCAATTGATATTACTTTTGCCATTTTATACTATTAATTTTTTTTACTTAGTAATATTCGACACATTTTAAAAAAAATTTAATCGTAAATCAACTATTTATCAATATTTGTGATTTTTTTTAGGGTGTCTATTTCTGCTTTGGTTAAATGGCGATGCTCTCCCCGCTTCAAACCACGTGCTGTAAGTCCTGCAAATGATTTTCTATCAAGTTTTTGGACTTCATATCCATAAGCCTCAAAAATCCTTTTTACCTCGTGATGCTTGCCCTCTCTTAGTATCACCGTTACCTTAGCGTTGTCTTTATGATCAATATATAATTCACATGGTGATGAAGCAAAATCATCAAGATCAACACCTTTGCTAATTGCCAGGGCATCCTTTTCGTGTATAGGCTTATCCAGTCCTGCAACATAGATACGTTCAATCTGATATCGTGGATGTGTTAATCTGTTCGCAATTTCACCGTCATTTGTCAATAAAAGCACACCCGTTGTGTTCCTATCTAGCCTGCCAATGGGATATATTCGACTAGTGGATTTGACAATATCCAAAACAGTTTTGCGACTTCTTTCATCGTTTGTGGTTGAAATTGTATCCTTAGGTTTGTTCAATAGAATATAAGTAAAATGTTTAAACGATTTAATTGGGTCACCATTTACTGTTATAAAGTCTGTCGGTCCCACTTTGGTTGCTAATACAGTAATTAATTTGCTATTGACTTTGACTGCACCGCTGATAATTAGCTCATCCGCTTTTCTTCGGCTACATAGCCCTGAATCAGCAATAAATTTGTTTAGCCTGACAAGTTCAATATCCTTTACTTTAATATTTCTTGTATTTGATTTCATTAGTATTTATTTACTTTCTTCCATAGTTCACCTAAATAACGTGCTATAGGATTAATAACATCAGCATCATTCCAGTAACCTGCATGTGATCCGGGATTCCAGCTAGTCATCATCGTGCCGACATTCACTTCAAAGTCGAAATTGACAGCTTTATTGTAGTCTTTGTTAATTGATTTGAGCGGATAACCTATGATATCATCTTTATCGTAATAATTCCACCATTGAGGTTCAATATTAGGGTAATATTCCGACAATTTATCGTTTGTTAGCTTAATAGGAATACCAAAATTTTTATATCTAAGCCCCCAAAGAGGAAGCGGACTTCCCAAAGTAAAAAATCCACATAAAGTTTGACATTGTTCAATTGGCAAATCACTAATATCTTGTTTGACAAAATCACTTAACAGTGGTTTTTTAGGACTGTCATTTTGTATATCATAGATATAATTAGATGCAATAACAGAGCCAAGTCCATGTGCTATTATACAAAGTGGAGCCGATTCACCGGCGTGTTTTGATAGTTTCCTTATTGTTTTAGCAATAATTCTATGAATTCCATCGTAAACGGATCTGTCATTACCCATTTGCTGGTAAGCGATAGCATCTCCGGCAAAGTCAATCATAAGACGCCGAAGCTGTTTAAAATCCATATCGCCTCCTTTTTTCAAATTTTCCCAGAGTTTATCCTCGGATTTCTGAATAACAGGAGCCCAATAAACAGGTTCAATCACAAATTCAGCAGCAGGATTGCTATGCTGAATAGATTGAATCTCAATCTCAGCAAGTTTCTTTAAATCATAGGAAATCTGATCAGCATAATTAGCTTTCTGCTTACCGATTCCATGAATAAGAGCTACGGCAATTTTTTGAGTCATAGCGCATTTTTAAAATATATATTAATAAGGTAGTTCATTTCTAAAGTATTAATTTAATATATTAATTTGTTTTATCAAAATGATGATTGTCTTTATATTGAGAAAAATTCCCACCCCATCTCCAGTCTCTTTTGAGAAATTCTTTAACGATAAAGTGCTCTTGTGAAAATGTCCCGGGCTTTGATTGATCATATTTCCCATTCGTAGGTGAAATCGTTCCATCTTTATGTAATACGGGATTTATCAGTGGATTTATATCAATTGCTCTTCCAAAAGAATGATTCGATAGGCGATTGGTCCCAGCGATATTTCGATAATTGAAAGCAGAGGTATTGTTATCTTCCATTGAAGCATCATCAGACCAATTGTATTTTACGATTGGAATAACTTTATTGATTGGAAATCTCTTATCAAGAATTATTTGAAAAATTTCCTGAATATCCTTTTTCACAGACTTATTAATAATAATTTGACCGGAATGAATTTTTCCATCGAATGAGAAATATTTTACTTCAAGAAGAACCATTGAATCTATAACGTCTTTAGGTGCTTTTGTCTCTTTAGTGGCTTCTGCAAATGTCAATTGACTATCTATTATTATCGCTGTTTCTTTACTTTTCATGCTCACGATAATTAAAGAAACCATAGAGAGTAAAATAATAATATTTATTTTAATATTTCTTTTCATAATTCTTCCATTCTAACGTTATTATTCAGGTAATGTTCAAAATACTATTTTCAATAACAATTTTTTATAATGAGGTCTTCATGACAACGAAAGAAATGCTAACAAATTATAAATCCATAGCAGTTGTTGGGTTCTCTGCTAATACAGAAAAAACTTCACATCGGGTTCCTATCTATATGATTGAGCAAGGATACGATGTAATCCCTGTTAATCCAGTTGCCGATAAAATTGCAGGATTGAAAGTTTATCATGATCTTGCCTCGATACCTGAAGAAATAGACATTGTCAACGTATTTCGTCCCTCAGCAGATTGTTTAAACGTAGCCAAAGAAGCTGTGGAGAGAAAAAAATCAAGAGGAGACGTTAAAGTTCTCTGGCTTCAGGAGGGAATTGTGAACGAGGAAGCAAGAAAACTTGCTGAGGATAATGAAATCCTATTTATTGAAGATAAGTGTATTTTGAAAGAACACTCCTATAATTTTTAAGGATTTAGCCGCGAACTGATGAATTTTTTGAATACAATATAAGAATTGAATATACGCCTCATAATTAGATTTTGATTTATATTAATTTTTTTTTTTAATGTTAGCTAAATTTATCTATTAAATTGTTAGTTCTGGACACCATTCAATAATTAATTGTTTTTTTATTATAAGAATTTTGGTATTTTGTAGTAATAAATGTGACTTAAAAGCAGTAAAAAATGTAACAAAATTACAATTGAATTGTTAATACAGTATTAATTATTTGAAAATCATTTTATAAAAAAATATATTTAATCGGAGTTTTTATGATAAATCGATTTTTTACCACTTTCCTTATCTTGTGCTTGTGGATTATTGTCAACCAAGCTAATTCACAGGGTAGAAAGCCATCTCCCGAGGAAATGCTTTTCAATTCTTCGCAGGGTAGGGTATTCTGGGTTGCAATACCACCCAATGAAATATTTGGTTATCAGGCAAATGCATTGGAAATTTACGTTGCCAGTGCTAAAGATTGTAATGTAACTATCTCAAATCCATATACAGGACTTCTCAAAACCAAAAAGGTAAGTGCCATGAAGATTACTACCTTTTCATCTGTTGATGGTGATTTGAGCTGGAATATGGAATGTCGTGAAAGCGAAGAAATAAGATCTGATAAAGTTATTAAAATCGAATCAGATCAGCCCATTTCTGTTTATGTTCTAAATGCAAAACTAGTAACTTCAGATGGTTTCTTAGGAATCCCACAATCGGGTTGGGGGAACGAATATATTCATTGTTCTTATTATGACTTTAAAGAAATACAGGATTGGTACAGTGGATTTATTATAATAGCTGGTGAAGACAATACCAAAGTTAATGTAGAACTAAGAGGCAGAGGAAAAGGATCTGGAAAGACTTTTCTTGGAAGAGACCTCGGAGATAAATTCCAGATAACACTTAATGCCGGACAGACTTATATGGTCGGAGGTAATGGCAAATCCAGAGGGATCTGGGATATGACAGGCTCAAAAATAACATCTAGCAAACCTGTAGGTCTTATCTCATTCCATGAAAGAACTATTATTCCTGCTTATGATATTTGGAACGGGCGTGATCATCTTTCAGAAATGTTACCTCCTGTTGTAGCATGGGGAAAAAAGTATGTTACTGTGGAGTATAAACGTGATAAAGGTATGGGAGACTATTTTAGAATTGTGGGTAGTCAGCCGAATACAAAAATTTCTTGTAAATATTATGACAAGGATGATGGAAGAATCCTTGGAAATTATGAAGGTACTTTAAAGAATGCAGGTGATTTTCTTGAATTTTTGGAAGTTTTTGTTCCTCAAGGTGCTATAAATACAATTAAATCTGTTAGAGGTACTTCAGTTTGGGAAGCCGATAAGCCTGTTTTACTTATGCAGTATGCGTATTCGCAGGACTGGGACAATATGACTGAGTTTGATCCATTTATGATTATTGTGGTACCTCAGGAACAATATATACCAGGAACTGTTTTCCAAACTCCGGCAAGCAGTGCGTTTATTACAAATTGGTTCAATATAATAGCCGAGCATGATTCAACAGATTTAGCTTTTAGTGATTTGAAATCAATTAAAATTGACGGTCAGCCGATTTCAAACTTTGCAGGTGGGTCAAGATTTACTTATAATCAAATTCCTACAACCAACCTTTATTGGGCTAAATTGGCAATGAATCCTGGTGCTCATAAAATCGTAGGTAATGGTAAAACAAAGTTTGGAGGATACATTTATGGATTCTCCTATGCTGATTCCTATGGCTGGCCCGCAGCAATGGCATTGAATAAGCTTGATATTACCGACACTCTTCCTCCGGTTCTAACAAAAGCTGGAGATTGCGGTACTTTTTATGTAAATGCAACTGAAAAGAGAAATGGTAAAGCCGATGACAATCCAAGACAAGTTGATCAGGGTGTCAGAACAATTGAACTATTAGATGGAAGTATCAATTATAATTTGACAATCACAAATCCTGATCCATTCGTGGATTATCCCCCGGTTTATACTGCTGATTTTGTACTTGAAGTAAAGGACAAATCACAGGATGCTTTTGCTGTATTCTCTGTCACAGATAATTATGGAAATTTTTCTATTGATAGCGTTTCTTACGAAGCTGATAAAATCTCTCTTGATCCTTCAAAAATTGCATTTGGAAGTATTCGGTTAGGCACATCAAAGTTGATGACTGCCGTACTCTCGAATGTGGGTGACAGCATTGTTACAATCAAGAGTATCAAACTGGAAAAAGGAAAAGAATATAAAATAATAAGTGGTGGGGCTCCTCCGGAATTTGATATTCCGCCTGGTGGAACTCACAATATTGTTATTGAATATACACCAATAAATGAATCTCTGGATCCTAAATATGAAGATAAGGATTCATTGTTAATTGTAACAAGATGCGACACCTCGAACTACTATATCCATGGTAGAGCTGTATTCCCAAGAATAGCTGTCGAAGACTGGAATGCTGGATCTGTGGTTGTAAATAAAAAAGTTTGCAAGGATGTCCAGACCGGAACAGGATTGAAAATATGGAATGAAGGAACTGATGAATTAATTATTACAGGAATTAAAGGTGTCGTTCTACCATTTACTACTACACCAAGTAATATTAACTTCCCAATTAAAATAGCAGCTGGTGGAGATTATTTTCTAAGTACACCATGCTTTAGTCCACCTGCAACACAGCAATATTCAATTGATGTTACATTTGAAAGTAATGCCGGTAGCGGCGATAGTGTTTCTAATTGGATGGGTAGAGGAATCGAACCAGGTCCTTATGTAACTCCTTATGATTTTGGGAAAATCAGAGTTAACAGTGATAGAGTTGGTACTGTATATATAAAGAACTCTGGTAATGCTCCTGTAAAAATTGCAGGTACCAAGTTACGTTTTGGTGATAAAGGGTTTAGTATCATAAGTACTATTCCTACTCCATCCGTTGCAACTCCTCTTGATTTACAACCAGATACAGCAAAGTCTGGTATAACTGAAATAGTCGTAACAGTTAAATTCAATCCAAAGGTGGAGTTCGATGCTGAAGATTTTGTACATCCGATATTTGATGCTTCAGAAACAGGCTTAAATTCTGATGATGTTTTTAACTTCGTCAAAGGTTATGCTTATATACCAAAAATTGAAGTAACCGGATATGTATTTGATCCACCAATATTATTTAATACAATTCATCCTAATATTGGCAATATTGTAATTAAATCGACAAGTACTTCAGCTCCTCTATGGGTAGAAGATATTAAATGGAACCGTGCTCAAACAGACTTCAATTTTGTTGGTAATCCACCAACCAAATTCTCAATTCCTATAGGACAGTCTGTGTCAATACCTGTTGTATTCAACCCGAAACAGGTGGGAAATCTTGCAGAGAATATCGATGTTGTAAACGATGCTCACGAAGCACCGGATTCGATTATAACATCAACTACTGATGTTAAAGGAATTGCGTATAGTCAAGGGATCTCAAATACAGATATTGATTTTGGAATCATTACTCTCTGCGACGAACCTGTTAAGACATTCAATATCGCTAATAATGGCAGTGGAGATATAACAGTTTACGATGTAAGATTAGAATCAGGTGACCAAAGTGTATTTTCAATCCAGTTCAATAGAGAAGATATCCCGTCAATGGAAGCCAGAGATTATAAAGTCAAATTCAATCCAGACAGAACAGGAAACTTTTTTGCAACCGCAAGAATTTATTCAAGTGTTGATAGTATTCATACGGTAACATTCAAAGGATCTGTATTCGATATGCCAATTCAGCTCAGCATGAAGAGATATACAGCGGATGACAAATTGGCTCCAGGATATAAAGTTTGGATGGATGTTAGTATAAAGAATGAAAAAGCATCAGACGCCAAAATTAATTATCTACAGGCTGAGATTGTTTACAAGTCAACATGGATGAAATATGACAATGCTATTAATAAAGGTGCAGGACTTGATGCTAGCTGGACTGTCGATGCAGTAGAGCAGAAGATAGACAACACAACAACCAAGTTGATTATTACTATGAAGAGTGCCACAGGTATAATGAATGCGAATAATGCAGTCATTGCATCTCCAAGATTCATGATACTCCTTTCAGACAATAAAGATTTCGAGCCATATTTTGGCAAAATCACAACAGCCGACAGAGATTCATGTGTTAGGAACTCAAGCTTACCGGGCAGAATTGTCATCAACACTTGTGTTGCCGATCTACGCGGAATTACTTTCTCATCACAGAAATTCATGCTTTATGAGATTGATCCTAATCCCGTAACAGGTAACAATATTAAGATTAGTTATGATGTTGCATTCAAAACTGATACCAAGGTTGACATAGTAGATGCTACTGGTTCGATTGTTAAAACCATAACTAATGAAACCAAGGGCGAAGGAAGATACGAAGAAGTAATCTCATCAGCAGATTTGAACTCCGGAATATACTTTGTCAGAATGGTTTCAGGACCTTACTCAGAAATTCGCAAGATGGTGATTTCTAAATAGAAACAGACAAATAGAACTAAAGAAGCTGTTCCGTCAAAGAACAGCTTCTTTTTTTTTTCTGCAATCCTCAAAAAAAAATATCCACCTAAGTTCCTTATATTATTATTTCTTATGATTTCACCCCATAATTATTTAATTTTGATAAATATTTTTTTATAAAATTTGTAACTTTTTAATATTATAATGTGTCTTAGTATTAAACAATAGTAAAAAATTGAAAATTGTAGATAGAAATGTTTTTTAAAAAATCAAATATAATCGATGACAAAGCCGTAACGAAAGCAGTTTCCGAGATGCAGAAAGGAAGCGCTCAGGCTTTTCATTTATTATATAATAAATACAGCCAGGCTATCTACCGCTACTGTTTTAAGTTACTTAATGACAAAGATCTCGCCGATGATGCCTTCCAGGAAGCTTTCATTAAAGTCTATGAGCACAGGCTCGAATTCAAAGGCGCAAACTTCCAGTCGTGGGTTTATACAATTGCTCACAGAACCTGCCTGAATTATCTTCGTACCAAGAAAGAGAATGTATCGTTCGAAGAAGAGTATCAGGCTCCCGTTTTTGAAAGCGATGAAGATTTCGGAGCAAAACAGTTTATCGAAAAAGCTGTAGCGGCTCTGCCTCTATCGTTGCGCGAAACTTTAGTCCTGCGCGAGTATGAAGAGTGCTCCTATCAGGAAATTGCAGAAATTTTAGATATAGATATTTCATTGGCTAAGGTTCGGGTACACCGGGCAAGGCTGATTTTAAGACAAATGTTACAACCTTTGGTTAAGGAAATTTATGAATCTCGATGATTTAATATCGAAATATGTCGATAGTGAACTAACTCCTCAGGAGGATAGCGAGCTGAGAAACATTCTGTCAGAGGATAATTCCGCCAGGGAAATCTTCGACACGGATGTGTTTATTCATTCCGCTATTAAGGAAGAAGCTAAGAACATTCGTCCATCAAGCGTTCTGCTTGGTGAAACAGAAGACAAAATTCTGATGAAGATACTGGCTAATCAGCCAATCGTGGGCGATACAGTTTATCCACGCAGAAGAAGATATGCTTTTGCTACAGCAGTCATGGCTGTGATGCTTCTAGGTTTTCTCAGAATAAATGATTTTCAGATGTTTAATGATAAAACCGGAATGGCTCTTATACTCGAGCAGGAAAGACGTAATCTGGATAAGTCATTTAACAATTCACAGATTGAAGCTGATTCACCCGAAGATCTTACTATGCTTAATCCAAGAGAAGAATCAGTTTCTCGCAGTTCAAATCAACTTATTGCTTCAATCCGATCAAACCATAATAATATGATCTCTTCGGTTACTTCACACTCGAATATAGTGGCTTCCGTTCCTCTCAGACAAGCTGAAAACGATGTGATGGCAGCTAATACAGTAAATAATACAGAAACAGAAATTGTCACTGAAAATGTTACTCCAGCACAACCCATGATTGAAAAAAATAATGAATCAATGATTTCATCAGGTGGAGCCAGTGTACTTTTTAATCAGAATTTGGCAGCTATGACAGCAAATTCTAAAACAACTAACATGAATTTTCAACCTAACACTGAAAATAGTGGTTTACAGTTGAATCCAGTACCAAAGCAAATGGTAGTCAATACTCAACAGTCCGTTAGTTCGATGAATATGCCAAGTAACTTCAATCAGCAAAACTATTATGGCAATACTACTAATATACAGCTTGGTTCTTTCTTTGGAACTAATCTTGTTAATGCTGGTTTCGACAACACGAGTTTGAAGAACGCATCAGTTGTCTCTAATTTCTCACAGAGCATTGCCTGCGAATTGACAAAATCACAGAGAGTTGGTTTGGAGCTTGGTTTCACACAGTTTACTTTCGATGATCAAAGAATCGGTCGCATTCCTTCAGGTATTCAGAAAACACCTGATTATTCTTCAGGAAATGTTAAAATCGAAGAGTTCGGATCAGGTACCGATGGTAGCAGTATTACATTCCCTTATACTGTCAATGTAAATAAACAGATTCTTTGGGGATCAGTATTTTACGAACAGGTGTTTGTTAATTTCGATCAAATATCAATAACAGGTAGGTTAGGGCTTGGCGGTACAAACGACGGCCCACTAAGTTATGCTCGTTTATATACTCAATTTGATGTTTTCAAATGGCTGTCTATCACAGCAGGTGCAGACGGACGTTATTTCAAAACTGTGCTTAATCCGAAACAATCACAGTCAAATGACTGGAAATCTTCTCTCTCTATTATTTATGGGTTCAAATTAAAGATGTAAAGCTGGATTTTAATCAACTTATTTTGTTTTCTAATGTATGTGTACTGATGTTTTTCGAATTATCTTTTAATTAATTCAAAAATTGTTTCTATATTTGAAGTTATGAAAATTGTAAAAAAGGACTTAATTAATAAACTATAAACATCTAAACTTAAAACAAACTATTTTTTTAGGAGGCGCGCTATGAAATTGTTACGAGTTTTCGTAAGTCTTACAATCATTATCTTTTGTCTTGCTGTTTCTGCAGAATCAGCCAACGCAAGAGAATTACCTGCTACTGGTAGGAATTTCCTTCAAAAGGAAATTATTCCTGCAAATCAAACAGTTACTATCAAACATCCGGTTGATAAAATGCAAGCAGCAATCGGCAGTTTTAATATTGTTGATTCACTTGCCAATGCGTATTCATACTTTACAACTGACCAACAGCCTTTTGTATATTATGCACCAACCAATACACTTATAACAGTTAAAAGAGGTGCATTAGCTGCTTCTGCAGGCCAAAATACTCTTAATGACCTTTATGTTCGTACATCTAAGGACTGGGGTGTAACCTGGGCTCCGGCAGAGCAAATTTATACAGCTACTGGTGGTCAAAATGCTCGCTATCCTAGCGTTTTCGGTTTCGAATATGATGGCAAAGTAGCTTATATGTTTACTGCCCCAATGACAGATGGAAATGGTTGGCAGGGCTTTATCAATGGTCTTTATTATGATGGAAGTAGTATTCCATCCTTTTCAAAGCAGTTAACAATTGGCGGTAAAGCTTACGGTTGGAATGGTACTGACTCTAAACTTTTTGGTGCAGTCTTAGGTACAGAGGCTTATGGTATTGCCACAAGCATTCTTATGCCTCCGGGTGGAGTTCCCCTAGAAGATAATTCAGCTATCGGTTTACGCTCATCAATAACTTTTGAGGAGTGGCCTGCTGAAATTCCGGCAGCATGGGCTGCTAGCACGTTTGTAACACCTGTTCCTGCGGTAGGTGGCAGAACAGATAGCTTGAGAAATTCTTCTGTTATCGGATTAAAAATGGAAGAAACTGATAAGATTTTATATTTTGCTGCTTATGGCAGATTTAATGTTTCCGATGATAATACTGTCAATCTTCCGGGTGTTTCCAAATCAACAGATTTAGGTAAAACCTGGAGTTCCTTCGAGGTTTTCCCTCGTTCGGTTATAAATAACTATGCTACAAGCTTATCATTAGATCCTACTGTAGTTTACATAGGTGGTAATCAGGATTTTGTACCATTTGCTGGAGGTGATTACAGCTTTGTAGTTTCTCTGAATGAAGATACAACCAAAACAGGTACACTATATGCTGATGCTCTTCACCAGACAGTTGAACTCTACAAAGAAAATAATCAGTTCGGTTTGAGACCAATTGCTAATACTACAGGTTATACTTTAGCCTACACAGGAGCAAATGCCAACAACCAAATGGGAGATGAGCTTATGGTTACAAGAACTGTGGACGGATCTGCTCTCTTAGTTAAATGGGTTGATTTCGTAAATGCTCTTGATGGGAATGGTGACACAATTCGCAACTATACAACTGATGTCATGGCAGCTCTTCGGTTGAAGGATTCCAAAAAGTGGTCAGATCCACGTGATATTTCTGAAAGTGAAATCTATGACAGAATCACATGGATACCTAATTATATAGCGAATGACTTAAAGTCAGTCCCGGTTCTAAAGCTGGAATCAATTCCTAATCCTGGCGATACTCCAGAAGCCGCCGCTCTACTCCAGCGATCACTTGAGACTGCTACTCAGTACGTAATGGTAGGCAATTTCGATGCAAGCTTACTTTTAGGTGTAGAACAAGAAGAAAAAGGATCAGCATTCTCATTACCGGGAGTCTATCCCAATCCGGCTTCAACCGAGATTTATGTCGATGCAATGTTGCCATCGTCTGGTAATGTTAAAGTCCAGCTATGCGATATGTTCGGAAGAAATGTCGTTGCTCCTTTTGCAAATGTTGTCGGAGCAGGCTCGAACACATTCAGATTTGATGTGTCGGGTGTAGTTTCCGGAGCTTACTTTGTTAAAGTAGAATACAATGGCAATAGCGAAACAAGATTAATTAATATTGTTAAATAAATCATCTAATCATGATAAGATGCAATTTTCGGAGTTAAATATGAAAAGAATATTTATTATATTTTCACTAATGATTTTTGTTGCGGCTAATTCCCTTCAGGCAGGTATATATGGTACCCTAAAAGGAAAAGTTCTCGACAACGAAGGTAAACCAATCACCGGTGCTTCGATCAGAATCGAAGGTACAAGACTTGGTGGTTTCACAAAATCAGATGGTAGATACATTATAACTAACATCAATGCCGGGACATGGGTGGTTAAAGTATCATTTGTCGGGATGAAGCCACAATCAACTCAGGTAAGAATTTCTGCTGACGAACCTACTGAGATTAATGTTGTTTTGAAGCAAGATGGCGGAGATGTAACTACAGGAACAGTAACTGTTACAGCTGATCAACTTGTTAATAATAAAAAGCTTGGTGATATTAGAGGCCAAGATAAATTTGGTTTAGAGAATATCGGACGTGAAGGTATCCAGTCTATCGTCGGTCTTAGTGCCGGTGTGTTTAATACTGGTGGTGGATTCGTTATCCGTGGTTCGAGAGAAAATGAATCTCAGATTCGCGTTGATGGCAGCGATGTCGGCAATCAATTTACAGGTAGCTTTGGTATAATGGGTTCAACCTACTATCCAATGATCAGCTCCTTTGCCGCAGAAGAAGTTCAGGTACTAACGGGTGGTTTCTCGGCTGAATACGGAAATGCTCTCGGTGGTTTTGTCAATACTACTACCAAATCGGGCAGAACAGAAGCTTACGAAGGTTTGCTCAGATGGAGAACAGATGTCCCGTTCCTTTGGGGCTCACAGAAATCAGGATTACAACTTTACCGCGTAGGCGATAGATTGAATTATACAGAGAATGGTCCTGGTGCACAGCTTCAGGGTTCTCAGGAGACCGGTCTAGATTTCGGTGTAGGTGGACCTCTGCCTTTATTAAATAAATCAACATTCTATATTTCTTCCAGATATTTCTACGAAAAATACCGTGGAAATAGCTATGAAATCTATGATCCGCTTCATTATGATATGAATGGAAATTTATCACAGAATAATTTGGGACAGTATGAAAATAATCGATCCTGGATTAAGAACATAACCGGAAGATTGAAATTTGGCATATCAGATGATATCGATTTAACAGTTGGCGGTTCATTTGGTATGACCAACATAGAAACTGGTGGGATGGGCTGGCTTTATGCTACAACTCCTGGAGCAGTTGCTGGACTTAATACTTATGGTATAGCAGAGAACTTAGCAAAGCAACCTGTTGCAAATCAGACCGTTATCAATATAATGGCAAAACTTAATCACAGACTAGTACAAAGTCCGGGTTCCAGTAGCTTCTATGAGTTAAACATCTCTAATAATACAAATAATGATGCTCAGGGCAAAAGAGCAAACTTTGATGCTCCCGGTTATTTCTCAGGATTTCAGATTATTGAACCTCAGGATAAATATGAGGTCATTAATAGCAATCTGACTCTTGGTAGAGATAAAGTAATTGATCATTATGAATTTATGACAGGATCAAGATTCACTAATGATGGTTATTTAAAAGGCGACAATGCATTAATCAATCCTTTGACCGGCTATTATGAAGGTTCAGGTTCGGCTGCAACAGGCGAAAATGCTTGGGGATTGGTTAATTACTTTATGACACATGGCAATGCTGGGGGATTCGACTTCAGAAAAGGAAACTACTGGCAGGTTGACGGTAGTTACAATTATGATATTACCGGTGAATGGGAGCATTCATTCAAAACAGGATTTGAAGTTAGATTATATTCTATAAAGAGATCAGAAAACGGTCTTCCATGGGATGGTAATCCATTCTTCGATGTTTATACAGACGAATATGGTGGAAACCTGTATAAATATGATGAACCAGCTGTGTATGACGTAACAAGCAAAGGTTTCAATCCTATGAATATTTCAGCCTACGTTCAGGATCAGATTACATATAAAGGAATCATCTTCACACCTGGTTTGAGATTCGATTATTTCAATCCTAATTCAAGATACAGAACTATCCTGGATAAATTCCAGTCTATTTCTTCTGATAGTGGTTTTGCTGATGTTAAATCAAAATTCCAGATTAGTCCTAGAATCAACGTAACTTATCCTATAACAGAACGTTCAAACGTATCGTTGTCTTATGGTCTATTATTCATGATGCCGCAGATGGGATATATGTTCGATGGTTTCAACGTCAGTGAACTAAGAGGCAATCAGCCAATTGGTAATCCTAATCTTGAAGCTCAGAGAGTAAATCAATATTCAATTGCATACAAAAATCAGATGACTGATGATTTTGCACTTGATATATCAGCCTACTACAAAGATATCTACAATCAGCTTGGTATTTCGGCAGTCGAGGCAGTTCCTAATCCATACTTCCTTTATACTGTTTCTGATTATGGAAGCTCAAAAGGATTAGAAATTGAATTAAGAAAGCGCCCAATTGACCATTTTGGTTTTACAATAAATTACAACCTATCGCAAAGTATTGCCACAGCCGCCGGTCCGGGTTCAAATTACAACAGACCTGTAGATCCATTTACAGACAAATCTGCTTACCCTCTGGCACCTTTCGCTACAGGTGGTGATAGAAGACACAGAATCAATGCAATCCTTAATGCAGTTTGGGGAGCGGGCGACGGTCCATCAATAGGTGGAATTAAACTTTTGGAAAATACATCGATCAATTTCACCGCTTGGTTCCAGTCTGGTACACCTTATACTAAATTAGATAGATCAGGTAACGCAATCGGTGATGAGAATGCCGAAAGACAACCATCATTCTGGAACACAAACTTCAGATTCCAAAGAACATTCGCTCTTAAGGATTGGTTTGGCGAATCCGCAGGTAAATCCAGCCTGACTTTCTTTGTTGACATTGATAATATGTTCAATAACAGACAGGCAGCTTCTGTATTTTCAAGAACAGGTGATCCTATCGATGACGGTACTAACTTCTATAAACCAATAACTGACTTCAGTCCGACACAATATTACAGATATGGTAATTTCGGAATCGCAGAATCATTTTCTGCTGAACAGTATAATATCTATGGTGAAAGATATTATGGTATAAATGGAGATGTTGACAAAAATGGTGTAGTTACTTTAGCAGAAAAAGCACAGAGATTTGAAGAATACCTGGAAGTAGTCAGAAGATTCAAAGGTAACTTCATGGCGCCTATAACTGTTTATTGCGGACTCATGTTCCGGTTTTAATTGACAAATAATTGAAAATGAAAAAAATAATTACAATACAAAGGGTAAATTAAATGTTAAAGAAAAACATAGGAGTAGTTCTGGGACTATGGATTATCTTTTTTGCTTTTTCTTTCGGTCTCAATGCCAGACCAATCGAAAACGAAAAAGGTAAAAGCGATGAAGAACTACGTAAGGTTTCACAGATTTACGATCTCCAGCGAAATACTGTTAGTAACATTCAGTTCTATACAACTAATTATGGTATTTTTGGCTTGGATGTAGCTAGAAACAGAGGCGGTGGTTATTGGCCCCGTGGCTCACAGAACCAATATATCTTTGCCGGCGGTGTCTGGTTAGCGGCACTTAAGGTAAGACCAGGTGATACTACAACAAGGAAATATTGCACAATCACCTATAACCCGAACAATGGTAGATCATGGATGGCTCCGGGGCGTATGGATCCTAATTCAACAGCTAAAGATCTTGCTGATAATAACGAGATCACAAAGTACAGAACATACTTTTCAACGGATTTTAAAGCCGGTGACGGTGCACCGATATTAGCTGATGACGGTGAAAACTGGCCCATTTGGGACATTAATACAAATGATACAATCAAGGTTGACAGATATTTTGGTAAGTATGTTGACGACAAGTCAGCAAGAAGCAGAGCAACTTATGGCAAAGGACCTGCATTCATTTCGGGTGAAGATATTTTCAGTACATACAAGGATACTGATGTCAACCTTTATGATGGTGGAGCTAGTCAACGTAAGAATCTTGGTTATCCACTTCGCTTACAGTTTGAACAAATGATTTATTCATGGGGATTCGGTGACTATCGTGATTTTATATTTTTAAAATATGATATTACCAATTATTCTAAGGATACTCTCCAACAATGCTGGATGGCTCCTGTTATGGACGTTGATATAGCAGTTGCTACTAACTCCCAGAATGGTGCAGGTAATGACCGTTGCAGATATTATGAAGAAGATCCTTCGTTGAACCTTGCTGTGCAGTGGTCGATGTCAGATCAGGGTGAAAAGGGACAAGGATTCGGCTATCTTGGTTTCGACTTTCTCGAAAGTCCTGCCGTTTATACAGTTAATCTTCCAAAAAAGATTACTTTGACAACAAACGGTAACGTATCAAACTACGACATAAAAGAATATATGTCACTTACTGATACCACCTTTATAGTTCGTGACACTACGTCAAAGACTGGATTTAGAGACTCATTAGTCATACTTACTGACACACTTGTAAAACATACCACAATGACCATAACGGACAATAGCGGTAAGTTAGACACTACTGTTAAACAATCGTTCAATATTGTTGACAATATCAGAAGAGACAAGAAATTCTACATAAATAAAGAACAGCTCGGACTGCAGACATTCCGTAACTGGCCCATTACCGAAGATAAAAATGGAGACGACGAAAGATATAACTTTATGTCGTCCAAATCCCGTGACGGTGATAATGGCTCAGGTGATAAGAGATTCATGATGGCAACCGGTCCATTTAATATGCTCCCGGGTGATACTGCACGCGTAGTTGTGGGAATGATACTTGCCTCCCCAACTGTTCGTGATGAAGCCGATGGTTCAAATGCTGATCTTGCTGAGCTTGTCAAAAAAGACAAGTTTGCACAGGCAGTATATGACGATAACTTCCGTGCTCCTCAGCCTCCGGACAGAACAATCATTACAAAATGGACACCACTTAATAATGCAGTTCAGATTGAATTCGACAGCACATCTGAAATGTCGGTCGATGATCTTGAAATGGGACTAGCATTTATGGGATACAGAATTTATCGTGCCCAAAGAACTGATATTGATACTTTCAGTACAAATATTATTGCTACACCTACAGCCGATGATCCAAAAACTAAAGGACCTCTTGGCTGGAAGCAAGTAGCTTCCTGGAGTATTCCTACTCCATGCTATAAATCAACTTACAAAGCAGGCAAGAATGATTTGAAAGTAGCCGATCTACCAATGATCGATTCATTGAAAATCGTAGGGCCTGTTTATATGCCTGATGGAACAATAGACTCTACATCCATTTGCGTTATGCGGGTTGGTCGTGGTGTTAAATTTTTCAGAGATTCAATAGTTAAAGCATGGGATATGTTCGGAAGTATTAATTTCTTTGGTGTTCAGCCTTTCCGTGGTGCCTATCTGCCAGTTATCGGTCTTATCGATACCGGTATTGTAAGTGCTCCATGGGGAAAGTACTATGAGAAAATACTAGGCAATGCTAAACTACCGTTTTATTATAATCCGTTCAAGCCATCGTCAAATACAAATAAATTGCTGACTGAAATATTGATTGGACAAATAAAGCTCGATCCTGCAACGGTTCCGTACAATCCATTGCTTACACAGTTGCAGACTATTAATATCAATCCGCTTGATACGGCACTTCTATTAAAGAGAGTTGCAGATACATTATATCTTAAGAATACATATAGGACTGCAGTTATCAATGAAAAACCACAATTGCTTATTGATAGGGTTATACCTCTTCCAGGAGGCGATATTAATAAATGTATGAATGATACTAATAAAATCAAACAGGTACTCGATCAGGTTTATAACTTTATCAAAGCAGGAAATGCTAAAGTAAAATTCAGCAAATTTGAACAATCCGATTCTGTCCGTATAAATGTTATTACGCCCTACATGTCTTTAATAACGAACGGTCGTACATTCACAGACATCGGCGATGACAACCGGGACGGGTTTATCCAAACAAACTCCGATCCAACAAAAACAGAAAAACTGCTCAATTCGGTTGATTATAATTATAGAATTTTAGCTTATGACGAAGGTGCATTCAATCAGCCGACACCGGGAAAATTGAATGATGCGTCTGAAGGGTTACCGAATCAAAAGCGGACTCATCCGGCAGCTTCACCAGCTGGCAACCAATCACAATTCACAGTTACCTATGTTGACAGTGCAAAAATTGGTGGTCTATTTAATTTTAAATTCTATGGAACAAATCAAGACAGAGTAAATCAGTTATTAGCCGGACATGAGCTCGAACTGGAATTCTCTCCATATTGGCAATCATCAGAAGTTCCATTGCCGGAAACCACTCCCCAAAGAACAATAGAATTTGGACTATACTATCGCAATGTTGTAGTTACTGATATCACAACTGGCAAACTTGTATTTTCAGGCAGAACAATTTTCGAATCCGATCCATGCAATTGGTCTTACAGAGGTGGATTTACAGAGAATGCTCAATCCTGGTATATGTCCGATACAACTATAGTGGATCCTTATAATCCGGAAAGATCTTCATCATTTGGTTTATTCCATAACGATGAAATTTTCCAAAGAAGCGGTTATTTCACTACAGGTGACTTCCGTCAATATGGTTATTGCTATTCTCAGCCATTTGTGATGCCTTACGAGAATACATTTGGCTTCTCATTCAATTATTCTCTTCAGCAGAATGGCGGTTTCTTTAGACCAGATACAAACAGCAAGAGAACAACAATTGGTATGACACCATATTATCCTCATCTTGGTTCTAACTTAAATGATCCAACATATATCAATACAACTTATATGAATGGGTTTATTAGTTATGGCAAAGAAATTGGCTATGGCGACAAAGGAGTTTTTGGAACTTTTACAGCGTTTGGTGCACCATCTTATGGTAGTTTCAATAATGGTGGAGGTGATTTTGTTGTTACTTTCCAACCAGGTGGCACAGAAGATATGACTTTGACATTTGGAAAGAAGACACCAGGTCCTCAAACAACTAAGACTTTCAAAGTACCATATTTAACTGCAACTGTTGCTAATGCAAGATTTTACAAAAGACCAAACGAATTCGGCGATTCGACAATTGTTAAGTACAATGTACCTTTTGAGCACATGTCGTTCCCAATCGATGACGGTAAAGCCCAGCCAGGTGAAGTCAGACATAAAGGAACGCCATACTTAAAAAGTTTAGGTCTTAAGAGTGATGATTTTATCGGCAAATTTAACTTGTCAGCTATGGCTTGGGTTAACTCAAGGTATAACAGCAAGACATTAAAAATGCCTGATCAAAGAGCTGTACCTTCCGACAGTGTTGCAGACTACAAAGAACTTATTGCAGGACAGCAAGGAAGATACTATCTATCATCTGTTTCTACAGACGGCATTGATACTGTTGATTTTACAAATCAAATCAACATAGCCGGTGTCTATTTCAATTTCGATTATGCAAATAAGGGACAATTTGAAAAAACAGGTATTAGACAATGGCCTAATATCCCAGACGCCGAATATGTCTATGGTACTGACTTCAAAGCCGGAGATAACGTTACCCTAAAGGTTAGCGGTGGTACTTTCGGTCTGCCTATGCCCGGTGCAAAGGTTAGAGTTAAAGTATCCGGTACAGAAGTACCAAACAATGAATATACAAAAGAAATGCTAGACAAGATTACGGTTGTTCCGAATCCTTACTACATAACACATCAGATGCAGGCTTCGCCTTATGACGCAAAGTTATATTTTACTAAGCTTCCCAAGCGTTGCACAATCAGCATATTTACTGTAGCAGGTGATCTTGTACAGGTAATAAATCACGATGAAACTAATGCGACAGACGCAACCAAGCACGGTCTCGATGTATGGAATCTTCTCTCCAGCAACCAGCAGAGAGTCCAGAGTCAAACATTCATAGCTGTCATCAAAGCCGATAATGGCGTTGAGTCAGTAGTGCAGTTCTCAGTTGTAGTTGGCGGATTCCGTTTGATACCTGAAAATTAATTAACGTTCGGAACAAAAAAAATTGGAGTATATTATTATGAAAAAAATATTTAAATTTAATTTAATTGCACTTCTGATGGTTATTCTTGCACTCCCTGCGCTTGCAGTCGATCCAGTAAGTGCGATAAAAGGTTCATCCGGAGGCCAGTTTGTTAAAGTCGGTGCCGCCGGTGGCCAGTTCTTGAAAATTGGAGTAGGAGCTCGTGCTGCTGGTATGGGTGGAGCTTATTCATCTGTAGCAGACGACCTCACAGCTCTCTATTGGAATCCGGCAGGTTTGGCAGACGTTAAGGGCGTATCAGGATCTTTTTCCTATACCTCCTGGTTCTATGGATTTTCGCACATGTTTGCTGCTGCGACAATGCCTCTTGGAACTAACTTCCAGATTGCTGTACAAATTATTTCGCTAACAAGTCAGAATATCGAAGTAACAACTTTCGATCAGCCCGATGGAACAGGACTTTTCTACAAAGTTCAGGACTTATCAGGTGGATTGACATTGAGTGGCTTCCTGACTAATCAGTTCTCATTTGGTGTTACAGCTAAATATGTAAGCAATGGTATTGCAAATCTTTCAGCTGGAGGAATTGCATTCGATATTGGAACAAAATATGAAACCGGTGTTCAGGGTATTAAGATTGGATTTGCAATAATGAATCTTGGAACAGAACAACAATATTCCGGTTCTGATCTACAGAGTACAATGAAATTGGATCCTGCTTTCAAACAGGCTCCTCAGGATTTTGCAATTCTTGCTTATCCATTTCAACTGCCACTGACTTTCCGTGCCGGTATCTCGTCCGAACTGATCAAATCAGAAGAGCACGCACTTACAGCCGCTTTCGATTTTGTAACTATGTCGGATATATCCGAACAGTTCATCATCGGAGCAGAATACACATGGAATGACCTACTCTCTCTTCGCGGTGGTTATGTATTTGGTCAGTCACAATTCAATATTTGCGGTGGCGTTGGCATAAAATATATAGGTGGTGGATTAGATGGAGCACTTGATTATTCATTAACTCCGACTGTTAATCTCGGTCTTGTTAATAGAATAGGCGTTTCTGTTAAAATGAAATAATTCTTTATTTCAAAATATATGGTTAAATTGCCGTTGTATAATAATGCAACGGCATTTTTTTTATTTTAACTTTTTTCTTGATGATTAAATATACAATTAGTGTGATTTTATTGGCTCTTATTCTGATTGCTTCAAACACCGAAGCTCAGATAAAGCTTGATTTTGATGCCTCAACATTTCACCTTGATGATGCTAAATCAATTTGCGAAATTTATTATTCATTCCCTGACAATTCTGTTAAATATAGCCTTGTAGCCAATGGGTTTCGTGCTGTTGTACTAATGAAACTTCTTATACTCAAGGAAAATAAGGTTATTGATTCTATTAAATGGGAACAACCTGTTTTCTCAATCAAACCTATAGAAGTTTATACTTCAGATTTCACCGGTATTTATAACTTTAATATACCGATAGGGAAATATAAGCTAATACTCACAGCCACTGATTCCTCTAATCAGATGAATAATATTACAAAAAAGCTGGATATTAATGTAAGGAAGATACGGCAAACAAAGATTGATATCAGCGATATCCAGTTATCAGTAGCAATCGAAAGTGAGCGGAATAAATCTGCTGACTGGAGTGATTCATTCAAAAAGAAAGGGTTATTTGTCATCCCAAATCCCAAGGCTGAGATCATGGCAAATAAGGAGCCGTTGAACTCTTATGCTGAAATATACAGATTGGATAAATTCGAAAAAAAAGGCGTAAAGATTCGTTATCAGCTCTTTGACGCTACAAATTCTGAAGTATTCAAATATGAGCGGGATAAAAAACCTCAGGGAGATTCATTTGTTGACATTATATCAATTCCTCTTGAAGCGATTGGTGGAGGTGTTTATTTTTATCGTATTACTGTAATGTCCAAAGATTTCGATGACGATTCTGTGTCGTCTACAAAGAAAATCTACATTCTCAATTCGGACATCAAACCTCAGGAACTAACTCCTTTCTTAGAAAGTTATTCATTTGAAAGAAGCGAATTTTCTACAATGGGACCCGAGAAAGTAGAAACTACCTTTCAGCAGATAAAGTGGCTAACTGATGATTACGAAAAAGATATATTCGAAAGATGTACAGCAACTTCTGCAAAACAACGTTTTCTATTTGCTTTCTGGAAAAAGAGAAATCCGGACACTACAGCTTTCTACAATAAAGCTCTTGAAGATTTCCGGCAAAGGATTGACTATGCAAATGATAAATATAAAATTGGGTTGCTGAAGGAAGGCTGGAAGACTGATAGGGGAAGAGTATTAATCAAATATAAGTATCCAACTACAATCGATCGGATTCCTCAAAAAGCGGAGCAACCTGCTTATGAGATTTGGCATTACGATGAAATTCAGGGTGGTGTTCAGTTTGTCTTTATTGATTTCTCGAACAATGGTAGTTATCTCCAGGTACATTCTACTGCAACGGGAGAAGTCATAAATGATACTTGGAAAGATCAATATATAGAACAGAAAACCCGAAAATCCTCCGGTGGATATTAGCGAGGAAAATCACTGATTATTTTCATGAAAAAAATTATTAACTTCATAGTATATGGCTTTTTGGTTTGTTTAAGCTTCCTGACAAATGCCCTCACGATCAAGATGAGAACACGGCTAGGAGGTTTCTTAGGCAGATTGATTGCAATAATTGCTCCCAAACGCGTACAGATTGCTAATGACAATCTTACTCAAGCATTCCCCGATAAATCTCCGAATTGGATAAATGAAACCACTAACGGTTGTTTCAGAAATCTAGGGATAGTACTTCTCGAAATTCTCTTGCTAAGGACTATTTCAAAAACCAAGCTGAACAGCTATATTAAATTTAATAATCTTGAATTAATAGAAAAATTGAAACAACAGAATACAGGAATTCTGATGCTTTCCGGTCATTATGGTAATTGGGAAATCCTGGCACTTGGTGGTGGTATACAGGTTTCTATACCAATAGTTATGGTAGTGGAACCACAGCGCAATAAATATATGAGTGATGATATGTATAAAATGAGAACTAAATTTGGGAACATGACTACATCACGCTATCAAGCCGCTCGCGAGATAGTTAATGCAATTAAAAAGAATTATGTTGTTGCTCTTCTCGTTGACCAAAGTGCAACAAGTAATAAAGACATATTTGTTGATTTCTTTGGAAGACCAGCCGCTACATTCGAGGCACCGGCTAATCTAGCTCTGAGATTCAAGATACCCGTTGTCTTTGGTGTTGCTGTCAGACAGTCAGATGGCACATATAAAGTTGATTTAACGCAAATTACTCACGATGATCTTCAATACGACAAACAAGGGATAGAGGAATTCACCAAACGTCACGTAAAAGCATTGGAAGATGCTATACGTGATCATCCCGATCAATGGGCTTGGATGCATAAGCGTTGGAAACATCAACCTCCTAAAGGAACAGATAATGCGTAAACCATCAATTAATGATTTTCGGCATATATGTATTATTCAAACAGCTTTCCTTGGCGATGTTGTTCTTACATTACCTCTTGCTCAGGCAATCAAAAATTATAATCCTAATATTCAGATTAGCTTTGTCTCGACTCCCGTTGCCGCTGGCGTGACTATTTCAGCAAAAGCAATAGATTACATTGTTACTTATGACAAGCGTGGCATACGTCGCGGTTATGATGGTATAAAGTTCCTGTCACAACATCTCAAAGCTCAGGAAGTGGATTGCATTATCTCACCTCATCGTTCTCTAAGATCTACTTTGGTATCTTTATTGACAGGGGCACGTTATTCCGTTGGATTCGACAAGTCTTCGATGGCGATACTTTATAGTCGCAGGGTTAAGTATATCAAAACTCATCACGAAATTGATCGTAATCTTGATCTTTTAACGGCTTTTTCTGATTATGATGATATAATCAAATCCGGCTCTTCTGTTGAAATTGAAGTGCATGACGGGGATAAATCTTTTGTTGAATCTCTATTGATTCAGAACAAAATTACCGATAATGCAAAACTGGTTGTTATGGCTCCCGGTTCTGTCTGGGAAACCAAAAGATGGAAAGAATATCATTTCGCAAATTTAGCCGCTATGCTTAAGTCCGAAGGGTTTTCAGTAGTTTCAATAGGCTCAGAGGATGACAAGGATTTATGCAAGAGGATAACAGGGGAGAATGGATACAATTTTGCAGGTAAACTCACAATTCCGCAAACACTCCATTTGCTGTCGCTGGCTTCGGTTCTTGTTACTAACGATAGTGCCCCGACTCACTTTGCCGGGTTGGTCGGAACTCCAACGATAACGATCTTTGGACCGACTTCACCGATCTTTGGATTTGGTCCATTAGGCGAGAAAGATATAAGTCTTGAATTATCCGATCTGAAATGTAAACCATGCTCAATTCATGGAGCAAAATCATGTCCTATCAAAACACACGAATGTATGGAGAATCTACATCCCAAGCAGGTTTACGAGGCAATTCAATCTATAGTGAAATGAAGTAACCCAAATACAAAAGTCGCAATTATCAAGAAATTAAGAAAAATTCTACTACCAGAAGATATCAACCTCATATTTGTAAAAATTTCTGTCAGCAGTAATTATCGGATAATGATTGTTAATTGCCTGAGAAATAATTATCCTATCGAAGGGATCGTTATGGTGATTTGATAATGTTGAATTAATTAAAATATCTTCAAAAACAATTGGGAGAATTTTAATACTTTTCTGGTCTTAATGAGATTTCAAATCAATAAGTGGAATATTCAATGTCAATTTCTGTAATTTAATTTTTATTGATATTTCCCACAAACTGGCAATACTAATAAAAATATCATTCTCCAAATTTTCAATTGCATCCTTGGATAATATGCTTAATTTAGGATTCCCTTCCAAATCCCAAATCAAGGCATGAGTATCCAAAAGAAAATTCATTAGGTGTATTCCTTGAATTCAGCGATGGGAGCATCAAAGTCATCACTCATTTTTATTTTGCCCTTTAAACTACCAAAAACATTGCGTTTAAGGGATTTATTCTCTTCAATATTTATGTTGGCTTTATTAGATAAAAACTCAATAAAATCATTTGCCTCCTGTTTGTAAATATCGGGAAGCTGTTCGTATTGAGTTAAAATTGGTAATGTCTGCATGAGTTATTATGATTGTTTCAAAAAATAATTTACGAGCAGAATAACAAATTATTTTATTCCATGTTATTAGAAGCACATTCTCTGTTTACTTTCTACTTTTAACTTTATACTTTCAACTGAGTGAACTAATTCCCTAGCAATTTATTAATCTTGATCTTCAGTTTGTATGGTCTGAATATTCTGATCTTGTTAATCAGTTTCTTGATTCTGTAGGTAATCTCTAGTTTTGACTTTGTAACATTTCTGGTCAGTGGACTGCTGCTGAAGATTTTGGAGCTGGTGGATATTGGTGTGATTGGTGCTTCGATTATATTTGCAAGCTTCACCCTGATCTTGTCGTTATCAACAAATTCATTGATTTTATTATCTTCAAACCATGGCTGAGAGAGGTATTCTCTATAAATGTCTTCACTTTGATCAACCTGGATAATACGTTCTATTACTTCATCCATAGAATTAAAATCATGATAGTTGATAAAGCTCTTTGCATTGAAATCCTTATCAACATGCGGATTGCCCCAATAAATCGGAATGCTGTTCACGAGCATCGGTTCGAAGATTTTCTCGGTTGTATATCCTTTGGCAGATTCATTCTCGAATGCAATCGTGAACTTGTAGTCACTCATGAATTTAAGTTTATCCTTTATTGGTCTCCCGACATTATTATATAGTCTGCCGGCAGAGTCTACCTTTTTATACTTAGATAATTGCTTGAAAAATTTGTTTCTCGTCTCACAGTTTGGGTTAGAGTAGATAAAATTACAGAAATTTGTCTTCTGACTTATGATCTCGTCTGTGTTTTTGGGCTTTAACAGCTTGCTCACGTCATCGTACAGGGCATAGAGTGGCAATCTAATGTTCCTTCCTTCGTGCCTCTCATAATCGAAAGAAATACTGAAATCGGTGTTCTTGAAGTCAGGGCTGATATTTTCTCCACTGAAGAAAATTCTCTTGCAGTTGAAGTATTGATGCTTAATACCAAAGACTGAATAAAAAAGAACATCAGGTTTATTATCCGTTAGCTCTAGATCGTATTCTTTGTTTAATAATTGTGTGAAGTAGTTGTCCGATAGGTTAAAGCTGGGCCAGAAATCAGTGAAATATATCTTTAGCTTTTTTCTCATAAAATTAAATAAAACTCAGATACTATTAGGAACCCATCTCTGTGATGATTTCGTATTCTTGTTCTGATAAAGGGATTACTGATAATCTTGAATTTCTGACAAGACCAATGTCTTTCAGTCTGCTGTCCGCTTTGATCTGAAAGAGAGTTACAGGTTTCTTGAGCTTCTTGCCAACAGTAACTTCTACGGCTACCCATCCTTCATCGGTGCTTGTTTTATCTGGAAAGGCTTCCTTTATTATCTTTGCCGTACCTATTATTGCTTTGTCGCTGTTGCTGTGATAGATAAGCGCTTTGTCATTTTTCTGCATAGCATTAAGATTGATTCTAGCCTGATAATTTCTCACACCGTCCCAGGTTGTGGTTTTGTCCTTCGCAAGCGAATCCCAGCCGTAGGATTCCGGATCGCTCTTCAATATCCAATATCCCATGTTTATTGTAATGCCTTTAGTACTAAATCTTCTATTGTATAGGCAGTATTATTAATCAGGTTAAAATAATTTAATGAATCCATAACCGAATATTTGAATTTTGAACCAACCATCAGGCAAAGGCTTGGCAGTTTATTGACGGTATATTTATCCATGTAAGGATGTTTATCTCTTTCACCAATCATTGTGAATATTCCATATTGCGTTTCCTTTATTCCGGCAGATTGAAGTACCTTCATTGTAGCGGGAAAGTCTTGTTGAGTACCTACACATGCGCATGATGGATTGACAAACATGATGAAATATAAAGAATCCTGACTTAGTAGAGAAGAAATCTGACTTACCTTAATCAGATTTGGAGTATAAGAATTATAATACTGATCGAACCACTCGAATCCGGGCGTAGTTCTAAGAGTACTCAACTGTGTCAGGTGTGCATCTCTGGGCTCAGACGTATTACTGCATGAACCCAGTAGAAGCATACTGAAAACAAATAAAAACAAAGCATTTAGTCTTTGCAATATAAATGATAGGTTGTTCAGTTTCATAAATTCACCATTAAGCATAGTTATTCAATATCGATTTCTAATGCAATAGACGAATCAATCGTAAAAATTTGTTATTTAAGAAGAAACTAACCGCGCATTTTGTCCAGCAGTTCGTTTACCATCTGTGATTCTTTAACAGTTAATGCCGTCAACAAATCATCCAGTTCTAAGCCATCAAGCACTTTTAGAAGAGCAAGACCTTTGTCAGTAATGGTAACATCGACACGTCTTCTGTCGATATCATTCATCTGTCTGTCAACAAAACCTTTGCCAAGCAATTTATCAACGAGTCTGGATGCATTCGACATTCTGTCGAGCATCCTGGCTTGGAGAAGCATAATTGTGGATGTTTTAGGTCTCTGTCCGCGTAGAATTCTCAAAATATTGAACTGTTGGGGAGTAAGATTGTGTTTTTTTAGCAATCTAACGGATTTCTGGTTTATCCAGTTTCCTGTATAGATTATATTAATCAAAAGCTTCTGATGTTCGCTTTTGAATGTGGTTTGCTGGATTTCTTCTTCTAATTTCATATTGCGTCTTTCGAAATATTTTTGAATAATCTATGTTATCACGTTTAATTCAATTGGATATTATTAATTATTTTACAATATAGATTTATTTTCTTTCCCGACATATTTTCTTAAGATATTGCTCTGATACCTTCAGATCTTTTGCAAGGATCTTTACCGGTTTGTCCTTGTTTTCTTTTATATAGCGGCTAACAAATCCATCCAGTCTGCTGAGTTTGGGTATGTAGAATCCCATTCCCGGAAACTGACGCAGCATCTGCCTCACTGATTCTAATCCGCAAATGTCAGACATTAATTGTAAATCTGGTGTTAAATCTTTTTCTCCAACTAAGTTGAAGATATCTGTTTCATTCGATTGATTGATGCCCTTACTCATTTTTTCCACCTAATATAATTTTTTGAAATTCTGTAATAGTTTTTTATTTGTTTATAATCGAAATAATCATTAATTTTGAATTGTAATTACTACATAAAATCAATGTAAATTCTACTGCAAATATAAGCAGAAAATACATATTCACAAAATTATTTTTATTTATTTAAAATATGGATAATTTAATCAGAGATGCAGGCATCAGACTACGTGAAGTGAGACATATCTTCAATGAGGGAGATAAGCTCTCAGCTAAGCAGTTCGCTTACCTGCTTGACGAAACTCAGGACAGAATCCTGAATTACGAGAACGGACGTGCCGCTATATCGCTTCAGTTGCTGGTGAACCTATACCACAGAGGTGTCAATCCTGTTTATATACTAACA
Organism: uncultured Hyphomicrobiales bacterium; assembly: GCA_964464375.1. GTDB lineage: Bacteria > Bacteroidota > Ignavibacteria > Kapaibacteriales > UBA2268 > CAIOZA01. Next base: position 54,951 of record CAYXFU010000006.1, read on the forward strand.
GGTGAGGGTGATATATTTGCTGAAAATGAAGCTGGTAAAGTTATGAAAGCAAAGATAAAATTGGCTAATAACCGGCTTACTAATGTCCTCCCTATTAATAATCTTGAAGGTCTGTCTATAGGCGAAATGCTGATGAGAGCTGAGCAGTACAGTGCCGCTGCAGGCGACATACTGAAAATTCTCAAGGAGAAATCTGCAGAAAGTAAGGACTGACGATGCTAAGAGTTGAATATAAAAATATTCTTTCACAATCTAGCGATCACATGCTTTATCAAATGCTGAAATCAACTCTTAGTGCCCAATATTTAGGTTTGAGCTATTCAGAGTGGAAGCTGGAAGCTCTTGCTGAAGAATGTTATCAGCGGGATAAAGAGACTCTCTACACTTCAGCAATGGAAGATGCTGCTTATATAGCCAATAAATTGATTATGGGTTCTAGCAGCCTCTATGTAGATGAGATTTACAGACCGGAGCTGATGTCACCGGAAGAAGCAAGAGAAATTTTTGCTAATACTTCAGGAAAATCCGACTCCATCGAAAATCTTATTGGAATTACACCTGATAAGTTATTCATCTGCAAGGTAACAGGTGAGTCCATGATAGAGGAAGATATTCATAACGGGGATGTACTGATTGTTGATCGAACAGCCGATGTTAGTGATGGACGTGTGATCGTGGCAGAGCTTAATAAAGTGCTGTTTGTGAAAAGATTGAGGATAATCGATGGTGGAAGATGGTTATTTTCGGGTAATCCAAATTTTGCACCGGTTAAAATCGAGAAGGAAATGGAGTTGAATGTAATTGGAGTTGTTAAAATGACACTGCATTCAGTTAATTAATAATTTTTGCAGGCTGTCATTCTCGCGAAAGCGTGAATCCATCAGTCTTTACGCATACAAAATGCATGTCATTCTGAACGTAGTGAAGAATCCATGTATTCGTCTTTTCCAGTTAAACAGCCTGGATTCATCAGTCGCTACGCTCCATCTGAATGACAAGTTATATAATTTTCACAAAGTCTCGAAGGTGCGAATCCATTTGTATTAGAATAATTTTAAAAAAACAATAAGCAAACACATGTTAAAAATCGATATTAATTTTGAAGCAAATACTTACGATGACATGCCGCCAGAGCACAAGAGCGGCGATGAGCTTGCTTTGTGGATACTTGAGAATGCGGCAGGGAAGATGAATTATATCCCAAAATATAGCGATCGTGAGGTCAATATCGGTGCCCGCTACCTGATCAATCATGGCTATCTGCGAGGTACAGTCCTGGGTTGGGAGCATTGCAGCTGGTCACGTCTTACCCGGAAAGGCGATTATCTGAGAGAAATGCTGAAACTAATCGATAATTGAAAATTAAGAATTTACAGCAAATACGAATAAACAGAAATAAATGAATTATATACTTAAATCTATGTAACTTTTTGTATTATATTGTGTTTTGTAATAAATACTTTTATCAATATTAAGAATTTATGAAAAAGCTCATCATCATACTAACATTTCTAATCTCTGTATCAGCCCTCAAAGCTGCTGAGCCTTTCTTCGAATATATAGGCGGTCCCAATGGTGGTACAACCTTAAAATTGGTAATTTCACAAACGAATACTTTGTATTTAGGTTCTCGTAATGGTCTATTTAAGTCAACAAATTCAGGTAAGAATTGGATTCAGATATTTAATTATGGAACTGTGCAGCATTTTAGTGTTTATAATGATAGCATAATTGCTATTTCTTCAGGTTACTTGTCAGGTGGGGAATTATTCATTACAACAAATGGAGGTATTTCCTGGATAAACAAAAAGGAGGTTATACATTGTAATACTTATCCACCAGTTGATTTGATATTTGATAATCAAAAAACGCTTTTTTGTAGGTGTGACAATTCATCAGAGGAAATACTTAGTTTATACACTAGTACTAACCTAGGTAAAAGTTTCAACAAAAAAACATTCAATTTCGATTCATTAAAATATCCGCAAGTTTTTACAAGTGATATAAAGAAAATTGAAGATAAAATTTATCAGTGTTTCAATATTTATGATACATACACACGCAAGAAGAATAATTTTATCGCCAAAATTGATAGTTCTTTGAATTTGGAAATTATTTTTAAAATTCCAGAATTAGCCTATTGCTGGGAAACATTTAGTGATAGCCATTATATTATTGGAACAGAAAATGGAATATTAATAACTAAAAATAAAGGAACTGATTGGGAAAGTGCAAATATTATTGGGCCTATCAGATGTTTAACTAAAATTTCAACAAATGAAATATTAGCTTTAGGACTTGAGTCGATATATTTAAGTGGTAATAATGGAATGTCATGGAATAGAATATATAATTTGAGAAGTATTGATAAAGAAATATATTATTTTGAAAAAATATATCATGGAAATGGAGATACAGTTTATGCAACCGGTAATGGTTTTTATATCTCTATAGATAAAGGATTAACCTGGGATTTATCTAATAAAGGATTAAACGCAATCAATATTCAGGATTTAGCATTTGATGAAATGGAGAATGTATTCTGTGCTACTTATAATGGTGTATATAAATCTGAAAATTACGGGAAGACATGGGAAGCTTCAGGTTTATTTGGTTTCCTTTTAAGTTGCATTACTTTAAGTAATAAAGGTGATATTTTTACTTCAGGAAATTACAACGGAATTGGTGTCGCAAGATCAACAGATGGAGGTGCGAGTTGGTCAATTTTTACAGAAGGTCTAATAATGAATTTAAATTTTAACCCACGACCTATTAATGACTTATATATTAATAATAAAGGATATGTTTTTGCAGGAGATGGAGGAGGGAATAATATATTTATTTCAAAAGATAATGGGACAACATGGAATCTTTATAAAGATGCTATTGGTTCAAACTATTTTACTTTAAACAATCAAGGGTATTTGTTTGGTTCGGGAGGCCCTCCCTTGCAAATTTCAATGTCCACTGATGATGGTGAAACTTGGAGTAGTGTATTATTTAGTAGTGGGTTTGATATTAGTTGCATGAATGGAATTAAATCTATTAATTTTACTAAACGAAAGCCTTATGGGACTTCTTCATGTGGGTATTCAACAAAAGACAATGGATTATCTTGGTCAAAAGATAAATTACCTGATACAAAATTTCCAATCGCTTTTGTTGACTCCTTGGACAATTACTATTATTACAATGGTCGGAACGATCAATACATCTTTTATACTTCTTCTGATCAAGGTTTAAACTGGGATACCTTAAATACTGGTATTTTTCATTATATTTATAATAATCCGATTACTAAAATATTTGTTTCTCCCAATGGATATATATTCATTGCTGTTGAAAACGGAGGTCTTTATAGATCCAGGAAACGATTTGTTTCAGTGGAAGAAAATTCAAAACGGAGCAATGAGATAGTTGTAACACCCAATCCAGCAACGGATTTCATTGAAATATCTGTCATCAACCCCATGCTTAAGCATGGGGTTGAATACTTAGACATCAAAATCTTAAATATTTATGGTCAAACTGTATTGTCTGTAGGGGTTCAAAATCTTGAACCCCTCCGAGTCGATGTTTCTGGCTTAGCAACCGGCATCTATTTTGTTAGAATCGGGGATAAAGTAAGTAAATTTATAAAGTTGTAACATGGCTTTAGAACTCCCTATCCAAGCATATAGATGGTCGGGGTGAGGTTGGCACACGATTCCGGTAGGGCCACATTGCATGTGCCCTCAACCATACAGGATTCATGCAATTAATCCTACAATACATGATTTATATAATTTTTATTTCCTTTTACATTCGATTTTCGGTGTTCGATATTCGATATTTGTATTAAACTGGACTCTTCTCATCGCTCAGAGAGACAATACTAAAAGTAGGCTATAATAATTCGACAATTGTGGAGATTATATCCTGGTACTTTGTCATTTTCGAGTGGGCATCGAATGCCATAACACGATTAATAGTATCCGGCAAAATATCATCAGTTGGATCGAGAATAAGTGATTCTCCACCGGCAGTTTTGATAGCTTTCATTCCCATCACGCCATCAATACCAACACCGGACATCATAACGGACATCGAGTCTTTTCCAAGATTTTCAGCGGCTGAAAACATGAGAATATCAGCAGAAGGACGCTTCTCGTTCACCTTTTCTGATATATAACATTCAATGCAGTATTTACCTTTTTGGTCGATGACTTTTACGTGAAAATCTCCGGGTGCTATTATCAACCGTCCCTGTTTCAGTTCGTCACCCTCATTTGCCTCCTTAACTTCCAGCACAGTCGCTTGATTCAGCCTGTCGGCAAAAGCTTTTGTGAATCCATGGGGCATATCAATTATGGCAATCATGCATGGAAAATCAGCCGGAATGCTTGTTATAAATTTTCTGAATGGTTCAAGAGATCCTGTTCCAACTGAGAAAACAATAATCTTTTTGGAAGTAACTTTACTTATAACAATATCGTCCGGGAACTGCATTCTGCTAATTATTCGTTTCAGATTGTCAATGTTCGCTGTGCAGGCTGTTTTGATCTTCAGAACGAGTTCAGGCAAAAGATCATCAATAGTAAAGGTAAGATAAGAGGTAGGCTTAGAGACAAAATCGAATGCACCGAGTTCCATTGCTTTAATAACATCAAGTTTACCCTTCTGAGTAGGGAAAGTCGTAGCTATAATAGGCATTGGCTGGATTAACATAGTTTGGTTTAACAAATTAAGTCCTTCGAGATGAGGCATGCCAATATCGAGAATCATTACGTCGGGTTTTTTAGTCTGGACTATATCAAAAGCATCATGAAGCTTGTTTGTATAGAAAATTGGTTCAAATCCTTCGACTTCTTTGAGAGCATCAAAAATAACTTTGGCTGTATCGATTGAAGAATCAACTACCAGTATTTTTATTTTTTTATCATCCATTTTATACATACATTTACTAAAACTTTTTAAAAAAAAAGCTATCTGACATGTCATATATCGGATAGCTTTTGTTAAAATTTAGAAGATTACTGAATTCTTATCTTTTGTCCCTTTTGTATTGATTTTTCGCTTAATTTTTTATTTTTTGATTTTAGTGATGTAATCGATACTCCGAATTTATCAGCAATTTCTTTAACTGTGTCACCTTTACGAACCACGTAGTATTTAGGTAATTTATTAACTTTTTTTGATTGAGATACAGAGCTACCTTTGGATGGTTGATCTGGATAAATTTTGAGCTTAGTCCCAGAAAGAATTTTATTCCCTGATATAAGCTTAGGATTCCATTTTCTGAGTTCAGACTCTGTTACACCGTATTTTGCGGCAATGGATCCTACATTTTCGCCTTTTAGAACTTTATGTGATGTCAGCTTTTTTCGGTCTTTAGCGCTAATATTTTCTTCAATTTCTTTTGCCTTTGAAGGTTTGGGATTAGCCAATCTTGAAACGTAAGCCTTATCTGCGGGTTTATCTTTAACTTTCACATTAGATGTAATAATTTTTAAGGATTGCCCGATCTTGGGATTAGCTAAAATCCTGTTCCATTTGCGGATATCCTGAACGGAAACATCGTAATCATCTGCTATCTGTGCTAAAGTTTCCCCGCTGCGAAGAACATGTTTGACCACAATTGGAGTAGTAATTTTCTTAATTGTTGTATTGGAAGCAGAAGCAGTAGTATTTATTGAAATCTTAAGTTCTCTGCCATTTTCGATTTCCTGTTGGTTGTAAGGTAGATTATTAAGGTTGCGGAGGTCAGTCAATCTGACACCGTAACGTTGAGCAATACTGTATAAATTTTCACCTTTGACGACAGTGTGTGTAATAAACTGGCTATTAGCTGAAGTCAGGGTATCAACACTTATTGGATCTGTGGATAGTGCTGATTGTTTCTGATTGTCCGGTTTTTGATCAGCCAGTTCAATTGAAGGTGTGATACTTTCGAGTGGAATTCGAAGAGTAGTACCTGATTTCAATTTTGTTCTAACACTTGTAATCGCATTTGCTGAAGCAAGAACTTCTGGAGTGATTCCGTATTTTCTTGAAATGGAAGTAATATTCTCGCCTTTAGCAACTGTGTATGTTACCCATGGCTGTTTCTCTTCGGGTGTAAGTGTAGAGAGTGCTGAAGCGAAAATTTGAGACGAACCCTCAGGTAAATTGAGCTTATACTCAGTCATGTCTGGTGGAGTGCAAGAACTAATTAATTCCGGATTATATTCAATGAACTTATCTATAGGTAGATTTGCACATTTTGCAAGTGCTTTAACACTTATAGGTTCTTTTAAAAGGAAAGATTCAGATTTAAATTCCTCCATAAGGTTAAGCTCTTCCGGCTTAATTCCATATTCTGTTGGATTGCTGATAACTTTAGCTGTTGCAATGAAAAGAGGAACATAATTTCTGGTTTCCTTAGGAAGAAAAGGTCTTAACTCCCAGTAATCGGGATTAGTCAGTCTGCTTTTTGCAATTGATTTACGCACACCGCCCTGACCGTAGTTATAAGCAGCCATTGCAAGATGCCAGTTACCAAGATCATTATAAAGGTCACGTAAATGCCTCATAGCCGCACGAGTAGCCTTTTCGGGATTGCGTCTTTCATCTATCCATACGGAGCTGGTTTTATTTAATCCATAATCTTCTCCCGTTGATCGTATGAACTGCCACATGCCAACAGCTTTAGCCTTTGAAACAGCTAAAGGATTTAGAGCACTTTCGATCATTCCCAGATAAATCATTTCTTCAGGCATGTTTTCATCAGAAATGATTTTTTTAATCATTGGTCCCCATTTTCCATATCGTTCCATGCAGTTTTTGAGAAATTTTCGACCAACTTTATTTTGAGTTAGAAATTCAATACTCTTCTGAACGTGTTCGTTATCGTCCATCGGAATTGTGAATTGTTTTTCGGGAGATTTTCCTGCTATTGCTTTACTCAAACTATCGTTTGCGTTAGTTTGAATTGGCTGGATTTTAATTTTTTGATTTGATTTACTAACATCAATTTCAGCGAATAGTTTATCTCTAAATATAAACAAGGAGGATGTTTCGTCAAGCTTATCTATATCCTGAACAAAACTTTCGTAATCTTCTATTATAGATTGCGCAAGGTCACTAAAATCATCGTTTTGTTCTATTCCGGGATAGCTAACCAGAGGGTTAAGCAGAGTTATTGCTTCCTCGAAATATTTAGTTGCATTCGTTGTATCCTTTCGTTCAATAAGGATAAGTGCCTGAAGATATTTTTGACGTGACATCTCCAAAATCTTCAGAACGTATTCATCCTTTGTTGATTTGGGCAGAGGTACTTCGTCAAGCTCAGCATATTCATCAGGATATAATTTCAGATCTTTAGGTTGCTTTGTTGTTTTTTTTGAGTTTGCTTGACTATTAGTGATATTATTATTCTGTGCCAATAAGTCTGAATCTACGTAAAGTAAAGACACTACCAGCAGAATGACCAATAGTATATTATCTCGCTTACCAAAAGTAATGTGCATGTGCATGAATTCCCCCACTCATTTTTTATGATAATTACAATATAAGTCTTTTATTTTACAAAGACAAGTGAATTTTTATTAATAATTATTTGAACAACCTATTGTTACACCTCAAGAATATTGATATTTGATTCTTTAAGTGAATTTATTTTATAAAAAAAATCCCTGATTTTGGTCAGGGATTTTAGATGAAAAGTGTTATTAAGCATTGAGTTTTGCTTTTCTGTAAGCTTTCAATTCTTTTCTTCTTGCATATTTTACTTTGAATGCATACTGCATAAAGTACATACAAGGCACAACAACAAGAGTCAAGAATGTGGCAAATGTTAACCCAAATATAATAGCCCAAGCCAAAGGTCCCCAGAAGGCAGCACTGTCACCACCTACATAAATATGTGGATTAAGTTCAGATAGCATAGTTCCAAAATTGATGTTGAAACCAATGGCTAAAGGAACAACCCCTAGTACAGTTGCGGCAGCAGTCAGGGTAACAGGATTGAACCTTACAACTCCACCTTCAATAATAGATTGTCTTATTCTTGCTTTGTCGCCATGAATCATTTCAATAAAGTCAATCAACACAATACCGTTCTTGACCACAATACCAGCCAGAGCAACAACACCCACACCGGTAACTACAATCGAGAACGTAAACCTGAATAATAGAAATCCAAGGAACACACCTATTGTACTTAGAATAACTTGAGTTATGATAATTATCGGTTTGACAGTCGAGTTAAACTGAGTAATAAGAACAATCATTATCAGAAAAATAGCTATGATAAATGATGTACCCAGGAATGTTGCGGCTTCCTGCTGATCCTGCTGTTCACCTGTGAACTTGATATCGTATCCTTCAGGCAGATTCAACGATTTGGCAATTGATTCTATTTGACTGTTAATACTGTTTGCATTAAAACCAGTCAGAACATTCGAAGTCAATGTAATTGTTCTCTTCTGGTTCTTACGTGTAATGCCTGCAAAAGAGTATGAGTAATTAATTTTAACAACTGAAGAAATTGGTATTTGTCTGAACTGACCGGAACTCATTTCGCGGAAGGTTATCGGCATATTCAGTATTGCATTAAGGTTCTTTCTGTATTGATCATCAAGCCTCACCATGATAGGGTAATCATCTTTGTCGTCTCTGAACTTGGATGCTTCTTTGCCGAATACTGCAGTACGCAACGACATTCCGATAAAACCACTGGACAAACCATAGTAATTAGCTCTGGCTCTATCCACAGTAAGAATTATTTCAGGTTTATTTTCCTGCAAATCAGAATTCAGTTTTTCTATACCTTCAATGTTCGATTTCTTTATGTTATCTCTCAACAATCTTTCTATTCGTACTAACTCTTCGAGATTATCACCACTCACTTCAATATTTATTGGCTTGCCGGTTGGCGGACCTCCTCGTTCTTGCTCAACTGCTATTTCAGCTCCAGGGTATGTCCCTACACTTTTACGAACATCCTCGAGGCATTGTAAAGTAGAAAACCCGTTTCGTTTATTTGATTCAACAAAAGCTATTGTTATTTTTGCCTTATGTGGAGTAACTGCTCTATCAGGGCTCATCGGATCGCCGGCACCAATACCAACGTTGCAGATAACTGATTTTACAGCAGGATTATTTCTGCCGATAACCTTGTAAACTCTTTCTTCGATTATCTGTGATATTGAGTCTGTAACAATAGCATCAGTTCCAATTGGTAATTTCATCGAAACATAGACAAAATTTGGATTTGCTGATGGGAAGAAATTAACTTTTGGAGGAAACATTGCAAATAAAGTAATCGTTATGAAGAACAATATTATCATCGCAATCATTACATAGTAAGGTCTTTTTCCTTTTAATGAAAATGTTAAAGTTCTTCTGTATGAATTCATCATCAAAGGTCTAATTTTCAATTGGAAAGTTTTAATGAGAATCGGTGTAACAAAATATCTGTTTGCATATCCAAGAAGTGCTAACAATATAAGGAAATTTCCTGCAGCAGGGCTATTTAATAGATGGAAAAGTATTCCAAAACCAATCATTGTCAAACTTATTATATGTAATCGCTTATCATTTGGCTTGACATCGTGCCCATCGATTTCATGATGCTGCCCGCGTCCCATGAAGTCCGCAGCTAAAACCGGGTTTATAAAGAATGCAACTACAAGCGAAGCAGTTAGCGTTAGTATAAGAATAACAGGAAGATAAACCATGAATTTACCGGAAATTCCAGGGAAGAACAATAATGGGAAAAATGGAGCCAGTGTTGTTAGAGTCCCAGTTAATACCGGCACAAAAACTTCACCTGCAGCAGCTTTTGCTGCTTGTCTGATCGGCATACCTTCTTTAGTAAAGAGTCGATGTGTGTTTTCGATAACAACTATTGCATCATCGACAATTATACCAAGAGCAAGCAGGAACGAAAACGTAACCACCATGTTAAATGTATAATCCAGGGACGGCATTATCAAAATTGCGAGGAATGAAGATATTGGTACTGCCAGACCAACCAACAATGAATCCTGAACGCCCATAAAGAACATCAATACTAAAGTTACCAGAATAAAACCGATAATAACTGAGTTGATAAGGTCTTCCAGACTGTTTTTGGTGGAAACAGATCTATCGCCTGTAATTGTGATGTCAACAGATTTTGGAAGTTTAGTATTTTCAAACTCAACAACCATCTCTTGAATTTTTTCAGCAGCATCGATTAGATTTTCGCCACTTCGCTTAATTACACTCAAAGTCACAACCGGCTTTCCATCCAATCTTGCAAAACTCTGCTGTTCTTTGAAATCATCTTTTATCTTGGCAATGTCCCTTAAGTAAACAATGTTACCCTTGCCGGGTTTAATAATTATTTCCTCAATGTCCCTAATTGCTTTGAATTCGGAGATAAGGCGAATGTTCCTTCTCACACCATCGGCCAGATATTCACCACCCGAAATATTAACATTTTCTCCTTTAATCGAATTCTCAACATCGGAGAAGGTAAGTCCTGCAGCTTGCATCTTAAATAGGTCTATGTCAATATGAAACTCACGTTCCAAAGCACCGATAATATCAGCGCGAGTTATCTCCTTCATTGATTCAATCTTGTCCTGCAAATCCTCTGCATATTCTTTCAATCGATATTTCTCGATGTCACCGGATATATTCACATACATAATAGGAATCTCCGAGAAATCAATTTCTTGAACTGCAGGATCCTTTTGCATATCAGTCGGCAGATCATTCTTAGCTTTGTCCACAGCGTCCTGAACTCTTTGCTTAGCAAGAGCAGGCTTAACATTAGTCTGAAATTCTACTACCACAACTGAAACGTCAGGCATAGACTGACTTGTTATCTTCTTAATGCCCTGAACAGATTTTAATTGTTTTTCGATTGGTCTGGAGATTAATGTTTCAATATCTCCCGGAGAAGTACCAGGATAAATCGTTTGAACGATAATAGTCGGAATAACAATATCTGGGAATTGCTCTTTAGGTAGATTAATATATGTGATTACGCCCATAATACATAATAGAATCGTCATTGCATATACAGGTATCTTATTATCTATGACCCATTCTGTTGGTTTAAATCTTCTCATTTTTTTCCTAAAATTTTCTAATAGTTATTATTTAGTCAAATTAATAATGAATTATTTCGCATTCTGGATTGATATTTTCTGTCCATCAGAAACATCAAGATATCCATTAGTAATAATTTGGTCATTGACTGAAAGGCCACCAAATACTTCTATTTGTGTGTCATTTGTAAGCCCTGTTTCAAGCATTCTCTTGCGGGCTACCATGCCATTTGAATTCTCAGCTATAAACAAGAAAAACTTATCACCTGAACGCTGTAGAGCAGACAATGGTGCAGTTATTGAATTCTGCTTAGCAACATCATTTATTGAGATACCACAAATCATATAAGGTCTGAGATTTTGTGGAGTTTTACTGAATTGAACCTCTATTCTAAATGTACGATTCTTTGGATCTATTGCCTTGGCGGAAGTGGTTATTTTACCTTCTACTTTTTCATTTAGTTCAGGAATAGTAATCGAAACAGAGGTGCCTGCTTTGATTGTAGTAACATACGATTCTGAAATATCTGCAGTAACTTTGATATTGGACATGTCTGCCAGCTTTACGACTGGCTGTCCCGGCATAACAGTTTCACCGATTTTCGGGAAAATATAATCTACATATCCGGAAAATGGAGCATATATTTTTGCATTGTCGATTTGATTTTTCATAGTCTCAAGTCTGTTAACCAGTTGGTCGTAAGCATTTTTTGCCTGAAGGTACTGCATTTCAGAAACAGCCTTTTTCTCCCAAAGTCGCTTCTGACGGTTATAATTATCCTCTGCGAAACCAAGTCCTGTCTTCAATTCTTCCATTGATTTCTTGATAGTCTCATCGTCAAGCTGTAAGAGTAGCTGACCTTTCTTTACGAGTGAGCCTTCCTGAACTAGTATTGAAATCACCGGACCACCCATTTTGCATGAAATAGTCGCAACTTTATCGGATTCGACAGTCCCTTGTACATTTATAAAGCGACGGAATGTTTCGGGAGTAACTGTTTTAACTTCAACAGGGACGATATCCCGTATGCCTCCGCCATTACCACTTTCGGCAACTTCCTTCTCGAGTTTTGTTACCTTTACCTGTAAGTCAACAAGTTGACCCTTTAATTTAATTAATTCAGCTTTTTTTCCTTCGATTGTGTTTGTATTTTTCGAACACGAAACTACAAGGATTATCAAGGATAAAGTGAAGAGAGAACCTGTGATACTTTTTATTAATTTCATATTAATTAACCTGAATATTTATAAATATTAAATACTAAATTTTTAAAAACTACATTTGTGAATTACAAATAAGACTTTTACTATTTTCATCAAAAGATTTATCTAATGATATATATTTGTGTATTGCCGATGGTGCCTGAGCTATTGCATTGTTCCAGATATCTTTTAAAAATACTTTCTTCAGCTCCTCTGATCTGGAAAAGGATATAAGAAACAATTTGGTTATATCTTTAACGAATTCACGTGTGTTAATGTTCTCGAACATAACATTCAGCTGTGGCTTCTTGCTTAAATGAATAGCACCTGTTATCGATACCCAAAGTTGAGTAACTGCATAGCATGCACTGAATTTCTCTTCAAATATACCTTCTTCTATGCCACGTTGAAAGACTCTGACTCTCTCCAGAAAGATTCTTTTTTCCAACTCCTGAATTTTTTCTCGAGTTTCTAAGGATAGATTTTCAATATTCAGAGATTCTGATGAATTTATTCCAACCAGCAAATTGAAAAAGTCGGGAAATTTTTCTGTGAAATCATAGTATGAATCAGTATATGCAAGAATAATATCAACGACCGAACTCATCTTCTGCTCGCTCTGCTTAAACAGATTATCCAAAGTGATGAGCTGGTCCTCAAGTAGGCTATTTATAAAAAGATCGTCCTTACTTTTGAAATATAGATAAAGAGTACCTTTTGATAACTGTGCTTCTTCGGCAATCAGATCCATCGATGTATTTTCGAAGCCAACTTTCTTAAATACCTTTCTGGCTGATTTAAGAATTGACTTTTTGCGTTTCTCTTTTTCGAGTAATTTTCGTTCCGCGATTCCCATTAATGTTTACCCGTATTATTTATCAAATTCAGTTAAATATTTATTGGGGACATCACCAAGAATACCCTTGATATCAATCACAGCATCAATATATTCATAAACAGCCTGCAGATAATTCATATTTATTTGCACTACTGATGAAGATGCATCATTGATTTCGACTTGACTACCGGCACCTTCTTTGTATCTTATCTCTGCAATTTCATAACCACGTTTTGCTGTTATAACAGAACCGGAAAGACTCTTCACTTTCTCGCGGGCAACTGTCATTTTGTTGAAGGCAACCTGTAATTGCGTTTTCATAGCTTCTTCGAGCTGTGAATACTTGACATCCAATGACATGAAGTCAATCTTTGCTTGTTGCACTCTGGCATTTGACTGGAAGCCCTGAAATAATGATAGTGAAAGGTTAACTCCCACTGCAGAACTTTTGACAGTAGCAGATGCGAAATCCCAGGTATTTGATTGACCGGAGTATTGATATTGCCCAAATAATGATATTGTTGGATAGTACTCTGATTCTCGCATTGATACTATATCTTTCAGAACTTTCTTCTGTAGATCCAGCGAACGAAGATCATAGTTGAGATTGCCGATCATTTTATTGACCGAATCCTCAATCATTTTAAAATTTTCATCCAGCGAAATATCCCCAACTGCTTCAATCTCAGTTCTAATGTCAATACCTAATGCCATTTTAAGAAAGCTCAAAGCATTATCGTAGCGCATCTTTGCTCCGGATAATTCCGGATCTATAAGTTGTACGCCAACTTCAGCTCTGATTTTATCATATTCAGGGATATAACCTTCTGCAAATAAAGCCTGAACAGTATTGAGATTATTATTTGCATTAGCTTTTACTGTTTCAAACACTTTCACTACTTCTTTTGAAAGCAGAACGCCATAAAATGCCTTTGTTGTGTTTGATACAACCTTTGTGATAGAGCTTTTGAATGTTTCTTTAGCTGCATTATAGAAAATCTTTGATGTACCGATTGCAGTGAATACTGCTGAATTGAATACAATCTGACTAAGCGATGCTGTTGCTGCAAATTGATTAGTGCCACCCATTTCAATTTTCAACAAATCCTTACTTTGTGGATTCGTAAAATTTGTCATGAAGAATGCGGGTTTTAAAACATTGTAAGTGTAACCAGCGCTGAAATTTACTGAGGGCAAAGCTGTTCCATAAGCTTCACTAACAGCGGCTTCTGACTTTTTGACTACGAGCCTCGCCACCTGGGCGTCTCCATTGTTTTTTACTGCTAAATTAATGGCTTCTTCCAGTGTGAACTGCTTTGCCTGAGCAAATCCAATAACTGTAGAACCATAAAATAGAATCATCGAAACTAATGTCAAATTGAAAATTCGTTTGATTTTGAATGTCATCATACCTTTCCTGAATCAAATTTAAAAACTGACTATTGGTCATTAAATAAATGTAAGTCATAAAATTATTATTTTTATTGTAAATAAAAATGAAAAATTCTGTGAAATGTTCTATTTAATAACTGAAAAGATATAATTATCAACGCCTGAGAGGGTTTTGACAAGAATAAAATAAGAACCTGATTCGATATTATCTAAATTGAAGTTGAATTCACCGATTGTGAGATAGGTACCATCCAAATAATTTTCGGATTTAATAAGTTTTTGGGCAGTCAGTTTCTGAACGCCAAAAATATCAAGAAGGATAGCTGTTTCATTAGCACTTTCTTTAACCAATGAATAACGGTTAAAAGGAACTTTTACGAAAGTATTAGATGGATTGGGGAATGGGGTAGAAGTAGAAAACAAATATTTTTTAGGTAATTTTTTGGTTGTTGCCACTATTTCTGATTCACAAAGGGAATTGCCTCCATATATATTAGCTAAGGTCTTTGCAACAAGATGCAGATTATGATTACTGCATATATCATTGAAAATAATAGTGTCTCGTTCATATCCGAGCATAGATGGTGAAAAACAGATTATCAATTTCACTGAATCGTAAGGCAGTATAGTCATCGGAAACTGATGTTGAGGCATAGAAAAAGATATATTGTGAAAAATATAGGGCATTTCAAAAGTTACCGGAGAATCTGTTATGTTGTTTATTGTTAATTCTTTACAAACAAGATTAGGGAAATAAGTACTATCGAGGCTAAATTCACTATCTACTATTTTATATGAAAATGTCAGTTTATTGCTCTCCTGTCTTACGATAATATCAACGGTATCGCTCAAACCCACACAACCTTCTGCACTATAAGCAATGACTGAGTATTTGCCACTTGATGTAACGATAATAGAATTCTGAGTAGTTTCCCAGGATTTTCCGTTTCCATCAGTCCAGAGATATTTCGGAAATAGTGGATTAGCAGAAATTGTTACACTATCACCTTCGCAAAATGAATTCTTTCCACTAACAGTCAATTTCGGCTTTGGAAGCGGAACAACAGTAATTGAGACTTCTTTGGATGAAGTGCATTTGTATAGCGAAGCAACAGTTACTTTATACTTTCCACTTTTTTTAACCATAATTGATTGTGTTGTTTCTCCAGTTGACCAAATAAAAGAAAGAGCATCAGTCTGTGCTGTTAGCAAGAGGGAATCCCCTTCGCAAAATGTTGTTTTACCATTAATTGTTATATCTAATTTTGGTTTTGAATCCATACTTACAGTAATTGACTTAGGAATAGCAGTATCGCAACGCGAGTTATAAACTTTTAAAGTGTAAGTACCAGACTTAGTAACCTTGATTGATCTTGTTGATTCTTTTGTTGACCATTCGTAATGCCTGAACTCATCCTTAGAAGTAAGTGTGATGGTATCACCATCGCATGACACTGTGTCAACAGGCAGAATCTCCGCTATTACCATTTTGGGTAAAGCAAAGGCATAAACACCCTGTCCGCAAACAAATCCTGTGGTATCATTAGAAAAATAAAAGTCGTCAAGAGAAGTTCCAGGCTCAATACCGCAATTTCTCAGAGTCCAATTCAAACCACCATTCGAAGTATAATAAATACTCTCACCCCACCCACAGGTCCATCCATGCATATCATCAAGTAAAAATCCACCAAACATAGGAACAGCAGTATTATAATCAGTCCACGATACACCGAAATTTCTTGATGTTCTTACTCCTCCATTGTATCCGCCACCACTGCAACCTTCAGCCCATGGAACTAAAATGGTATTGTTAGATATGCAAAGATCTTCCTGCCAGTCAATACCACCATCAGCCATTGTTATTTGCCATTTGTAGCCACCATCGGAACTGTACCATATTTTACCGGAGCTGGTAGCATAGCCTCTTCCATCGGGATAAAGAATAACATCTGTCAATCCATTGTCACCCTGCTTGGTTTCGAACATGCTCCATGAGTTTCCACCGTCAGTAGTTCTGAAGAATTGCTGAGGAGTATCTCCGCATCCACCTCCAATAACGACACCATTATTCCTATCGTAGAAATAATTACCCCAAAGAATATCTCTTCTTTTGGATGGTGTTACATCTCTCCATGTAATGCCCCCATCAATTGTTTTGAAGATAACACCGCGACTATAAATATCAGTTCCAACACCGGAAACATAACCGGTTTTTTTATCGGTAAAGTGAACACTTTCCAATTGGTCAGCTCCTCCGATACGAGTGCCTGCCCACGTCTTGCCGGCATCAGTTGTTCTAATTACCATACCCTGATATCCGCAAATCCAACCATAATTCGGGTCGTCCGGAAGAAAGCAAATTTCCAGGTAGAAATTGTCATGAAATGGAGCAGGGATATTTAAAATTTTATCCCACTGAGCTTTTAACGAGCTAGCAAGAAAAAATAATGACAATAGAACTAACATAAACTTAATATTAACTGAAAATTTATACATAATTGATTATCTAGGATTTAGAGCTTAAAAAAATCTATCAAATATTTATCATTTATATTGACGTTGAAAACTGAAATTTCTTACAAACAAGAAAAACCATTGAATATTAATATAGTTACAATGAATAAAAATAATTGTTAGCTATGAGGAATATAGTTTCTCTAGTATAAGACATTGAAAATCCAATAACTTAAAAAATCCAAGAGAAATAATTTATTTTAAAAAAATTTAATTCTTGTGTTATTAAAAAAAATTGTCAATTTTTACATCACCAAGTTTTTGAAAGTTGAAAATAGATGTTTTAAGATGTTATTAACATTTTTACTAATACCAAATTTTTTTTCAATTTTGTTTTCAAAGTCTAGTTACTTTTGATATTATATTTAAGATTAACTTTTTACTGAATCAATGGAGGACGGAGTGTCTAAAAATACTAATTACGCTAAAGAAAATAATTTAAAGAATACAATAGATATAAATGAAGAATCAGTAAAACAAAATACAAACGGTGAGGCTGAAAATTTCTGGAACGACTGTCTTAACATTATTAAAGACAATGTTTCAGTTCAGGTTTTTCGTACATGGTTTGAGCCTTTAGTTGCTATTTCTGTTGCTGATTCTGAACTAACTGTTCAAGTTCCTAGCCAATTCTTCTGCGAATGGATAGAAGAACACTACTATCCTCTTTTGAGTAAGACATTAACTCAAATTCTTGGAGCCAATGCTAAATTAAAATATAATGTTGTTGTCGATGGGCAAAGCGATTCATTAGAAATGAGAACAATTAAAGTTCCGGCTTTGAAGCATCCTCCGGCAACATCACAGCAAACATTACCTTTTACAGCTGCTCCCGAATCATTTCAGGAATTACCATCATTTCTGAATCCAAGATATATACTGGAAAATTATATAACCGGCGACAGCAATCAGCTTGCGGCTTCTGCCGCCATGGCAATTTGTGAAAAACCCGGAAAGAACAGCTTCAACCCATTATTTATTTATGGTAAAACAGGTCTGGGTAAAACCCATCTTGTTCAGGGAATCGGTAATTACGTAATTCAACGCTATCGCAATATTAGAGTTGCCTACACAACCAGTGAACGCTTTTATATGGATTATCTGAATGCTGTCCAGAACAATAAAGTAAATGAATTTACATATTACTATAGAATGGCAGACGTTCTTATTGTTGATGATATTCAATTCTTCTCCGGTAAGGAAAAAACACAGGATAATTTCTTCCATACATTCAATGCACTACATCAAGCAGGCAAACAAATCATTTTAACAAGTGATAAACATCAGCGAGAACTTCGCGATGTTGACGAAAGATTAATTTCCAGATTTCAGTGGGGTTTGACCGCTGACATCCAAATGCCTGACCTCGAAATGAGAACAGCAATTCTTCGCAGAAAAAGCGAAGATGAAGGCTTGGATTTATCTCATGAGATTATTGACTATATTGCCAGGAATGTTACAACTAACGTTCGTGAGCTGGAAGGTACACTTATCAGTTTGATAGCAAGAGTTACACTTGACAACAGACCATTAACACTCGAACTTACACGCGAAATTGTTCAGGGAGTTACCAGAAACGAACCTAAAGTCATCACTATGAGCGATATTAAGGCTGTTGTTGCAGAGTATTATAATCTACCCATAGATTTGATCGAATCTCAGTTAAGAAAGCATGAAGTAACCTTAGCTCGCCAAATGTGTATGTATATAGCAAAACAGATGACTCAATTATCTCTAAAAAGTATCGGTAGTAATTTTGGTGGAAGAGACCACTCAACAGTGCTTCACTCCTGCCAGGCAATTGAGAATTACTTTGTTACTGACAAGCAGGTCAAGCACGCTTATGAGCTTATAATGAAGAAATTAGTAAGAAATTAAATATTTTATAAAATTTTATGCGGTTCTGATGTTTATTTGTTTAATCCCGTAAAAACACAATTTTAATAGATGTCTTTTTTTACCGCTTTATAAAAGCAGATGTATCAGATCTGCTTTTTTTTATTTTAAACCCGAATTGTGCATTAGAAAGTTATCTATTCATTGAAAACACTGTTCATTTGTGTCATTTCCGTGCATACGGGTACCGAAGGTCTGCGTAGCGAATCTATTCCTTTCTTAGTTAAAAAGATTCCTGCATTAGCTTCGCTGTTACTTCGTGATCGCAGGAATGACAGACTAGAAGCAGATTTATAATTATTATTGATTGTTTCTAATGCGTAATCCGGGTTAATGCAATTACTTCAAAAGCAATATTTAAATATATTCAATCATTGATGTAAATTAGGAGGCGATAGGGGAGAGTTGAAAGTCTCAATCATGGTATCGTAGCTCAGACAAGGAATACAGCCGGATGCTTCGCTTTGTTCTACATGAAAAGCAAAGAAGACTGACAGCCCCAATCCAAAACAAAAAAAGGAAGGCAAAGCCTCCCCTTTATTTGCGACATTTCTATCATTTACTTCGCTAAAGAAACGCTTCTTCTTTCGCGAATAACAGTAACTTTAATCTGTCCGGGATATTCCATTTCATTTTCAATTTTCTTTGCAATTTCTGCTGCCATATTATCTGCCGAAACATCATCGACTCTTTCGGGTTCAACGATAACTCTAACTTCTCTACCGGCTTGGATTGCAAATGTTTTCTGAACTCCTTCGAAGCTGTTGGCAAGTGTCTCGAGCTTTTCTAGTCTCTTTACATAATTCTCAAGAGATTCGCGTCTTGCTCCAGGTCGTGCACCACTAATGCTATCGGCAGCCTGAACGAGAACGGCATAAGGTGTTTCCATCTCTATGTCTTCATGGTGAGCTCCAACTGCATTGCAGACAGTCTGAGACTCTTTGAATTTCTTAGTAAGCTCGAATCCTATAAGTGCGTGTGGACCTTCTGTGTTCTGATCTACACATTTGCCTATATCATGAAGAATACCAGCTCTTTTTGCAATATTCGGATCGAGATCTAATTCAACAGCCATAATGCCACAAAGAGTTGCGACTTCGATTGAATGATTCAGCAAATTCTGACCATAACTTGATCTGTATTTCATCTTACCAACGTGGCGAACTAATTCAGGATGAAAATTGTGAAGATTCAATTCAATTATAGCAGTTTCGCCAACTCTGAATATTTCTTCTTCAAGTTCCTTTTTAGTCTTTTCTACAACTTCTTCAATTCTTGTAGGATGGATTCTGCCATCTTCCATCAATCTCTGAAGAGCCTTTTTGGCAACTTCTCTGCGGAATGGGTCGAATCCTGAGATTACGACTGCTTCCGGAGTATCGTCAATAATCAGATCAATGCCGGTAGCGGCTTCGAATGCTCTGATATTTCTACCTTCACGACCAATGATTCTACCTTTCATTTCGTCACTTTCGAGGCTGACAACTGACACAGTACTTTCGACACTATGGTCTGAGGCTGTTCTTTGAATAGCATCAATTATCAGATTCTTTGCTTCCCTTTGTGCGTTTTGTTTAGCTTCATCTCTAATTTGTTTCACATAAGCTGCTGCTTCGGACTTTGCTTCATTCACAAGATTATCAACCAGGATTTTCTTTGCCTCTTCTCTTGTTAAGCCACTAATAGATTCTAATTTAGATAGTTGCTGATCGACAACCTTTTGAGCTTCTGCATATTTCAGCTTGATGTTATCATCCTTTTTCTTTAGCTCATCTTCAAATCCCTGTAGTTGTTTCTCTTTCTTTGTTATCAGTTCAAGCTTCTGTTCTACTGCATCTTCACGCGATTTGATCTGTTTTTCAAGTATCTGAATTTTAGCTTTTCTTGATTGTACTTCATTTTCAAATTCTTGTTTCCGTTTATGCCATTCCTCTTTAACTTCGAGTAGTTTTTCCTTTTTTAGATTGGTGGCTTCTTTCTCTGCTTCTTTGATTAAATTCTGTGCACTAAGTTCCGCTTCTTTCACCTTCATTGCCGATTGCTTGTTCCCAGCAAAATTCGTTATAGCAAAACCGGCTATCAATCCTACGACAAGTCCTACTATACTGAGCAGAACTATCATCATTTCATTCATTTCTTTACCTTTCTAAGCTTTTGCTCCAAAAACTTCTTAAACCTTTCTGTATAATATATAGCTGTTTTTCAATTAAGTTCTTATAAAAAGAGCCACACTAAAAATCATTGGTGTTTAAAAAAACTCGAGTTGGAAAAGAACCCAACTCAACACGTTTAGGCCAGCCTGCAGATATTTAGCTTCCACTGAGCCTTTCGGCTACCATTTCTGGTTGAGGCCTGCTATTTATAGACAATAACTGAACCTTATAGTTTTTAAACTTAACGGTTCTTTCACTCGATTGACAACGATAATCAGCGTGGCTTTATATGTGATTAATATGCCCTGAGGCAATTCGAACAGATGTAAAAAAACGATTCGATCTGGTGTCAGATATTCAAAGGAATTTGTTCAACCGGTTTCTTTAAGTAGGCAACCATACTATCCAATTCATTAGTTAGGTAGCTGAGATCAATTTCCGATTGTTTCTGGACTGAGTAATATTTTTCTGCAATGTTAAGAGCCGCCATTAATGACAAGTTAGCTACAGGTTCGTTAGATTTGCCTCTAAGGGCTTCGAGCTGACTGTTAACCTCAGTTGCCGCGGAATTAATAAGATCAATGTCTTCACCACGCAGTGAATATTCTTTTTCTCCTATGATAACTTTTATCGTTTTTTGCATTTGATTCGTTGTCTTATAGTTATAATTTAAAGAACTAAACGAAAAATTAATTTAAAATAGACCTTTTTATCTTTTTCAAATGTAAAAATAAGAAATTTTCGGATTAAAAAGGAAGAAATTTTTTATTTTTAGTTTTGTCTAAACATTTTTATCGAAAAGGGTTATCATATACGCTTGTTATATTTCATTTTATTTCATTAAATCCCGGCAATTTTATAAATATCACGATAAGTTTGTGACATGCCTTTGAAAGCGAGATATGAGTTGTAATTTATTTGGGCAGATTATCTATTACTCATCCGATGACTCCTTGTCATTGGATGAATCGGGAGTAAGTATTTATATTTCCGTTTGGGCTCCCAACCCTGTTTGTTCCAAGGGGGGATTAAGGGGTTTCGCAGTTCTCTGGTAGGACAAACATCCTTGTTTGTTCATTATGGAGTGGTCAAGCAAGGATGCATGACCTACGAAATCGATTGAATTAGTACTGTAGGAATCAATATTCACTCTGGATTAATGCCAACTCCCGAGAATCCCTTGAATCCCATTTGAAAAATGATGCGAATACAGGCGAAGCGGCGGTTGGCTTTGTCTCCCCCTTGTTCCAAGGGGGATTAAGGGGGTTTATAATTTGGATCTTCTCGAATCATGTGCCAACCTCACCCCGACCCTCTCCATTCTTGGAGAGGGAGTTCTAAAGGCATTTATAACTTCACAAATTTGGTTGCTCGATCTCCAATCCTAACAAAATACATCCCTGGAGCCAAACCGGAGACATCTACCCGTAGGGGCAATTCATGAATTGCCCCTACAGTCAATACAGTTTGACCATAAATATCTAAGATTTGTAAGGGCGAAGGTCCGTTCGCCCCTACGGATATTTCAATAAAATCTGTTGCTGGATTAGGATAAACTCCGATTGAGCTTGGAGTTTCTAATTCTATACTTTCAAAATTTTTGTCTACAATGGAAATATTATCAAGATATATTGTTCCGCCCCACCCCGAGATATAGCTGAATCTGAATGAAACATTGTCTTGTGTGGCAAAGCTGCTCAAATCAATAGCATCGTTTCGCCATTCATCATCTGATGGATAGAATATCTCGCCTTGGAGACTTTGTGCATTTAAAATAGGAGATTCTGCTGTGGCAAGATCCGCACCACTTTTCCGATATAACACTTCATAAGTTACACCGCAATCAGTTGATATCGAAATTTCCAATGTATCTGTGAAGTCTCTTTCAATCTGGACTTGCGGAGGAGTGTAGTGCAGATAATTGAATGCTATATCGAATACTAAAAGCGGCTTTGGGATTTTGGTCAGATCTACGATTGGGGAATGTAATTCCTCAGTCATCCCAAGGTTATAGAACAATTGAGCTGAATTGAACATTGCTATTGAATATAACCCTGATTTTTTGGAGCTATTATCCTGATCCCAACTGAAGAGATTTCCTGAGGTCTTAGTAAACCAATCTTTTGCAGGAAAATTTGTTGGGTCTTCGAAGCTTTCGACTAATGGCAGTGAATTTCTTGTACCATACATTTTACATCTGCCGCTTATAATATTATTTTCAGGTATTGTATCATTTTTGGCGGAATTCAACTCTTTTACTGTAAATGTAAAATCGTTATCACCATCCTTCAAAGTTGATTCAGGAATATTCAGTGTGGCGTTATGGAATGGCAGAAGATTGCCGGTCCAGGTATAATCCTTGGTCATTCCATTAAAATTGAATTCGAAAATTGCTGAAGTTATGGTTTCAGAGCCAAGGTTTCTAAATTTACATTTCGGTACTCGGGTTGAATTACAGATACGCTCGGGTACATCAACTCTTCTGAGTTCTACATCATATTGATTTTCAGGAGGATTTTCCAGAAAATTCCAGCATTTTCCTGTATAAGTCTGCCCGGGTATAGAGTGTCCCATTCCCGGAACTTCCACATATATAACCTTGCAATCGTTTTCAATTAATTTATCAAGCGTCAAGGGAATTATAAACGAATAGAGGTCTTGCTCACCCACTGTTATTGCTATAGGAATCTTAGAAGCATTTTTATAATTGAACATTAAGCTAACAGGAGCTAAGTTTAATGCATCCATTGGTCCCTGCATTGCTGGAGTGTTAAGAAATAACGCTTTGAATTTGGTAGGATTGTCCAGCCCATATTTAAGGGCACTTCTACCACCTAATGAAAAGCCTTCGAGGACTATTTTTGTAGTATCAATATTAAAAGAATCTCTAACAAAAGCAATTGTGGTAGGTATAATCTCCTCATCTCCGGCAGGAGAATAGAAATCTTTATTTTGGTCACTACCACCATCTGGACAGGCGAAAATTGTGTTAGGTAGGTTATTCCATTTGAGAGAATTTATCAATGCATTTCTGAAATTAGTGCTGTTATCCCCTAAACCATGCAGGCATACCATTAATTGATATTTGTTAGCAGGATTATAATCAGCAGGAACATACATTGATATTGTACGGGACTCACCGTTGAAAGTAATAGTTTGGTTATATTGTCCTGTTTTCTGTGAGAATGAATGAGATGAAAAAATTACCAAAGCGAATAAGGAAAACGCAATTTTTTGTAGAATGTACTTGTGCATATAGTCCTCAAAAATGGGAATGGAATAAAATTCAAATTTACAAATATTAAATAACTTGATCAAGAAATCATTATAGATTAGATATATTGTAGAAATACGACATTTTATTTAAATCTGTAACTAACTCCAAAATTAAAGTTATTATAACTTGCTTTGGAATAACTTTCATATTGGAATCCCAGATTTAAACCAAAACCTCGATAGAGATTGAAATTAAAACCAACTGTTGAAGCAATACCCAAACCACCTATAATTTTATTCTTTTCAACTCCCAACCCACAAGGACCAACACCGAAATATACATCAAAACTTGAACCACCACCAATAACAATCTTAGGAATGAGTGAGGCATAGGAAGCGAAATCGCCAAACATATTCCCAAACTGAAAATTGGCTTCACTACAAAGTGATATTGTGTTAGTTAAATGGATATTCTCAGACAAGGAGAAACCATAAAAATTATTACCATCCAATTTGAAATTGTCTATTATCGAAGTAAAATTAGGAATATAGCGTTTACTGTAGATTATACTAACATTATATGATGTTGGCAATTGAAGGACTTGTTTTGTTGTATCGCTAAGCTTAAGAGAAGTGTCCTGAGCATTTAGACCAAAAATTGCACTAATAAGGAAGATTGATGTTAACGCTAATGATTTTAACTTAAACATAATAAAAGCTCATTAAAATATGAATAAAATGTGAACTATGAATTATGTAGTAGTAACGATTGGAAATAATAAAAGTTTCATTAAGCAAAATATTTTATTGTTTATTACTTCTTATTGATTAAATTTGTAACGTTAGTCGGCTTCATCTGAAATCTGGCTTCATGCCGGCGAAGGGTATCCTTCTTAGGATGATTGAGGACTAACTTTATTTTTTTCTGTGAGTGGATTTCCTTTCTTATAATAATTCATATTTTCATTGAATTTTTGACTATCATATAAGTCTATAACTAAAGAAATTTTATCAAATATATACTCATAAAATCTAGTTTCTCCCATTTCAAAAATTCTCTGTATTGACCAACAAAAATAATCCGTGACTGATAACAAAGGTTCATTTTTAAACTTGTGAACATTAAATGAAATGATTGCACTAATTTCTTTATTTGGAAATTTTGACTGAAACCTATTTCTTGCTTTATCCAAACCCACTTCCAGATTGTTAATAGCAGTGCTATTCGATCTTTCGGCTACATTAAACACAAGTCGGGAATATTCAGCAAATTTGTCTTTGATTAGGTGAGAAAGTAAATCAGCATAGAATTCAGTATCTTTACCATTGTGTTTCTTTTCGAACAATGAAATATCTTTTCTTCCGACCACTGCCTGAAAAGTACAATCAATGCTAAGAATAAAATCATAAAATTCCTTTCTGAGTTCTGGAAGATCATCCTTAGCGTGAAAATAGAAGTTACCTTTTCGGGTTCTTTTCAAAACACTAGCCACTTTTCTATAGTATGGATTGCTCTCGATTCCTGAACTGAATTCAATTATTCTTCTTCTTAATGGTTCTAATGGCTCGTTGTACTTAACCATACCGATTATGAATACATTCGAAACTCCGTTAGTGCCAATAATAGGAATTCTCCCCTTGCCATAAAAAGTAGTATCTCCTGCTTCATCGAGGAAACGGTGATATTCGTGAAGGTTGCTTTTCATAGTTAATAACTTTATTTTAAACTATATTATAGCAAATTTAAGGAAAAATTTAATAGTTTTACAATTATAATGTAAATAGTGAAATTATGTGACGTTCATAATTTTTAAGACAGAAAAGATGTCCAACACCTTCTAGGTGTTGGACATCTGAACCACATAAATCAATGGAGTAAAGATCAGACTAGTTAATACACTAGTTGCTTCGCTTCGCTCTGGATGACAAAGCATAATTCAGTGATTCACTAAGCAGGTATTAGGATCCTGATAATTCACAATTAAAAGCCCCGAAAAAAGTCTTATCATATTCTTAATTCATATTTTGAGATAACATGAAAAACAAAAGCAATAATGATGAATTACACCCGATAGTCCGCTCCACCACTGTAGTTGGAGTTATCAAGGATGGTAAGGCAGCACTCGGTGGCGATGGTCAGGTTTCATTCGGAAATACAGTTCTGAAACACTCTGCGAGAAAAGTCAGGAAAATTTATAACGATACGATTATGACTGGTTTTGCAGGTGCTACAGCCGATGCATTCACTCTCCTCCAGAGATTCGAGGAAAAAGTCGAAGCTCTCAACGGAAATCTCTACCGTTCGGCAATAGAACTGGCTAAAGACTGGCGAACTGACCGATATCTTCGCAGGCTGGAGGCTATGCTTATAGTTTCTGATAAAAATAAAATGCTTCTAATCAGCGGTACAGGCGACGTTATTGAACCCGATGACAATATAATCGCAATTGGTTCAGGCGGATTGTATGCTCTTTCTTCAGGCAGAGCTTTAATGAAACATACAAATCTATCGGCAAGAGAAATTGTCGAAGAATCGCTCAGAATTGCTGGCGAAATCTGCATCTTTACAAATCAATCAATCACAATAGAAGAATTATAAACCGAGAAAGTAAATGGAAGAGAAAGAAATCGAATTAACTCCTGAACAAAAAAATGCTGTAATAACTTTTGCGAAAACTCAAAAATCTGCTTTGGATCCATTGACACCCAGACAGATCGTCACTGAATTAGATAAGTATATAATTGGTCAGGACGCAGCCAAGAAGGCTGTAGCGATTGCCCTCAGGAACAGATGGAGACGCCAGCAGGTTCTGTCCGATTTGCGCGATGAGATCATGCCTAATAATATCATCCTGATTGGTCCGACCGGTGTTGGCAAGACCGAAATTGCACGACGTTTGGCAAAGCTGACCGGTGCTCCTTTCGTTAAAGTTGAAGCTACAAAATTCACAGAGGTTGGTTACGTCGGTCGTGATGTAGAATCAATGATCCGCGATCTGATAGAACGATCAGTCAATATGGTACGAGAAGAACAGACAGAATCCAAACTAGAGGAAGCTAAAATTGCCGCTGAGAACAGAATCATTGATATACTGATTCCACCAGTAGTAAGAGGCCCATCCTTCGATACTGCTACCGATACTGAACTTGAAGAAAACTCCAGAACACGCGAAAAATTCCGCAAGATGCTTAGAGATGGCAAACTGGATGATAAGACAATCGAACTCGATGTGCAGGTTGACTCAGTTCCATCTATGCAGATTCTTGGTCCTATCGGTATGGACGAAATGGGAATGAATTTGCAGGACATTTTCGGCAATATTATGCCCAAGAAGCACAAGAAACGTAAAATGAAAATCTCTGACGCAAGAATTTTCATGGAGAAAGAGGAAGCAGAAAAACTCATTGATATGGAAGCCGTCGTCAAAGAAGCTGTAGCCAGAACAGAAAATACAGGAATCGTCTTTGTTGACGAAATCGACAAAATTGCATCGCGTGGAGGAGCCTCAGGCTCAGGACCGGAAGTGTCTCGCGAAGGCGTTCAGCGTGACCTTCTGCCAATCGTCGAAGGAACAAACGTTAACACTCGCTACGGTCCGGTTAAGACAGACCATATCCTGTTCATAGCCTCGGGAGCATTCCATGTTTCTAAGCCTTCAGACCTGATTCCGGAGTTACAGGGACGTTTCCCCATTCGCGTTGAGCTCAAAAGCTTAACAGAAGAAGATTTCATAAAGATACTTACATTCCCCGAAAACGCTCTTATCAAGCAATACACAGCTTTGATGCAGTCAGAGGGAATCACTTTGACATTCGAGCAGAGCGCAATCGAGGAGATTGCCAGAACTGCCGCTTTTGTTAATCAGGATGTAACCAACATCGGTGCCAGACGTCTGCACACTATACTCACAACATTGCTCGAGGAGCATCTCTTCAATGCACCTGACAATATTGAAAGCAATGTAATAACTATAGATGACATTACCGTCAAGGCAAGACTGGACGATATCGTCAAGAACAACGACCTTAGTAAATTTATACTGTAAGAGTGTCAATCTTATTATTGAAAAGGAGCTGATGCGAGTCAGCTCCTTTTTTTTGTAACATCCACACGAGTTTCACCTGCTGTTATTCAATTTCAGCATCTTCGAAGCAAAAAAAATATGGGGTCAAAATTTTGACCCCATACAATTGTATATTCGATAACATTAAATCCTATTTCGCTAATAATCTCTTTCGTGTATATGCTATCAATCCGCCTGCATCAATGATCTCCTGTCTTGACTTTGGATGTGGAATAATCCCAAATTCCTTGTTCTTTGTTTTGTTGATGACTTTATCATCTGTAATTTCAATCTCATCGCCTTCATCAGCATCGATTTCGGGACAAACTACAGTTCTCAGTCCAAGATTGACGCTGTTCTGAGTGAATATTCTGGCAAAGTTCTGGGCAATAATAACAAGCTCATATCCCTTAAGTGTTGACACAGCTTGTTCTCGCGAGGATCCGCAACCGAAATTCTTTCCGGCAATTATTATGCTTTCTTTAGGAACTTGCCCATCGATAAGCATTTTATTTAATTCTTTGCTATCGGCAAAAGCAAACTGAGGTGTCTCCGAAGGCAGAACAGTTGCCATGAATCTGCCGGGATAAATAATATCAGTAGAAATATCATCTTCGAGTTTATATATTACTTTTGACATATTAGTTCAATTCCTTTCTTGGATCTGTGATTACTCCGGTTAAAGCACTGGCGGCGGCAACTGCAGGTGAGCAAAGATAAACTTCCGAATCAGGATTGCCCATTCTTCCAAGGAAGTTGCGGTTTGTAGTTGATAGTGCCTTCTCTCCATTTCCAAGAGCTCCCTGATGTATTCCAAGGCAAGGACCGCAACCGGGATTTACTATAACTGCTCCGGCAGTCATCAAATCCATCAGATAGCCCTTCTCCATTGCCTCACGGTAGATTTTACCCGATGCCGGAAAGATAAGCATTCTGGTTCCCTTCGCAACTTTCTTATTTCTAACTATATTTGCTGCAATTTCAAGATCATCCAGTCTGCCGTTAGTGCAAGAGCCAATAACGATCTGATCAATTTTAGTTCCCAATAGTTCTGTAATAGGTTTTACATTATCAACAGTATGTGGGCACGCCACCTGTGGTACTAATGTATCTGCATTTATTTCAATGATTCTTTCGTACTGAGCATCTTCGTCAGGAATGACCAATTCAATCTCATCGGTAACACCAGCAGTCTCTCTCAAATATTTTACTGTTTCATCATCGGGTGGTACTATACCTGATGTAGCACCGGCTTCAACACTCATATTGCAGATTGTTAATCTTCCGGAAGTGCTCATATTCCTGATGGTTTCCCCATGAAATTCAATCACTTTAAAATTTGCGCCTTCTGCAGATATGATTCCAATAAGATGCAGAATTAAATCCTTTGGAAGCACATTCTCAGCGAGTTTGCCATTTACAACAACTTTTATAGTCGCAGGTACCTGAACATTCAAAGCTGTGCCCAGTGTCCAGACCGAAGCCATTTCTGTAGCTCCTATTCCGAATGAGAAGGCACCTAGAGCACCATGACTTGTGGTATGGCTGTCAGTTCCAACAACTACGAAACCGGGTCTTACATATCCCATTTCCGGTAGAATCTGATGGCAGATACCCATCTCATCACCACGAATATCATGGAATTTTGAGATTCCCTGTTCTCCGATAAAAGTTCGCACTTTTTTATGGTTGGTCGCAGTTTTTGAACTTTCCGCAGGAACGCGGTGATCGAATATAATTGCGATTCTAGTTGGGTCCCAGACATTAGCATCAAGATTAGTTTCTTTGTAAATTTCGTGGAACTGATTAATAACTAATGCAGCATTCTCGTGTGACATAGCCAAGCTGACAGCCGGTTCAATAATATCACCAATCTGAACCGTTTCTCTGCCACATGCTTTAGCCAGTATTTTCTGAACAATCGTTTGACTCATAAATTCCTCTGTCATAAAAAAATAAGTTTGACAATGATCTAACATACAAAAATAAAGGTAAATACGATACCTTGTATTTTCCTTTTGAAAAAAACTTATAATTTATTGTTATTTTGACACAGGTACAAGACTTTCATTACTAAGTACCTCAAAGATCTTCTCAATCAACACTTCACGAGTAAAGGGTTTTGTGATAAATCCTTTAGCACCGATTTTGAATGTTTTGGCAATAACAGTGGCATCTAAATGACCTGATAGTATGATAACAGGAATATCTTTGGTAACATCGAGATTTTTCATGATATGAAGAAGTATATCTCCATTGAAAGTAGGAATAAATATATCAAGCAGGATTAAATCGGGTTTTTGGTTAATTGCTTGATTCAATCCAACAAATGGATCTCCGGCACTAATAGTTCTGAAGCCACTCTTCTCAAGCGCATTAGTGATGTACACCTGTGTCCAGTTGTCATCATCTATTATTAATACTGTTTTCCCGTTGCCGTCCATAAATTAAAAAAATCAAGTGAAACTTCAATCTACTAATAGAAAATATCATACCAAAAAGTTAAAATATTATAGTAAAAATATATAAAATTTTCATTAAATCAAAAAATATTATATTATTTTACTCTCTTTTAAATTATGAATTTCATCTATTGAGTAACCCATTGACTTTAGAATATCTTCAGTGTCCTCCGAAAGGAGTGGAGGAGCAGATTCTACAAAACATGGAGTTTTTTCAAATTTAGCTGTCATATTAAACAACTTGAGTTTACCTAAACCTTGTACATCAATTTCATTGAATGTTTGTCTATGCTCGATTTGTTCCTGATTCAAAGAATCTCCAAGTGAAAGAATTGCTCCGGAGGGAACATTGCTATTATTTAAAGTTTCGACCCAATAATCCGTTCCTTTTAAGATTAAAACATTTTCAAGTAAAGGAGTTAATTCTTTCCTGTTTTTTTTGCGCGTGTCTCTTTCCTTGAACCTTGGATCTTCTTTCAATACAGATAATCCTAGAACATCGGCAACTGATTCCCATTGCTCCTGTTTATTTGCGGCTATGTTTATAAAACCATCCTTTGTTCTGAATACACCCGATGGTGCCGCTGTGAAATTATCGTTACCTAGCAGCTGAGGTTCCTGATCGCCAATCATCAGATTAGCCACAACCCACCCCATCAATGGCATAACAGAATCCAGAAGTGAAACATCGATGAACTGTCCCTCCCCAGATCGTTCGCGGTGGAATAGTGCCGACATCACAGCAAATGCGGCATTAAGCCCTCCAACAGTATCGCATAACGGAAAACCTGCTCTCAAAGGATTAAGTCTTTCGTCTCCATTAATAGCCATAACTCCGCTCAATCCCTGGATAATCTGGTCGTATGCAGGCTTCTTGGCATCAGGTCCAGTCTGACCAAATCCCGAGATCGCACAATAGATAATTTTGTCATTTACTTCCTTAATCTTGTCATACCCTATACCAAGTCTGTCCATAACACCTGGTCGAAAGTTTTCAACTACAACATCTGCGGTTTTTGCTAATTCGAGAAAGATTTCCTTAGCTTTATCATCTTTAAGATTAAGAGTCAGGGATTTTTTATTAGCATTTTGAGCAAGGAAGCTTGTACCCATTAGTAGTTTATTGTATTCGGGCACGCAACCCAACTTTCTGGCAAGATCACCATCGATAGGATTTTCAATTTTTATTACCTCTGCACCAAGCCAAGCCAGATGCAGAGTACAAAATGGTCCTGATAAAACATTTGTCAAATCAAGAACTCTTATTCCTTCTAAAATTTTCATAACAATCACAATGAATTTTAAATTAATGATTAATCAGACCAGCCTTATAAACATAGCCCGGTAGCTGTTTATCGAAGAAAGCTGAAGCTTCTTCTGAAAGAGAGATAAGTGAGCCTAATTTTATCCCAGTTAGTTTGTCCATATTCTGCATCATATGAACAAAATCTTCGGTTGAGACATTACCTGAAGCTAACTTAGTGAACGGGCAACCACCGAGTCCACCAAAAGCAGTTTCAATGTAAGTTGCACCCGACTCGATTGCTGTAAGCGTATTTACAAGCCCCATACCATAAGTATTGTGGAAATGGCAGGCAATTTGAATATCACCATTCAGAGTATTAATCTTATTAAACATTCTCTTGACCTGTGCCGGGTTAGCATGACCGGCGGTGTCAGCTAAACTGATTTTAGTAATACCAGCATCCAAATATTTTTCAACGATTGAATATACCTTATTTTCATCTATTGCCCCTTCAAACCCGCATCCAAATGCAGATTGAACAGATACCTGAATGTTTTGCTTGGATTTAATAGCTTCTTTAGCAATATTAATTATTCTATCAGTTGCTTCATCCGTTGTCATTCCCGTGTTTTTCATTGAATGAGTATCGCTAGCAGACACTCCCATGCAAATCATATCAACTCCTGCAGAAACCGCTCTCTCGTAACCTTTCTCGTTAAGTATCAGAGCTGATAGGCAAACATCTTGTACGATATTACTTTGCTTAAAATGAGAGAAAATATCGGCAGTATCCTTCATCTGAGGCATTTTATCAGGGTTGACGAAAGAACCAACTTGAATGAATTTTACACCCGATTCGATAAGCTTTTCAATCCAATTAATTTTAATATCCATAGGGACGATTTTCCTCTCCATCTGGAGTCCGTCACGCATACCAACGTCATGTATAACTAGATCTTTCATAAACATTTTGCCAAATTATTAGTGCTGTTCTTTAAATCCTTTGAGCATCCACTTTCTTGCAAGAATTAATCCAACAGGGCTTGCTATTGCTATGATGCCGTATATTAACCACATAAACTCTGTTTGTGTAGCTTGAGGTGGAACACCTGTCGGACAATACTTCGTAAGAAACCATCCTGAATAAAAACTTGTTAATACTTTTGTCAGGAACCATGGAAACTGACCTAGTCCCATATAAATACCAGTCATGTCTTTTGGCGCAATTTCAGCGACCCATTGCAGGAATCGTGGCTGCCACATGGCTTCACCAATTGTCAAAACGATAATATATAACATCAATATTGTGGTATTCGGACCCAAAACCAGCAGAAATGGAGCTGAAGCCATCACAATTGTGCCATATATCATCATCTTGTAAGTGTGTTTCTTTGATGTCAATGCAGCTATAGCTGGAGTAAGTATGAAAATAAATATTGGATTAAGATTGACGAAAAACTCAAAGTACTCACTCACCACACCACTGAATGCTCGTGAGCAGTACTGAGGAAGAGTCAGCCAGTTATGAGCAAATAATGTCTGTACAGGAATTAAGATGAAAATGAAGAAAAGAAAACGATAATCATTATAAGGGAATCGCTTTGCATAATTGAAAATTCTTTGCTTTAATGGTGCTTCCGATTTAGTTTCTTTCTCTTCAATCTCGATAGTATTGTTCTCATCTAAAGCTTTTTTTAATGTAGCTTTTGTAAGTAAAAACAACACAATTAGTATTCCTGTAAATGTTAGTAAAACATAAACCCAGAAAACACCTGTAATGCCGAATTTATCTCTCACGGGAGGTGAAATAAAACCAGGCAAAAATCCACCAAGATTCATCAAAGCATAAAGCATCGCAAAGCCCATCGCTGAAGTCTTCGCGTTGGTTAGCTTCTTAACCGCTGTGTAGCAAGCCGGTTGATAGATACCATAACCGATAATTATTCCTACAATTCCGCCCATTGCAATCAAATGAGAATTAGACCACATACCGGTATCGCCACCTATAAGAGGAGATAGTGTAACGATGATTCTTCCGACCATCATGGTGGACAATGCAATCAATAAGGCTTTGCGAATACCCATGAAATCTACTGTTGCTCCAAGGAAAAGCATGGCAATGGTTATTCCACCGGTAAGAAAGCCCACCATAGGACTTGCCTGAATATCAGTCAGTTTGAGAGATTGATTGAAAAACAGAGCTAATAATGTCAGCATTCCAAAATAGGTCAATCCCTCAAATAAGTAAGAAAGATTTATACCGAATAGAGCTTTGGATGTTTTGAAAAGATCCTTGAAAGGTGTTGTAACTTCATTGAATGTCTGTCTTAAAATTCCGGTCTGATCCTGGTTATCACTCATAATTGTTTACATAAATAATTACAAAATAAATTCCTTGACTTAAATGAAAAATGGATTCCAGCACGCTGGACTATGTAAAAGCCATCATATTGGACATTCAGAAGGAGCGGAGCTACTGAAGAACCTACGGCTCTCTTCAGCAACTATAAACCTTCTGAATGCCAATTTATTGAGCTAACTTTTTGTAACAGCCCAAATCTTATATTAAATTCTTCTTAATAATTATCTATCTGAGCTCTCTGAAGTTTATCAGAGAAATCGATATAAACTGTCTTCCATTCAGTAAAAATATCAAATACAGTCCATCCACCTTCACGGTGTCCATTTCCGGTGCCTTTAACACCACCGAAAGGCATGTGGGCTTCTGCACCGATTGTTGGAGCATTGATATAAGTAATTCCGGCTTCGATGTCTCTGATAGCTCTGAAAGCATCATTTACATTTCTTGTATAAACAGATGATGATAGCCCAAACTCTACTGAATTGGCAAGCTCTACAGCATGATCAAATGATTCTGCCTTCGTGACTGCTAATACCGGACCGAAAACTTCTTCCTGGAATAATCTCATTTCTTTGGTTACATCGGCAAAAATTGTTGGTTCGTAAAAGTAACCCTTTGCTAAATCACCTTCGATGGCTCGTTTTCCACCTATGATTAATCTCGCTCCTTCTTCTAAGGCAACCTTAGAATAGTACTCACAGGTTTGAAGCTGTTTCTCGTGAATCACCGGACCTACCTGAGTATCGGGCAGTAATCCGTAGCCAAGTTTAAGTTTGGAAGCCTTCATAGCGAGTAAAGTTATGATTTCTTCATAACAATCTTTGTGAACGATAAGTCTGGATGTGGCGGTACATCTTTGGCCTGTCGTACCGAATGCACCCCATAGAACACCTTCAATCGCTAATTCAAAGTTAGCGTCGGGCATGATAATCTGAGCGTTTTTGCCTCCCATTTCGAGTGAACATTTTTTATTTGTTCTTCCGCAGATTTCGCCTAGCTGGAACCCGATATTTGTTGAACCGGTGAATGCAATAAGATTAACATCAGGATGTTCAACAATCATATTCCCCATGCTACCTTTGCCGAGTACAACGTTGAATACTCCGGGAGGTACACCTGCCTCATCCATAACTTCAGCAAAGCAAACGCCAGCTTGGGGAACGTCCTTAGATGGCTTATATACAACAGTATTGCCGGCAGCTAAAGCAGGGAGAATTTTCCAGGATGGAACAGCCACAGGAAAGTTGAAAGCTGTAATAACTCCGCAAACGCCTATTGGCATACGGAATGACAGATTCATTTTATTTTCCATTTCACTTGGGGCAGTATGACCGAATAGTCTTCTGGTTTCACTTGCAGAATAATATGCTGTATCGATTGCTTCCTGAAGATCGCCCATTGTTTCGAATACCGGTTTTCCCATTTCGCGGGTCATAATCTTAGCTATTTCTTCTTTTCTTCTTGCAAAAATATCTCCGACTTTTTTGAGGATGTCACCACGTTTTGGTGCAGGCATCATTTTCCATTTTTTGAATGCTTCACGTGCTGATTTAACTGCATCATTTACGTCTTCCTGACCAGATTCGGGGAATTCCCCGACTATATCACTTATATCTGCGGGATTAATATTGTTAAAATACTTACCTGTTTTTGGCTCTACCCATTGACCATTAATGTAATTACGGAACCTATCCATTTTAAAACTCCTGATAAAAAAATATATAAAAATTCAAAAAGCAAATAATTAAGACTGAAAAATTAATGAATTTTTTCCGATTTAGTTATTAATTTTATTTCATTCTATCATTCAAAATACAAGTTGTTGTTTCGGAATATAAAATAAAACTGTATATTTGAACAAAAAAAACGATGAGTTCGTGGGAAATCTTATGGCAAAAGCTTTGGTTATCGGTGCTACCGGTTTGATTGGAAGAGAACTTATTGAGCTCTTAATTCAAGATGATTATTTTACTGAGATCGAAATCTGGGTACGAAAGCCAACTTATTACATGCATTCGAAAATTAGAGAAACAATAATCGATTTTGACACAGTAAAAAGTATTTCCAAAATTATGCATGATATTGTCTTTTGCTGTATAGGTACAACCATTAAAAAAGCCGGGTCTAAAGAGAATTTTCGGATGATAGATTATAATATCGTTGTAAATATAGCTCATCTGTCAGAACGCTCAAATGTTAACAATCTGATTGTGATTTCATCTCTTGGTGCAACAAGCCAAACCGGGAATTTCTACTTAAAGACAAAAGGTGAGATGGAAGAGGCAATCAGCGACCTGGTGATTCCTTCAATATCTATTCTACGTCCATCAGTTTTGATAGGTAATCGCTTGGAATTCAGGTTAGGGGAAAAAATAGCTATATTTGTTCTTAAAATATTTGGTATATTTTTGTTTGGAGCATTACGCAAATACCGTGGCATTGAGGCAACCAAAGTAGCTCAAACTATGATTAATTTATCGTCAGATGAATGGATGGGACTCAATATTCTTGAGTCCGATGAAATCGAACGAATCGCTAAGTTATAGATTAAATTATGAAATCATTAATATTTTTTTTAGTCATATTCTCGATATTTGCCGGCACATTAAAAGCTGAGCAAGGTTTAAGCCACGAATTGGGACTGTCGGCAGGTAGTGTTTATCTTAACTATAAAATTTCAGCCTTAACGGATTTTGGTTTATTTTATAATATATATTTCCCTAAAATTAAAGACATCCATTTTGGTTTGGCAATTGATAAAGGATTTGGTGAAAAAGACTTTCTTTTATCCTTACTGACATTATTTTTTAAGTTCGGTGATCATTTTAAATTTGGTGCATCAGCTGGTTATTATTCCGATTCAAAGTATTATAAAAGTCAATTTTATGATGAAACGATAAGATATTATGGAGCTTTCTTTCGAGGGAGTTTCAATTTTCTAATTCATGTAAATAAATTTACTATTTCTCCTGTTTTAAATATAGATCTATTCAGAAGAGACTATTTTGCTTCAGTATCATTAAACATTAGCTATCCACTACCAAACTGAATATTATGACACCACTAAAAATTGCATTTTTATGGCATCAGCACCAACCGTATTATAATATTGACGGAGAATTCTTTCTGCCGTGGGTTCGTTTGCATGGTATTAAAGATTATCTTGACATAATTCTTCTTTTATTTGAATATCCTGATGTAAAGCAGACATTCAATTTAGTTCCATCCTTAATGATGCAAATTGATGAATATGTATCAGGGGAAACAGAAGATAAAATTCAGAGATTGACAAATTTGGATCATATTGATCTTTCTTCAGGGGAAAAGTCCCAAATACTTCAATCATTCTTCATCTGTAACGTAGAAAACATGATAACGCCCTATCCGCGTTATTCAGAATTATTAAGAAGAAGTAGAAAAGAAAATTCAGTTGAAATTTTTACCGATCAGGATTGGCTGGATCTGCAGGTGTGGTATAATCTAACTTGGTTCGGTCCGATTTCTCGCCAGCGACCAGAAATTAAGCGATTGTTCATTAAGGGTAGAAATTTCACATCGTTTGAAAAGAAGATGATGATGGAAATCCAGAATGAGATTCTATCAGCTATCATGCCCGCTATGAAAAGACTTCAAAATCTAGGTCAGATTGAAATCAGCGTCTCTTCATTGTATCATCCCATTTTACCATTGTTATGCAACACTGATTCTGCTTTAGAAGCAATGCCCGGAAATAAGGTACCGAATCCACCATTTATTTTCCCTGAAGACGCAGAATACCATCTTCACGAAAGTGTAAAATTCTATGAAAGAAATTTCCAATCTGCACCAAACGGTATGTGGCCATCAGAGGGTTCAATTTCGGATGAAGCCTTAGAGCTGATTGTCAAATCAGGCATTCATTGGATAGCTACTGATGAGCAGATCATGATGGAAACACTGAACAATTCAGTCAACAGACTCGAAAGATTTTTTCCGAGAAAGTTTAATTCTAAATCCGGTGACATAACAATCTTGTTCCGTGATCATTTTCTATCCGATATTATTGGTTTTAATTATTCAAGATGGGATGCAAAAGATGCTGCTACTGACTTTATCAACCGATTGAAGTATGTCAGATGGGAAATTTCAAGTCAATATGGGGAAGATAGTATAAAAAATGCTGTTGTACCAATCATTCTTGATGGTGAAAACTGCTGGGAATTTTTTAAAGAAAACGGTAAACCTTTTCTTGAAGAACTTTATAAGCAATTCTCTGAATGTGAGGAACTAAAGACCATAACTGTTTCAGAAGCAATTCTTGAGGCAGGTACTGCCTATGTTGAGCCGATAAGTCATGTTAGAGCAGGTTCATGGATAAATGCAAACTTTCATATATGGATTGGTCAGGATGAGCATGTAAAAGCTTGGGAGATGCTAAGAGAGGCAAGAGTAGCAGTCAAAGAAAGAAAAGATTTAATTGCTTCAGAAGCTTACGATAAAGCCATGAAAGAGATTTACATTTCTGAAGGTTCTGACTGGTTTTGGTGGTATTGTGATTCTCATCAGGCACCTAATAAAAAGGACTTCGACGTTATATACCGGAAACATCTTGTAAATATTTACAACATAATTGGCTTAGTCCCCCCTGAAAACCTGAATCATCCTATCGGAGCCGGTGTAGAACGCAAAGCTTTAAAAATGCCGGAGAATGAAATCAACCCACAAATGAATGGATTGAAAGATGATAACCTTTGGAGCGGAGCAGGGGTTATTGATGCAGGTGCAGGAATGGATGCAATGCACTCGAGTGGTGAAATTCTGGATAAAATTTTATTCGGAGCAAATGATAACAAGATGTTTTTTAGAGTTGACTGTAGAAGGAAGCTAAGAGCTGATGAGACAGTAATCTTAAATTTTAATTCTAATAAATATAAGATTGTAATTTCTAATGAGGCCGTGGTTTTAGATTCCCAAAATGAGGTTTCTGAGTTGATATTTTCGATTGAAGAAACCTGTACATTTTCAATTGATCGAAATCTAATCGGCAATGAATTTGAACTGTCCATTAAAACAAAAATCCCTGATGGAGAAGTGTTTTACCCGCGTCAGGGATATTTTCCTATAACAATATGGGATTAAGGAAATTTTCTGAGATAAAAATATCTTAGCAGTATTTCCAGAAGTAAAATTCCTATTGCAGCGATTGCAAATGGGTGAAACTTCTCATCGCGTCTTGAAAATATCGATTCATCGATTTTCGTTTTTTCGAGAGTGTTAATTTCTTTGTAAACACTTTCCAAGGCTTTATTACCTGTTGCTCTGTAATACTTTCCACCGGTACTGGTTGCAATGTCTTTTAGCAATGCCTCATCGATTTGTACATCCACGTTGATGTATTGCTTGCCAAAGGGCGTTTCGACCGGATAAGGTGCCTTCCCGCGCGTTCCTACCCCAATCGTATAAACTCTCACTCCAAAGGTCTTCGCAATTTCTGCTGCAGTCATCGGTGCAACTAGTCCGGTATTATTAATACCATCAGTAAGAAGTATAACTACTTTGCTTTTTGCTTTGCTATCTTTAAGTCTGTCAACTGAAGTTGCCAAACCCATACCAATTGCTGTGCCATCCTGAACCATACCGGATTTAATAGATTTAAAGAGATTCTTAAGAACATCGTGATCTACTGTAATCGGACATTGTGTAAAGCTTTGAGCGGAAAAAATAACAAGCCCGATTCTATCATTCAATCTGTCATCGATGAATTCCATAGCTGTTTTCTTGGCTGCTTCCAGTCTGTTTGGTTTAAAATCTTCTGATAGCATTGAGCCGGAAATATCCAAAGCTATAACTATATCGATTCCTTCAGTCTTAACTGAACGACTGCTCGAACTTGATTGTGGTCTTGCAAGAATAATTATTATCAAACTAACTAAAATCAATCTTAATATAAATGGAAGGTGAATTAACTTTTGTTTCAAAGTTAGTTCATTCTTTTCAAATGATGCAATTGACGGAAATGTAAGAGATGTATATTGCTTTTTATGTTTGAAGACATACCAGACAATCATCAACGGAATTAGCACAAATAACCAGAATAATTCTGGGTTTGCGAACTGATAAGGTATCATTCCGTACCTCCGGTTGACTCTGGCTCTGCTGTTAGAGACTGTCGTGCTGTACTTCTGACAAAGTCTAATGAAGCATTCATACAGAATGAACTTTCGTCAGGCAAAGGCGAATATTTTGCAAACTTAGCAAGATCAGCAATCGAAAGAGTATTTTTCATGTCATTAATCAGATTATCACTCAATTTAATTTCTTGCAAAGTTGTTATAATCTCATCGGTTGTCATTTCCATAGCAATAAAAGAAAACCGTCGCTCGATATATATTCGGACTATGTCAGATAATCGAATAAAGTAAATTTTAACCGATCCTTTTTGCCAAAGCTTCTCATTATCCAGTTGCTTTAAAGCTTCCAATGCTATGATGTGAGGATCTATATGCGGATCATAGCCATCAATAAGCAATTTTGGTTTACGGTATTTCTGATATAAATAATATGATAAACCACCGACCAGAAGAAGTACTAAACCAATAATTATGTAATAAATATAATCCCATATTGAAAACGGGATTTCAGCCGGCGGTTTTATATCTTTAAAACCGGAGGCAGTATCCACCTTCATTGTATTAAATTTGAGTTGGATTAAATTTGACTGAACCGATACAAAAGAATCACCATTGTTGTAGGCTGCTTCAAATGGTGGCAGAGAATATACACCTGAATCAAAGCATGTAATCACGAAACTCTGTGATAACTGAAATGCATTATTTAAATTTGATGTATCAATGTTCGTTCTAGCAAGAAATTCAATCTTACCTATTGAATCAGGCACAGCAGGGAACCTGACATCGAATTTCTTATCCGATTTAAAAATAAGTTTAATTTTTGCCTGATCTCCGATCATCAGATTATTAGTATCAATGACAGCTCTGAAATTTACATTCTGAGCATTAACTACATTGAATATCAATAGTGCTATTCCAATACTTAATAATTGTCTAAACATAAGATTCTACTTAATAATTGATATCTTTTGTGAAATTATTTTTCCATTAAAGCTCATAGCTAATGAATAGAAGCCCTGATTTACATTTTTCAAATTCACATCGATGAAATTGTTTCCTTTGGTGAAGAATTTTGATTCCAATGGTATTTGTCGTACACCTAACAGATCAATCAGCACAAAATCGACTTTACCATCGCCCGGTAAGTTAAATTCAATCGCCAGATCGCCTTTACATGGATTTGGGTACATTATATTTACTCGGAACTCAGGATTGAAATCTGAGGCAACCGATGCAGAAATAATTGTCTTGAAATTAAAGTTCTTTGAGCTAACGCCTTCTCCATCCTCATTTTTAGAACTAACTCGCCAGTAATATCTTTTGCTCTCTTCCAGCTTTGATAGAAGGAAAGTTGTGCCGGCGATACTTGTATCAATAATTATGGTGCCAAATGTCAGAGATTTTGATACTTGAAGGTGGTACAATGTAGCGCCATTAGCCGGATTCCAAGATAATGTAACATTTACGGGAATGTTTTCTGCACTTGCCGGCGGATAAACCAGCTCAGGTGCAGCCGGTAAAGTAGTTAGGCTCCAAACATCTGAGGGAAGACTAAGTCCTCCTGAATTTGTGCCGAAGACTCTCCAGTAATATTTAATTAATCCCTGCTCCAGATTCTGGAGTGAATAAGTTGTATCTTTGATACCACCAATAGTTTGAATAACATTAGAAAAATCAGGATACTTAGAAATTTCGATTTTATAAAAATAAGCATTAGATAATGATTTCCACGATAACTTTACATCTGTTTTTATCCCTCTTTTACCATCAGTTGGTGAAGACAGGACAGGGACAGCAGGAACAGCAGGCAGATCAGTAATATTAGCGGTAAAAGTACCTAATCCATGTGTTCCGACAGCGACCAGACCATCGATATCACGAACATCAATCATATCGACAACAGAATTGCCAATTGACTCTGATCCTTCCTGTATCCAGACAGTATTCATACCATCGAGATAAGCTGTTGCATAAAGTCCGGTACTAGTTCCAGCCAAGAAAATATTCTTCCCTTTTACAGGGAGTATGCTGATCCAGTTGACCGCAGGTCCATTACCGGCACCTGAAGCAATCTCCTCAAGATTCCCTGAAACAGCTGTCCATGTTGAACCTGCATCAGTTGTGAGAAAGACACTCAGCATATTATAGTTATTGAATGAAATAAGAGCCATTTTTGAGTCATTCGGATTAACTGAGACAGAACTGATATATCCTTTTGGAAGATTTGATTTTGTAATGTTCGTTACGTCTGCTGTAGTGTTTGCATTGTCAATTCTGTATATTTTCCCTTGGGAGGTACCATAGTAAACAACATTAGCCGGAATTTTGGAAATGCCGACAGCTGTGATCGCGGTATCGAGTATTCTTGTTTGAGGAAGACTATCCCATCCAATGGATGTAGAGTCCTTTGTCGTCTGCATAGGGATTGAACGAAGGTCTTTATTTCTCCAGAGAATTTTCCCACCGGCGAGATACATCCTGTTATTGTCCGAAGGATCTAGTTTAAATGGAGTATTCCAAATAAAATTTCTCCCACCGTCAGGATCAATCCTTGTTTTTGTTACTACATTTCCATTATCATCGAGCATTAATCTCCAAACCTTGATCTTAGGCTGAGCCATTGAATTATGGGATGTATAGATGATATTAGGATCGGATGAAATTGCACAATTAAAGCCGTCACTACCGGTTGGACTTGTCCAGGCATCGTTTACATTTGAAGATTTTGTTAAAAGTGTTCCATTGTCCTGCAAACCGCCCAAAATCCTATCATCAACCTTAGAATGATCAATAGCAATTGAATAGAACTGAGTTGTATAATAAGCTTTGTTTAAATCTACATATTTCATGGCTGGTTCCAAACAGTCTAATGTTTTGTGAACTCCGCCATCTGAACCTGTGTAAAGAACATTTGAATTATTTGGATGAAACACTAAAGCATGAATATCAGGATGGTGATTAGGATAAACGCTGTAATCAGGTGACCAAAATTTATCATTGTTATATCCGCCTACCCAAGTGTAATTATCAGGAGTTTTGAATCCATCTGTAGTTCTGTAAACATTGGTTCCACCGATAAAAACTACTTCAGGGTTATCAGGCTTAACAGTAATGACAAGATCATAGCTTCCCTGTGAATTAATTTGTCCCCTGATATTTTCAAGTGGTTTAGGCAGATTGAGCGATCTTTCTTCCCAAACAGCACCTGCACCGGTTCCATCACCGGATTTGTAGGTATATTTCCAGAATCCATGCCATAAAGTATCACCTTGAATATTTCTAGTCATAAGCCCGCTACCGGGAGTTTCAGCCAGAAAATAAATCTGATTTTCATCCGATGGTGATATTCCAATTACAATTCGGTTGTATTTAGCAGGCATGAATTGAGGAGTAATATTAGTCCATTTAATTCCATCGACAGAACGATAAATCCCTTTAGTTACAGAGCCCTTAGCGTCATAAGCTCTTTGACTCAGAGTTGCGTAGAATACTCCATTTGGAGAAATAGTTATATCGGTAAAAATACTTCTGTCATTACCATAGCCACCCAGAACAGGAGTCCAGTTTTTACCTCCATCAATGCTTCTCATAATAGCTCCTGCACAAGTAGCTGCAAGAACTTCATCCTGAGTGGAATTTTTGTGATTGATAGCCATATTCCAAACATAATCAAAAGGATTATCCCAAGATACAAGAGAACCGGTTGTCGTTGCGGAAAGAACATTCCATGTTTGTCCGGCATCAGTTGATTTGAAAATTCCATTACCAGAGATATCAGCGGAGTTCCCCCAAAATTCCCCAGTACCGTAATACCAGATATTTTCTTTGCCGGAACGCTTATCCTGAACTACACAGCTGACGGAACTTAGTTGATTAAGAGCTGTTGTTCTCTGCCATGATTGCCCATCATCGTTAGAGAGCCACATACCACCTGAGACTCCACCGGCAAGTATTCTTGAGGTATTTTTTAGATCAATTGCTAATGCTCTTGTTCTGCCCCCAACATTTATAGGACCGCGCTGATTCCATTGATTTGATAATTGATAGTTATTACTGAATTTTGAATTGTTAAGAGAACCCGGGAGAGTCGAAGCATAAGCAAGCTCTTTTGCCCTTATATTATGAGGGATCTCACCAGTTGAAATATCCCTTAACCGCATTGTCTGCCATTTGAATTTATCGTTAATTCCAAAGTCATCCTCAACAGAATTACTGTGCTTTAAGTTTAGGACTTTGTTTGTAAAAACAAATACCAAACTAAATGCACTTAGAATTAATAATGACAATAAGAGCTTTTTCATAAAATCCTCATTTTTAAATTCGGTTTCCTCTCTTTTTGAAAAATTCAATCAGAGGTGATATGTAAGATTGATTAGTTGCAATACTAATCTTATCAATTTTA
The DNA here is from genome assembly GCA_964464375.1 of uncultured Hyphomicrobiales bacterium. Classification (GTDB taxonomy): domain Bacteria; phylum Bacteroidota; class Ignavibacteria; order Kapaibacteriales; family UBA2268; genus CAIOZA01. The sequence goes on from CAYXFU010000006.1 coordinate 99,869, forward strand.
TTTCTGGATAAAATCTCATTTAACTCTTTTTGTTTTTGATTCCAATTGAAATTGAAGTTTTTTCTTATTATGTTACTGGAACTGTCAACCCAAATTGATTTACCGGACTCAGAATCTATCATTAAAATTAAACCGGCATCAGGAAGTTCTGATTCTCGGGGATCATAAATCTGCACAGCGATAGTATCATGCTTTTTACTTGAGATTTTAAGTGCTTCACTAAATCCATTATCTATAAAATCAGAAAGAATAAAAACTATACCACGCTTCTTAACTACGTTAAGAGTAAATTTGAGAACTTGAGATATATCTGTGCCTGAGCTTTGAGGCTCGAAATTTAAAAGTTCCCTGATTATCCTCAGAATGTGGCTTCTCCCTTTTTTGGGTGGTATAAATTTTTCAATTTGGTCGCTGAAAAATACAACTCCGATTTTATCATTGTTTTGTAATGAGGAAAACGAAAGAACTGCACATAGCTCTGTGATCAGATCCTTCTTCTGCTGAACGGTTGTACCAAACTTACCGGACGAGCTGACATCTACAAGGAGAATAACCGTAAGTTCTCTTTCCTCTTCAAATACCTTAACATAAGGATGAGTATATCTCGCAGTAACATTCCAGTCAATATTTCTGATATCGTCACCATACTGATACTCACGTACTTCGCTGAATGACATACCCTTCCCCTTGAATGCACTATGGTATTCGCCGGAGAAAATATTTCTGGATAATCCTCTGGTTCTTATTTCTATTTTTCTAACTTTTTTTAAAAGTTCAGATGTTTCCATTGTTATCGCCTGATTATTAGGGCACTTCGATTGTGTTTAAAATTTTATTGATAATATCTTCTGTTGTAATATTATCAGCTTCTGCTTCGTAGGTTAGACCGATTCTATGTCTGAGAACGTCGTGAGACAGTGCTCTGATATCCTCCGGTATAACATAACCTCTTCTCTTGATGAAAGCATAAGCTTTCGCAGCAAGAGCTAAATTAATTGAGCCTCTAGGTGAAATTCCATAAGAGATAAGCGGTTTTATTTCTCCAAGCTTATACTCATCCGGAAAACGAGTCGCAAACACTATATCGAGGATATATCTCTCAATTTTATCATCCATATAAACATCTTTAACTATATCTCTTGCAGAAATAATATCCTGAGGCTTAACAACCTGACTTATTGAAGGAATTAAACTAGATAGATTCTGTTTCATGATTAACGATTCTTCTTCACGGTTTGGATATGTGATTACAAGTTTCAACATGAAACGGTCAATCTGTGCTTCAGGCAAAGGATATGTTCCCTCTTGCTCAAGCGGATTCTGTGTAGCCATTACCAGGAATGGGTCAGGCAGTTTATAGGTCTCATCTCCGATAGTAACCTGTCGTTCCTGCATAGCCTCAAGCATAGCACTCTGCACTTTGGCTGGTGCTCTGTTTACTTCATCTGCAAGGATAAAGTTTGCAAAAATTGGACCTTTGCGGACAGCAAATTCTTCTCTCTTCTGATTGTAAATCAATGTACCTATCAAGTCAGCAGGAAGTAGATCCGGAGTAAACTGCAATCTCTGGAATTTAGCATCAATCGCACTTGCCAGTGTCTTGATGCTCAAAGTTTTGGCTAATCCCGGAACACCTTCGAGCAGGATATGACCATTGGATAATAGTCCAATCAGCAATCTTTCAACCATTTGCTTCTGTCCTACTATCACCTTGGAAATTTCCATCATTAGGATATCAACAAATGCGCTTTGTTGTTGAATTTTTTCGTTAAGTTCTCTGATGTCTGTCATAATTATTTACCAAAAATATTCTTTTAAATTTTTAACAACTTTTTAACGAAGAATGATACGAAAAATTATAAAAAATGTTTTTCTTTTTTTTTAAGACATGTAATTTCTATTTAAAATTGTTTTTTGGTATCAGAATTTCTTCAGCTCTGGTATTATATCCTGTTTTCATCCATAGCAATTGAGGGTTATCGTTAGCTTTCGAATGAATCTTATAATTTTCAGAAAGCTTTGGATATACATTGAGCATGTCTGAATAAGTTACAATCATATCAAACTTATGAGTTTGTAAAGCTGAAAGAAGATCCTGTTCGATTGACTTATTAAATTTAGTTGAGCTTTGCATCAAATCCATGATCAACAGAAAGTGGGTAAATACTTTTTTTTCCGCCAAACGTGCATAATATATATTGCCACCAATATAGACATCACCCTTGGTATTCTTGAGTTTCCCTACAAGCTCCCACCCGGCATTAACATCCTCTTTTGTGGGAATCATCAGAAAAGGAGAATATATTAAAATAATAAACTGAAAAATCATACCAATTAAGAATATTCTCTTTATAAAGACATTAGATTCAGAGTTCTTTATCTTATCAAATACGTAACTTAATCCGATAGGAGCCATTAAGCATAGAATCAGATATATTGGGATAAGTACATTCAACCAACCCCCATAATGCAGTCGGGACAGCCATGAAGCTAATATGGAACCTGATAGAAGAGAGAGAAAAAAGTAGAATTTATCGTTGAGTTTATTTTTTATAAAAATTATCAGCAAAGAAATTGTAAACAAAAGAGCAATAGCCATCGGACGAATTACATCGAAAGTCCAGAAAAGAACAAATACTTTTTTTGTCCAACGATGATCGGCAGGAAGAGTAAAATTCCAGAAATAGTACCAGCCATTAGACGTATAAATATAATATGCGGTGCTAAGAACAACAATCAGAGCCAATATAATGTTAAACCACCAGCTTAATTTTCTTTCTCTAAAAAGTAAGTATAAACAAATTGGTGCTATCAGCATTAATGTTGTCTGTTTCGTAAGAAAGGAAAGCCCGATCAGAATTCCGGCAAAAAGATAAGATTTTGGGGTTTTGTGAAAATAAAGCAAATATACACCTGCAATATAAAACATAAGCCAAAGCATATCCACACGCGCTAAATCATACCATGCACCACCTATTCCAAATGCAGCAAAGAATAAGCCTGATGCCATTATTCCACTAAGTTTATCCCCTGTTTCATTTCGAGCAAAAAAGAAAAAAATTAGTCCGATTATCAAGGTTGAAATAAAGGATACGATTCTCATTGGTAAAAGACTAACTCCTGTAAAACTGGCGATAGCAGCAGAGACATAATAATACATCGGTGTATAGATGTAAGGGATATATTCAATCGAGGGAGGAGTGTAAATTTCCTGTCCTTTCATTAATCTATCCATTTGCTCAACGGAGCCACCTTCCATCCATTCGAGTTCAAACGGAAATGCCATCCTGGATAATGATACATATAGGAATAACAGGAAGAAGCAGATAGATGCTGTCCATAATACTAACCGATAAACTTTTAATTCATCAATCTTTGGCATTATTGCTTTTTAAGATATTGAATTAATCTTGAAACCAGGAGAGTGAACTCGTGATCTTTATCAACATTATCCTCGTGATTATTTATACTTGCTGAAATGGCATAAACCGGTTTATTCTTGTCCTTAACAAGTAAATGAGTATAATTCAGAACACCAGGCTCACTTCCACCCTTAAAGCCTACGAATTTCCATTCATCTTTATCTGCCAAACCCGGATTAATCGCAATTTGTGGAGCATTATTGAGACTCATAATGACTTTGCACATATCATCGGCCGATGCTAACCATTCAATGTCAATAGAAATTGGTTTTGAAAATTTCGCCACATCAAGATTAGTGGTAACCATTTTATCAATTTCTTCTAAAAATTTTCTCTTACCTGCAATATCCAGTATTTGAAATGATTTAATCGATTCATCATCTAAACCAAGTTTGATCTTAAATAATTCTTTAGTCATGTAGAATGGTCGCATTGTCTTGGGTGCTGTCTTTTCTATGTTGTCTCTTCCAAGTTGCCGGATAAGAATATCTGTCGCAGTATTGTCACTTATTGAAATCATAAGATTAGCTAATGTGCTGATCGTTATTGGGCTTCCATCTGGCCAGTTCTGAATTATACCTGAAGGAAGAGATTTCTCATTTTCTTTAAGTAATATCACATCATCAAGTTTAATTTTACCATTATCGATCTGATTTAGCAATGTTCTAAGCACAAAGAGTTTGAATGCTGAGCCAATTCCAAGAGGTTTATCTTTATTTATTTCGAAAATAATTTCATTTCCTTTGTAGATGCAGACTGATACATCGCCTTTAAGTTTCATTAATTCAGATTTAATTGAAGGTAATGAATCGCTTATAAGAGTTGCCATACCAAACCACAATCCAATAACCTTACCATCACTATCTAGAGTAAGGCTACCGGGCATTTTTGCTTTTTCGTAAATTAAATCAAGTGAGTTGCCTGATTTGATCAAAGCTTTCTCAAATTTTCCATATTGTTGATTAAAATCAGTTGATAGCTTAATGATTTGTGAAACAGGTACTTTATCGAGAAATGATTTTGCAAAAAGAGCATCCAGATTTTGTTTATTTTCTGAAGTAAACTTCTTAAAAAAAATGTTAACCTGATCTTGTGTTAATTGTGCATTCAAGATCATTGTTTGAAGCAATAAGGCAATGATTAGCAGTAATTTCTTCATAAATCTACCTTTTATTTGATTATTCTTTAGCTTGTAAGAAATTATCTTAAATTTCATTATTAAATGATTTGAAATATGAACATCAAATATAAGGAGATTTTATCAATATTACTTCATTTTTTGAGAAGAATTTGACGATAAATCAGATTAGATTTTCAAATTTAGTTGCCTTGATGACTGGTAAAATGTTTCGGGTCACCCCATGCATCTTTAGCAACTGTTCTTCCTGTTGATTCAATTCTGCGTTGAATACATTCGAAACAATCAGAAGAGAATTCATCAAGACAGGGCTTCCCTTCATATAACTGATATTGCTCTCTTACTCCGGTTGGCGTGAGCAGAGGCATAATAATATTCGCACCATACATCAATCCGGCTTCTCTTCCCATTGGGTACATTGCCTGCAATGCTGTTGTTGCCGCAATGTTAACATCTTTCAGAACGATTCTTGTAATTGCTATCATTTTTAGTGCTAGTTGATATATTTCCTGTTTTCTTCCCTTGTAAAGATCAGATAGATTATTCATTGGCGTCTGGTTATGAACAATGTATGGTCCCATACCAATCATGTCGATGTCCATATCTTTGAAGAATAGAATATCATTTGCCAGATCTTCTAAAGTCTGATTTGGGAAACCAATCATAACACCTGTACCAACTTGAAATCCTGTCTGTTTTAACAACTTCAGGCATTCAACTCTTTTCCGAAAACTCTGATAATCTGGATGGAGTTCGGAATATAATTTTGCATTACTTGTTTCAATTCGCAAAAGATAGCGATGGGATCCTGCTGCAAACAGACGCTGATAGTTTTCCAAAGTTTGCTCACCAACACACAACGTTATCCCAAGACCTTCAGGGAGCTTGTTTGAACGGGTTTGCAATTTGATAGTTTTTACAATATCTTCAATAAAATCGATGAATTGGGCATCATTTCTTTCACCTGATTGAAGTACCAGCGAGCCATATCCATTATCTGCACACCATTTTGCCGATTCAATAATTTCATCTTTCTCAAGAATGTATCTTTCAACATTTGAATTGCTCTTCCTGATTCCGCAGTAATAACAATCATTGATGCAATAGTTGGAGAACTCGATTAATCCGCGGAGATAAACTTCTTCCCCGCAATTTTGCTTCATTATCTCGTAAGCCTTCAAGCGAATTTTGTCGATTCCATCTTTATCCTCTACTGATAAGAGATCGATTATATCACTTTGTGTAAAGCCGGTATTATTCAATAGGAGATTTATATCAGACATGCTTCTGTTGATGTTTTAATTGACCATAATATATTTTAATGAACATCAACCAAGCAATAAGTGAACATACTGCACCCAGTAGTATAGGATAAGATAGATGTGCGGCAACTATTCCTCCTCCAATCAAAGCTGGGGCAGCCTGAGACAGTGCATTCATTGATGATGATATTCCCATGATTTCACCCTGAGCGCTTTGATCTGCAAGATTAGAGATTACAGTCTGAATAGATGAGTTTGCAGAACTATAAGAAAATGCCAAAAATGGTATAATCACATATAAATATATCGGGTTATCGGGTATAAGCAGAATAATCAATGATACCACAATCAAAGGAAAAGTCCACATTGCTATCTTGGATGCTTCCATTTTGTTTGATAAAGGTCTGAGTATCAAACCTTGCGAAATAGCCACCCAGATGCCGAGATAACCATAAATTATCCCTATATTGTCCTGCTGGTAATTATATTTTTGAAGTAATAATACGATGAAGAATTGAGTAAAAAAAGCAAAACCGAAATTATTAACAAAAACAATTACAAACAATGTCCTCAGTGACGGTAAACTGAAAGCTCTCCTTATATTTTGAATTCCCGTCATAAAAGATAATTTGTGAACTCTTTGCTCTTTCAGAGTTTCAGGAAAGAACTTGTATGCTAAAATTAAATTTAATACTGCTAAAACAGAAGCGGCTATAAACGGTGTGTCATAGCCAAGAAATGGGAGTAGATTCGGATTTGATAATTGTCCTCCTACAAACGGACCAATCACAAAGCCCAAACCAAAAGCCATTCCAACAAGCCCGAAATTCTTTTGTTTATTGGATGGTTCACTCACATCTGCAAGTGAAGAATATGCTATTGTGAGATTGCCCGAAGCAAGCCCGGGTAAAATTCTGCCTATAAAAACCAATAACAAACTACTTGCATAGATTCCGGCTGTTAATAGTGTGTAGCCAACGATTGTTCCCACAAGTGAATACAAAAGCACTTTTCTTCTCCCGAACCTATCGGAAAGTGCTCCTACAATTGGATTGCTAAAGAATTGTGCAAACGAATAAGATGACAAAAGAATTCCGAATATTATAGTCCTTAGAGCAAAATCAGAATTGATGGGAAATATTCCGGACTTATTAGCAAGAAGCAAGGGTGCTAATACCGGAATAATAAGCCCCACGCCTAATAAATCTATAAAAACAGTAATAAATATTACGAAAATTATTTTATTATTTGATTTTGTTTTTGTCATAACCTCTTTCTACAAATATGCATCCCTCAGCCCTTGCTCAATATCAATTAAATTCTTTCGGGTTATTTCGCGAATATTTTCATTATCAATCTTCGATATTTCTTTTTCAATTAAATCATTTCCTGCTGAAGTTGTATCTGCATCTGCATAATCTACCAGATATTCTTTCAAAGTTGTCAAACCATTGGGATGACAGAACAATTTGATTAATCCTGGTTTAGCCTGATCCATAAAATCCTGTCCAACTCTTCCCAAACGATAACAAGATGTACAAAATGATGGTATAAAACCTCTATTAATCACATCCTTAATCACTTCACCTGAGGTACGGCAATCATTTAGTTGAAACTGACCCGGATTTTCCAGTTCTGCCTGCAAAGCTTGCTTGTAACCACCTATGTCTGTTCTGGATCCTGCACTTATTTGAGAAATCCCTAGATTATATATCTCCGATCTTAACTCTTCACTTTCACGTGTCGAAAGAATCATCCCTGTGTACGGAACTGCACAGCGAAGAATAGCAATCAGTTTTTTAAAATCTTCATCGGAAACTGCCCACTTTAAATCTTTAGAATAAGGTGCATTGTCTGCCGGTTGAATTCTTGGAACTGATATAGTATGAGGACCTACTCCATATTCTTTGTCAAGATACTTAGCATGCTCAATCATGGCTAATACTTCGTATTTATAGTCATATAGTCCGAACAGTGTTCCGATTCCAACATCGTGCATTCCATTTTGTAAGGCTCTGTCCATAGTAAAAAGTCTATACTCATAATCAGACTTAGGTCCGGATGGATGCATTTTTTCATAAGTCTCTTTGTGGTATGTCTCCTGAAATACAGTGTATGTGCCAATCTTTACTTTGTTAAGAATCTGGAATTCATCCTCTGATAAGGGAGCAATTTCTATATTGATTCTCCGAATTGAACTTCCCTTTTCGTCAGTAACACTATAAATCGATTCAAGAGTTTCGATTAGGTACTCCATCGGAGTGTTTTTATGGGATTCGCCCATTAAAAGCAAAACTCTTTTATGCCCCTGTCTAAGAATTTGTAGCGTTTCTTCTTTAATTTCATCTTTCGATAAAACGCGACGGTTAATATCTTTGTTGTCAACTCTAAATCCGCAATAGAGACAATTATTCGAACAAAAATTAGAAACATATAATGGGGCAAAAAGTACTAGTCTGGATCCATAAATTTCCTCTTTGATTCTGAATGCAGTATCAAAGAGCATTTGCATGTCGTCTTTATTCTCAATATTAAGAAGAGTTGCTACATCCTCAGAATCTAATCCGCTTAAAAGTAAAGCTTTATCCAGGATTTGTCTTACTTTAGTTTTGTCTGGAGCAATATTTGACTTAATCAGCTCCTGAATTCTTTGGTCGTCGATAAAAATCTTTTTATTCATTTTAAAATCTTTAAAAAATAAGCCAACCTATTAACGTATTTTCTATTCCTTTATTAATAAAAATTTAAACTAATCGAAATATTCACTCGATTTGATATACAAACTTAACTGCTTTTTAAGACTTTTCTATCTTATTTTAACCAACAATTTCAAGTATTTGATTTGATGAATTTAAACGATAAATTTTATTCTAATCATTAATTTTCTTAAATTAATTTCTTGTACTTTTTTATTTCCGATTATTATTAATTCATTTGAAAATAATAACTAAAATAATAATCCTTTCGTTTACTTTTATTAGTATCATTTCGGAATTAAAAGCAGCTGACTCAGCTGTTTTAGTGCCGACTTACAGTATATTCTTTAATATTACACGCAATTATGGAAAAGCAAATTTCCAGGAATTGCCCGGAGTTGCCTCTTGCTGTCCAAAATTTTCTAATGGCGAAGGCAATGGTTTTGCCATTGGCTTAGAACTCAGTTATCCCCTTCCTTATAATTTCTCTACAGGATTTGGAATTGGATATTATATATTGGACAATAAGCTGATTGCACCTGAGTACAAACTTATCAGAATTGATAACACTCCATTTAATGCTAAGATAGAGCATATTATTGATGCTAGAATTTCAGATATTGCATTCTCTCCTTTCGTATCGTATAATCCATTTGGTGGACTCCACTTGAAAGCAGGAGCGCATGTTGGCATGATTGTACAAAACAGTTTTTATCAATGGGAAGAGTTGATCGAACCCGGTGATCGTGGAGTATTCGAAGATACTGGTTTGCGAACACGAAACGACACCAGCGGATCGATACCAAATGGACAAACTGTCTTTACTGGGTTTAATCTTGGGGTTAGTTATGACCTTAACCTAAGCAAAAATGCCAGCTTTATCATATCACCAACAATGTCATATTTGTTTGGTATGAGTAATATCTCCAAAAATCTTGACTGGACGATTGACGCCATGTTGTTTGGCTTAGAGATGAAGTACACACCTGTTTATACACCACCAAAAGTAAAGATCATCGAAGAATTTAAGGAAAATTACAGAATCGATACGATGGAAGTGCTTAGTGAGGATATAGAAAGAAACACTATTGTTGCAGGTCAGACAAAATCTGAAACAAAAATTGAAAAATCAGCTCAAAAGATAGTAACTACGACCTTTTTTTCACGTAAGGATACCCTTTTCAGGCGTCCATTGCCAAAAGTTAATGTTGCTATAAATGCCACTGACCTCAAACTAAGCGGTCAATTTGTTACTCAGGCTTTTCCTATCGTACCTGTTTTATTCTTTGATGAAAATTCTTCGGTTATTAATCCTTTTTACTATCAGTCCGTCGATAAGTCAACCTTTGATGAAACAAAACTTGAAATTAATTCAATAACTTATCAGCATAACCTATTGAATATTACAGGGAAGCGGTTGAGCAATAATCCTACAGCTACCATTCAAATCAGTGGTTATGCAGACTCGACAACAGAAGGAAATAATTGTGATCTTGCCCAAAAAAGAGCACAGGCATTCAAAGATTTTCTGATTAATAATTGGGCAATAAATGAAAGTCAAATCTCAATCATAACTAACAGGAAATGTACTCCTCCGGAACCAACCAGTTCCAAAAATGATAGTGGTTATGCCGATAACAGAAGAATCGAATTTTATTCAGACGACGAATCAGTTTTAGGTCCGATTGTGCGTAAGAATTATCTGGAGCCGAAAACAGTTAATCCACCTAGTATTACTTTCGATCCTGACGGATCAACTAATAAAGGAATTGAAAGTTGGAAACTTATCATCCGGCAAGGTGATAGTATGATTTATTCAAACCAGGGAAAAGGCTTTCCCGGTAAAAAGGAATTCCCGATTTCACCTTCTGATTTTAGAAAAATATTCAACAATGAGCCTCTCTCAGTGGAATTTTCCTTAAAAGATTTTGAAAATCAAACTTCCAGCGTCATTAAAAAAGTTAATGTAATAGCTGATACAAACCAATACGAACTTCAAAGACTTTCATTAATATTATTTGGAGTTTCAAGCGAACAATTAAGCCAGAAAGCAAAGAATGATATCAAGTTGTTCTCTAAAGATATTAAACCGGAATCAATAATTAATATTACCGGCTATACCGATGCTCTGGGTTCTCCATCACTGAACAAGCAGCTTTCGAATAAACGTGCTCAAAATACAGCTCAATATATTCATCAGATAGCTCCAGAAATCCATATAGAGAAAGTATTGGGAGTCGGTTCCATCGATTATCCACCCGGAATTAATAGCTATGCTCTGCCTGTAGAACGATTTCTATCCCGCACAGTTTTCATTGAAGTGCTGAATAAAATCAAATAATTTTTGAATAGACTCAACTTTTTTAAATTTCAATCGTAATACTGTTTTACGATTTACAAATTCTTTATTTTTTTGGATTTATTATGAATACTATTTTATTAAATTTGGCAGGATTAATACTAACTCTGTCTATTTCTACAGGGATTGCTATGGCTGGAACTCCAAAACAAACAAAACCAATTGACCCGGCAAATATGAACACATCCGTTAAACCGGGGGAAGATTTTTTCCTGTATGCAAACGGTGGATGGATGAAAAACAATCCTATTCCTGATGAATATGCAATTTTCGGTGCTTTTGCACAGATTTCGGAAGACAATCTGGATAAAATCAAATCCTTATTCAAGAAAGTTTCGAGCAAAGGTAAGGCAAAAAAAGGTTCAATTGAACAGCTAATCGGTGATTATTATTTCGCCGGTATGAATAAAGACAATATTGAAAAATTGGGTTCTACACCTGTGAAGCCATGGTTAGATGAAGTTGATAATATCAAGTCTAAAGAAGATTTACTTAAGGAAATCATCAAACTTCACAGCTATGGTTTGTTTCCACTGTTCTATATATATTCGGCTCCTGACGAAACAAACAGTAATCTTGTTATTGCTAACCTGTTTCAGGGCGGATTGGGACTTCGTGACAGAGATTATTATTTCAAAGATGACAAAAGATCTAAGGAAATACGTGAGGAGTATATTAAACATTTAACTAATATGTTTGAGTTGATCAAATACAACAAGAAGGATGCTCAGAATGCAGCAAACACTATTTTCAATCTTGAGAAAAGCCTTGCTGATGTATCGAGAACCAAACTTGAATTGAGAGACCCACAGGCTAATTATAATAAAATGGACGTTAATAAACTCAGTTCTGATGCTCAGGGTTTTGCATGGAATGAATATTTTAAGGGCTTGGGTATTACTTATACCAAAGAGATTAATGTAGGTCAGCCAAAATTCTTTGAAGGTATGGCAAAATTGATACAAACTCTTCCCATCAATGATTGGAAAGAATATCTAAAGTGGAACATTATCAATTCAACTTCATCTTACCTTAGCAGTAAATTCGTTGATGAAAGTTTCCGTTTCTACGGAAAAGTTATGACTGGTAAAGAGAAAAACCAGGAAAGATGGAAACGAGTACTGGAACAAACAAGCGGCGATCTGGGTGAAGCTGTCGGTCAGATTTATGTCAAAGAATACTTTCCGCCTGAAGCAAAAGTTAAAATGCTGAAACTTGTTAACAATCTGAAAATCGCATTAAGGGACAGAATCAAACAACTCGAATGGATGAGCGATGGAACAAAAATCGAAGCCGTTGCTAAACTGGATAGAATTAATGTGAAGATTGGATATCCTGATAAATGGATCAACTATTCATCAGTTGACATCACAAGAGATAATTATCTTCAGAACTCAATCAATGCAGGTAAATTCAACTTCCAGAGAGAATTGAAGAAAATCGGGAATCCTCCTGACCGTGATGAATGGGGTATGACTCCACAAACAGTAAATGCATACTATAGTCCAAACATGAATGAAATCGTTTTCCCGGCTGCAATACTTCAGCCTCCTTTCTTTGATTTAAAAGCTGATGATGCTGTGAATTACGCCGCAATAGGAACTGTAATCGGTCATGAAATGACACATGGTTTTGACGATCAGGGCAGACAATACGACAAAGAAGGTAATCTACGTGATTGGTGGACAGCTGAAGATGCTGCAAAGTTCGACAAGAGAGTTGAAATTCTGGTAAAACAATTTGACCAATTTGTGGCAATTGATACATTCAGAGTTAATGGTAAGCTCACTTTAGGTGAAAACATAGCTGATTTAGGGGGTATTACTGTTTCATTCGAAGCATGGAAGAATTCAAACGGTGGTAAAATTCCTACAGAGAAAATCGATGGCTTTACTCCAATCGAAAGATTCTATTTATCCTATGCGCAAGTATGGAGAAACAATATCCGAGACAAAGAATTAATGCGCCGGTTGAGAGACGATGTCCATTCACCAGGCAAATACAGAGTAATCGGTACTCTGCCAAATGTTCCTCAATTCTATGAGACATTTAAAATTAAAAAAGGAGATAAAATGTATATTCCCGAAAGCGATAGAGCAAAAATTTGGTAAACTTTTCTTTGTGGTTTTTTTACGCAGATAAAAAAATGAGGTACAGATTCAATCAGTATCTCACTTTTTTTTAAAAAACTCAATAAATCAGCAACAACAAATAACACAGAAAAATAATATCTGTACGTTTAATTTAAAACAATTTGGATAATTCCATTAATTTTTTGAAATTGAAAAATTATACGCATTTAATTCTTTATAAGAAACAAAATATCTATTAGGAGCATTTGATGAAAATTAGAAAAGAAGACGCCCTCGAATATCATAGTATGGGGCGAAAAGGTAAGATTGAAGTCATTACTACAAAACCTTGTGTAACACAAAGAGATTTGTCATTGGCTTATACTCCGGGCGTAGCTGAGCCCTGCCGCGAAATCCACCACGATGTATCAAAAGTTTATGAGTACACAGCCAAGGGTAATCTTGTTGCTGTTATTTCAAATGGTACTGCTGTTTTAGGTCTTGGAGATATCGGACCCGAAGCCGGCAAACCCGTTATGGAAGGTAAAGGTGTTTTATTCAAAACTTTTGCTGATATTGATGTATTCGATATTGAGCTCAATTCGAAGAATGTGGACGAAATCATTCGTGTTTGCGAAGTTCTAGAGCCAACATTCGGTGGAATTAACCTCGAAGACATCAAAGGTCCCGAATGCTTCTATATCGAAGAAGCTTTGAAAAAATCAATGAAAATTCCGGTATTTCACGACGATCAGCATGGAACTGCTATCATCAGTGGTGCAGCTTTGATTAATGCGATTGAACTAGCCGGTAAGAAGATGAATGAAGTAAAAGTTGTTTACAATGGAGCCGGAGCTTCCGGTATTGCATGTTCAAAGTTCCATATTAGTCTTGGAGTCGATCCAAAGAACGTAATTCTGTGCGATACTAAGGGTGTTATCTACAAGGGCAGAACTGAAGGCATGAATGAATTCAAAAAAGATTTTGAGGTTGAAACCGATGCAAGAACACTAGAAGATGCATTAGTAGGAGCGGATGTTTTTGTTGGTCTTTCGCAGGGTGATTGTGTAACTAAAAAAATGATCATGCCTATGAAAGAAAACCCGATCATCTTTGCAATGGCTAATCCTGATCCCGAAATCACATATAATGATGCCATTGAAGCCAGACCTGACGTTATCATGGCAACAGGACGCTCTGATTATCCTAATCAGGTAAATAATGTTCTCGGTTTCCCATTCATATTCAGAGGTGCACTTGACGTCTATGCATCAGCAATTAATGAAGAGATGAAACAAGCAGCCGCTTATGCTCTTGCCAAATTAGCCAAGGAAGATGTACCCGAAGCAGTTAAAAGAGCTTATGGAGTTACCGAAATGAGTTATGGTCGTGAGTATATTATTCCTAAGCCTTTCGATCCAAGAGTCTTAACCTGGGTAGCTCCTGCAGTTGCAAAAGCTGCCATTGACTCTGGAGTAGCACGCAGACCTATAACAGACTTCGAAGAATATAAAAGACAGCTCAACATAAGGATGGGACGCGCAAACGTAATCATGAATCCTATTTTCCGTAAAGCTGCTTCCGAACCAAAGAAGATTGTCTTCCCCGAAGGAGAAGAACCCAAGATCATTCGTGCTGCTCAGCAGGCTGTTGACACAAAAATTGCTTCTCCAATCCTAATTGGAAATAAAGAGAAAATCACAAAAATTGCTCTGGAATTCAATTATGATCTTGAAGGGATTGAGATTATTGATCCCATGAATAACCCTAAGCATGATATTTATACTGACGCTTATTACGGGCTTCGCCAGAGAAAAGGAACTACAAAAAACCATGCACATTCCAGAATGAATTCTGTGAACTATCTCGGAGCGATGATGGTTCATCTTGGTGATGCTGATGGTATGATTTCAGGTCTGACTTCTCATTATCCATGGACAATCAAACCAGCTTTAAAGATTATTGGTAAGGATAAACGCTATCAAAAGGTGTCCGGTCTTTATGCTATTACAACAAAAGTTGGTACATACTTCCTCGCTGATACTACTGTCAATATGAATCCCTCTGCTGCCGACATTGCCGACATCGCAATACAGGCATCAGAGTTTGTAAAAATATTTGATATTATTCCAAAAGTGGCACTTTTGTCCTATAGCAATTTTGGATCAGCTACAGGGGATTCACCTACAAAGATGCAGGCAGCTCTTAAGCTTATCAAAGCAAGAAAACCAGACTTGATAGTTGATGGCGAAATGCAGGCTGATACTGCCGTTGTTCCCGAAATTCTAGAAACAATCTTCCCCTTCAGCGAAATTAAAGATGGGGCTAATGTTCTGATATTCCCGAATCTCGATGCCGGCAATATCGCATATAAACTTCTTGCAAGAATCGGTGGATCACATCCGATTGGTCCGGTACTTCTTGGAATGAAGAAATCAGTCCACGTTCTCCAGCGTGATGCAGAAGTTAATGAAATCCTCGACATGATTGCAATTGCAGTCGTCGATGCACAAGAAAAGAAATAAGATAGTTTTTATATTATTCGATAAGAGGGTTGCGACACAAGCGCAACCCTCTTTTTTTTCGTCATTCTGAACGCAGTGAAGAATCCAGTGTATTCGTATTTACCCCTTACCAAACACTATTCACTCAATTATATTTTAAAGAGAACGAATCAGCCCTGCTCTTGAGAGGGAATCAAAGGCGTGTGAAAATCCCAGAATCACATAGGAATTACATATTAATCAAAAAGTTCTTGCATTATTTGACTTTTGGGTAGATTAAAATGATTCGACACATCAGACAATATGGATGAAATAGTGCCAACCTTTAGTGGATCGTGGGAAGGAATAGTAATATGATGTTCACCTGAGTTTTGTGTTGTAAGACGGATGTGACTACCTTTCTGTCTAGTTATATTGTAGCCATATTTTATAAGCAGCTTAGCAAACTGAATTCCGGTCATATCTCGGGGTATTTTCATGCGATTGCGAAAACTTCATCTCTAACAAAATGCATTCTCGCAATTTTGGGCAAATCTTTTTCATCGAAATGACACAGCACAGCTTCGTTTATGTTGCTTTTCAGTTCCTCGATAGTTTCACCCTGAGTGAATATGCTGTGGTTTAGTGCTTTCGCTATATATCCGCCTTCAGGATCTTCTTCTATTACAAAAATAATCTCATTCATTGATTGACTCTTTGATATTAATTATTGAATAGATTTTTAACGTAATTCAGCATTATTAATTTTATTAACAAGAAAGATGATTGAAAACTCGACATAAAAAATTATTTTCCTCACCCTTGTAACTTTTCTTCGCATTAATGTGTTATATTATTATATTTGTAGAAAATAATTGAAATTAATAATACAAACCAGTTTGTTATGGGAAAAATATCGCGTAGCGATTAAATATTGGTAGCACAATGTCCGCCAGATAGAATTTATCGCGTAGCGATTAAATATGTAACCTCTACGAGGTAATAATTATTTCGTGGGTTCCGTTTTCTACCAATATCAAATCCCTAAAGGGATAGAAGGATTTGAATGAAATTGTATTCTGTATTCTCCCCTCATGTCTGAATCGCGGATTTATAGGATTAAAGGATTGCACGGATTAGATGCAGAGCCATGTGCATATAGGAATCAATTTTATTCTGTATTCTCACCTTTTGAGAGCAGCTGTAAATCTATGAATAGCCACGAGCTTTAGCTCGTGGTGAAAAGAAAAACGAGATTTATTTTGGGGATTTATCCCCACAAAAAGAGTAATTTCGACTAAAGTCGATTAAAATAATCTTGAAATTTTCCACGAGCTAAAGCTCGTGGCTATTCATTCAATAATATTTTAAAGAGAACGAATCAGCCCTGCTCTTGAGAGTGGATATCACCCAATTTTGTTTTTCAAAAAAAATATTACTAGATTACAGCATCAGAAGATGGAACGATGCAAAGGGTTCAAAAAATGCTTCTCTCGTTCCTAAAAATCAAATTTGAGCTTTACTTCCCAATCCTTCTGATTACGTGATACGTTCGAAGGCGGGTTAACTGATTTGCTGAACTGGAAGAAAAGAGATTTTAGCAAATCAGGATATAATAACATTCCAACAGGAATCTCAGCCGTAAATTCGTTATTATTCATAAAGTCAGCGACTGTACCACCAACATTCCACGTTATGCCACCGATTTGACCTGTTAGTTTCAGCTTTGCATTCTGGAATGATCCACCCTGCAGATCAATGTCTGCACTGGATATGAATGATCCTTGCAGCATTTCTGTAACCGATTTTGAAAGCATAGCCGCAACAGTTGATGCACCGATTTCATCAACACCCAACGGCTTGCCGCCACTGGATGGTGCCTCGAACTCTGTTTTGGTCATCCCGAATCCTAACAGGAACAGAGCATTTTCGCGGATTTTCGTGGAATCACCTCTGGCTGATTCACCATCTAAACTATAATCGAATGTGATAAGCGGATTATTCTTAGTTCCGGCGATATACATATCAACAGTGAAGTTTCTTGTTCTATTCTTGAGATTAGTCTGACCGCGATAAGTAGCTTTTAAGTTCAATCCCGGATTATCAATCGAACCTGTCGGGAAGCTAACATTACCGCCGATATTAAATACTTTAATAAATTTCATTGTTGAATTTTGTTTCAGTATCAAGTCACCAATAATTAAGTTTTGTTTCTTTTCTGGGTTAACAAAGTAGTGAATTGCCGTATTGGGATCTTTTGTCGTGACCACTGCATAGACCTGACCGAAACGGTTTAATTCCATCAGGATTTCCATTGGATTTACGAACGTAACGTACATGTCGTAATGGATGATATCAGCAAAACTTTTTTCTCCATTACCCGACTTAGACTTCTCTTCCTGCTTTCTTGTATTCCCATTAGCATTAAGAGCATTATCAATAGAATCCCTATTGAATTCTTTGACGAAAATTTTTGAACCCTTTATTTCATACTTCAAGGCGGAATTGAGCAATTGATCTCTTGTTTCAATAGCAGGCATGTTGATGCGGGATTTAAGGATCGAAACATCTCCGGACAAATAAGGATCAGTAAATGAGCCATAAAACCTTATTGGTGCTTTCCCGGATGCAACAATGAAATCACCGTACAATGTAGGCATATTCTTGATTGACTGCATTCCGAGAAGTTTTATTCCTTTTGACTTAATGTATAAATCAAAACCCTCAATATCGAAATTTTTTAGTTTTACAGTTCCATCGATATAAGCTCTACCTAGCGGGAGGTCAGCAATGTTGTTCTCCAAAACTACATTCTTTAAAGTAAGATCATCTTTTACGATATCTATCACTCCACTTGCTGAATAATAGAGATTATTCGTTACCATGAGGAAATTCGCTTTTTTGGCGGTTATCTGCCCGCCATAGAATATGTCATGTTTGGTCCCGGTAACATTGATTGTGGCATCTGCGGTACCCTTCATGTTGGTTATTACCGGCGGAATGAAAGGTCCTACGATGGCAAGGGGAAGATCATAAGCCTTTGTTATGATAATTACCTGTCTGCCTTCGATAAACCTGTCTCCATCGCTATAAATGGCTAAATCAACAGGAAGTGTTTTTATTCCAATATTCAGTATTTCCTTCTTCGAAGTAGTATTTTGTAAGCGTACATATCCTGTTAGGTTTTTGTTAGAATAATCGGCAGATCCACTCAGCCAACCCAGATAGCTGTCTTTAGACATCAGATCACCAGTCTCAAGTTTGCAGGACATTGTTGGAGCATTAAGACTGTCATTGATGGTCAGACTAAAGTTTTTCAGAGTACCTGATAGATTCTCAGTGTATCTCTTATAATTATCAGGTATGAAATAGTTGATCTCATTTACTGGAAAATCATTTACACTAATTTTAAAATCATTTGCATAGGATGGGTTAATCAAACCACTGAGTTGAATCTTCTCAGCTCCGTTTCTATGCATCACAATATTCTTAATATCAAGACCTGTTCTGGTCAACTGCATATTAATCTGTTCGCTGTTATTCCAGTAGAATTTATTAATAAAAGCCATTTTCAGGGAATCCATTTTGAATTCATAGTTTTCAGGATTGAATGTCAATAAACCATGAGTGCGGAAATCCAGGAAACTATTCAAAACAGTTGACATTTTCATAGTCATTTTATCGTTTCTGTAGAAGAACTCTGCATAAGGCTTGTCAAAAGTTAAAGAATTAATCAAACTCTCTGTGTGTCCCTCTAATCTCACAGATACTTCTTCAAAGTTTGGAATGGAATCCTTAAGATTCATATCTACTTTAATAGATATATCCATAGGATTCAATGAAATATTAGCTGATGAATTCTTATAATAAAAATGTTCTACTTTCAGACTCTTCAGATCCATAATACTTGAATTTTCATCCACATTTACAGTCATATCAATTTCGGCATTGCAGGATAAGTTGTCCTGTTGAATAGCAATGGCAATAGGGGTTATATCCTTGAGTTTGGCTTTCAGATTCATATTGAATGGTTTAAAACTACCATGCTTCCGATAATTAAAAATGTAAGGTGTAAACCCTTTATCGGTTTGACTCATGAGACCAAAAACCTTTTTGTTAATCAAAGTTATAAGTTCTCCGATCGGATAATCGGCAATAAAGGCAAAATCACCGACACTATAACTGCCTGTTAAGTCAACTTCGAAAAGATTAGATTTTATACTAATTGATCTGTTCCCATCATCAAACTTTTTAACGTCAACATCTAAGCTGAATGGCATTAATGCTCTGTTTTTGAAAAGCATATTATCGATTTGAGCATTAAGAATCGTATTCATTTCATCAGGATTGAATCCAGCACCGTCAATTTTAATGGTTGATTCCACATACTCAGGAGCCATTTCATTCTGGAAAAGTTTAGCCATGTTGAATTCATCTAATTTTACTATCAGATTATATTTGGGATTTTTTAGATTTGCAAAATCCAGATTACCTGTGATATTTACTTTTGAATAATCTGATGAACGTATGGTTGAATCTTTATATCCATGCCTTAATGCCATGCTTAATGTGTCAATATTTATCCGAGCACCTTTGGAGACTTGAGCATTTAAATTCAATTGACCAATATTGTATTTATTAAAATCAGAATTATTAATTTTTAGAATTACTTTTGAATTCATATTCTGAAAATCTGTACCGCTACCAGTGAGATTTGCTTCCCCGTTTAATCGGCTTATCAGTTCATTGTTTTCAAGCAATCCACCAAGGTTAAAATCTTCGAAAATGAGGTCGGCTTTATAAGATAATTTCTCATGGAACCCCATTCCAAGTGGACCTTTAAATTTACCATTCGGAGTTTCAATCTTCAAATTGGCAAACAGAGAATCATTTGAATATACAGCCGAGATATTATCTATTTTCAAAATATCTAAATGCGGAAGATTTACTTTGTAATACTCAAGAATTTTTTTGAAATCATTCTGGACAATCTCAGAATTACTGATTGTTGCAGTTATTTGCATTCCTTTTGAATCAATAGCTTCCCTAAATTTGCCACTTATTAAAATATGACTTTTGCCTTTGTCTATTATCAGATTGTTGAAGTCAAGATTATTCGGTTTCCCCGAAGCGTTTAACTTCAGATCAATTAATTCATCCAACGGAGGGACGCTACTTACAAACTTATTAAGCGAGCGTAGAGTCATATTCTTGAGTGCAATGCTCATGTTGTAAATCGAATTTTTTATAGAAGAATCTGAAATGGACTTATAGATATTAAAATCCTTGCTGGAAGCAGTGACATTTACATCGGCAACATTAGTCAATAAACGCAGGTGGCTGATCTCTATACCAGGATTCTTAACAGAAACCTGAAGGCTAAGATTTTTAACTTTGATATTATTATTAACTTCATCGAATTCAAATTTATCTATCTGGGCAAATATCTTATCCTTCATTATCTCTGCTTTAGCTTTCAATTTGACATTTAGATTTTTGAGATAAAGATTAGAAAAGTCGAAATTTTTATTAACAGAATCCCTTGGTGTTGGATCAAAGACTAACATTTTCCCGTTGATGATCTCTAACTTCTGAAGATCAAATATCCAGTTAAGCTTTTTTGATGAAGAAGTATCTGTACTGGGCTTGGAGAGATGAGTAAAATTCCAGGTTCCATCCTTTATATTTTTTATCAGCTTAATCGATGGGTTGACTAATTCAACAGATTTGATATATAAGTAATTACTTAAAATTGGACTAAACGAATAGCTGATATGCACTTTGCTTGCATACGCCAAGGTATCACCTGCTGCAAGCAATCTTAAATCCCAGATTTGAATGCCATCGAACGGCATTATTTTAATGTCTGAGGCTTCAATCTTACCTTCCAGTTGATCGTTAACTATATTCAGAACCCACCCATAAAATGTGGTTCTAAACCACTTTGATTGGGATAATCCTACAAATGCGGCCGAGATTATTGTAAAAAATAATAATAGAAAGATTGCAAACCGAAGAATATATTTGCGAAGCCTGAAAAATTTTGACTTTTTTACAGGTGCTATCTTCTCATTTGAAGTATCTTCTACTCTATCGTCAGGGTGTATATTTTTGTTTTCGTTTTCGGACATTCAGAAATAGAAATTCCACATTATATTAAACTAATTATATAAATACGTATTAGTTGATTTGTAATTTAATAAATTAGATTATATTTACACATTTGATTTACATTATTTAAAATTAAGAAAAGAAATTAGTGTTTTTTTCGTGATAGATGAATAATTTAGGTAAATTTGAAAACCTAGAAAACTATTTAATCATAAGGGAAATATTTGGCATCTAAATTGTCACTAAGGGTTCGTCTTTCGATGTGGTATAGTGCTATCGTTGCAGTATCCTTACTGGCATTCGGAGCTTATACCTATTTTTCTGTTATGAATGATCTCCATTCAAATCTCGATGCTTCGATTGTCCGAGTGGCTAATTCACTTGATTATGTGATAAAGAAAAAGCCAAAGAGTGAATTCCAAAAAAATAAATCTGATAAACTCAGGAAAGACGATAAATTTGAGTTGTTCAGAGAAAGTGAACGTGCCAGATTCGTTGGACCATTGCGTCCGGCAATTTCTAAATCGGCAGAATCTGAAGAAACACCTGACATTGTCTGGTCTGCCGTTTATGAACATATCCTTCTTAATCCAAGAAATTATTTCATTCAGGTTGCCGATACAAGTAATGAGATTATATGGAGGTCAAAAAATCTTGCCAACGATTCACTACCCAAATTAAATGATATTGACTTGTTTTTGAGAAAGGATACAATCTCCTTAAAGAATAAAGATTCAATAATTAATTTAACTTACGATAAAGATGCTTCGGTAAAAATTGATTCTCTCTTTGCGAATTTAAATATTCATGGAGAAGCCGTCAGATTATTAGTCAAACAAACTGATAATGCTGTCATATCGATTGGTTATATATTGTCGGACATCAACTCAACTACAAATCAGTTATTTGCAATTCAGATTATTGCATTCCCGTTCATCTTGATTATTTCAGTAATTGGTGGACTTTTACTGTCAAAAGTATCATTAAAAACAATAGAGAATATCACTCAGGAAGCTGACGCCATTTCAGCCAGCAATCTTAGTAACAGGTTGCCTGTCATCAACACCAATGACGAAGTTGGGCATTTAACACGAACGCTCAATCAAATGATAGAACGGTTGGAAAGCTCATTCAATCAGATTAAGAAGTTTACGTCTGATGCTTCTCACGAACTACGTACACCTCTGACCATTTTGCAGGGTGAACTCGAAATAGCTCTCCACAGCCAGAAGACACCAGCCCAATATGAAGATATAATCATCAGTGCTCTCGAAGAAGTTGCTAGATTGACAAACGTAGTAGAAACCCTACTAGATTTATCAAGAGCCGAAAGCGGTCAGGTTAAGATGAACCTCACCGAAGGAAGCCTTACGAAACTTCTGATAGATATGTCTGAAGATGCCGAGATACTTGCAGAATCAAGAGGTGTAAACGTTACCTCTGAAATTGAGCCGGATGTGAATCTGCCTTTTGATAGCGCGAGAATGCATCAGGCAATATTGAATATTGTCGATAACGCGATCAAATATACAAAGAAGGGTGGAAATGTATTAATTCAGCTAATCAAGACTAAAGATAATGCTGAAATAATTATTTCCGATACCGGAAACGGTATTCCTGCTGATGATCTCCCTTATATCTTTGACAGATTATATCGTGTTGACAAAGCACGTTCAAGCAACATCTTTGGTGTTGGACTTGGTCTGGCAATTGTTAAATGGATAATCGAAGGTCATAACGGCAAAATTTCTGTTGAAAGTGAAGTCAACAAAGGTACAAAGTTTACAATTCGGCTTAAACTAAAGCATTAAAAGTAAATTTATCTCAAACAGATATAAGAATATTTTTTACTTTTTCTTTTAAAATTTAACCTCTTATTAAATATCATCAACCCCATGCTTTAGCTTGGGGCTGATGATAAAATGTATGTATATTAGTTGGACTCCACCTGCATAGGAGTAGCCCATCTAGGCTTATATCTTCACAAATTTCCCAAATCTGACCCCAATTCTTACAAAATACATACCCGGAGCCAAGCCGGAGACATTGATTCTTTGTCCCCCGACAGGAAGATATTTAGACTATTTGCATCATTTTTAGGCATTAATTGCATCTTTTTTGGCACTTTTGGCACTATTTGAATGAACGAAAAGGTATATAAAATCTCGTTAATCACCTTATATTACAATCATCTTACTTTTGG
>CAYXFU010000007.1:0-117365 GCA_964464375.1 uncultured Hyphomicrobiales bacterium
TGATCTCTTTTTTTATGCAAATATAACTCTTCTCCCCAAATTTTTCACCTGTCCCAATTATTTTCCTAACTTTTGTAACTTTTTATCCTTTTCCTGTGTCTTATTATTATATTTGTATTGGATCAATGTAAAATTTAATATTGATCCAGTATTTTGAAAAGTCGAGAGAGTAGGTAAACATGAAAAGAATATTCATTTTTAGTTTTTGTATGATTATTTTGAGTTTAAGTCTTTATTCTCAAAAATCACAAACAAAAGATAGTGTATTTTTTGAAAAATATGGAAATAGCATTTATAGTAGTGTTAATAAATGTATTGTTACAAGCATGATTGTTGAATATTTATCAAGTAAAAAATTAGAAGATATCGATCGTTTTTCTGGGCTTTTTCGTGATCGAAGTTTTCCATTACCTGATACAGGATATTCGAATAAAATCGATTTTAGACTTCAAAATGATTTATATTATCCAAACGGCAATTATATTTTGATAAATTATAAATTTAGGTTTCGTCAAAATGACATTCATCCTAAATGGAAATTCTTTCATGATTCCTCATACAAATATTTTTCAACTACTTCTTCTGGGAGCTCAAGATACAAGGAAATAATATTATATGAAAATGGTTTGATATTATATGATACGATCAAGGATCAAATGCGTTTTATTTGTGGAACTAATTTAATGGACAAAATTGAAAATGAATATTTTGATATGGATACAACCCAAGCTGGATTTATTAATTTTATTAAAATTAAATATTATAATTATTTTCCAAATATAGAAAATATAGATTTTGACGAATTATTCTGTATTTTTTACTCAGAGGTAACGAAGAAAAGATATTATTGCGAGATAACAAAAAAAGTTGGGTATAAAAAAAAAGAAGAATTATATCATTTATGGGAAGTTAACTTTGGAGAGTTAGAAAAATAAAGCAAAGTTAATCCCTTTAGGGATGGAATATGTATGGTAAACGATAGTTATACATTTTGTATCATTTTATAGATTCAAATATTCTTCAGCTGTCATTCCAATTTGATTAATTACTGATCTTAATACACCCATGGATAGCGGTTTTGAATGATTGGGAATAGTGGTTCTAAGTCTTCTTTCGGGATGATACCAGATTTCATGGCTTCCTTTAGCTTGCCTGTCAAAAACAAATCCAGCTTTCCTGATTTTCTTGATAAGATCCTTATAAGTTGTTTCAGGAAGCTTACTCATAGAGCAACAGAAACCGGTATTCTGAATTTGGACATTTTAGTTGTTTTATTAAGCTGTTTTAGAATTTTCTCGGGTAATGGGTCATTATGCTCAATGTAAGATTCTATAAGCTTTCTGGCAACATCTTGGGCTATCTCAACTGTTTCCTGATATGAACGACCTTCAGCAAGCAAACCCGGCAAATCATCTGATAAAGCAAGGTAACTACCTTCCTCCAATAGTTCAATTTTAATATCTATAGCAATATTCTCCATTTTCTTTCTTATCTCCCAAAATGAAATATTTATTTAGTACATTTCATAACACGTTCTAAAATAAATTATATTTATAATAAAGGATAGAAATTAACATCCCAAAATCCCGTGCGGGATGAAATGTGTATAGAGTCCCCTTAAAAAAATATAAGCAATTTTTATTTCCTTTTAAAACCGTTACTTTGATATATCCTCCCACATTTCGCAAATTGCATCCGTATTTCTCCCTTCCTCGAGGAAGGGTCGGGGTAGGTGTTGTATTAATTCCCTCGCCAATTGTTGGAGATGGAAGGGGTGAGGAAAATTCTCCATTTGTATTCAACCAGTCTTTTACTTTTTCCATGCCATTAATCATAATAAGTAAAAGAATCACAGATCCAATAAAGAAATATGTGATATTGAATAAATCAATACTAACTGAGCAAATCATCACTCAACGGCTTTATAATTTATTTTTCCTTTATGCACCGTACAGAAAAACCATAAGCTCTATCATAAGCTTGTCCGGTTATGTTCTCTGCATAGTTGAACATAAAGCGCGCCCAAGCCCCTCCGGCAGTGCTTTCAGAAGCATTCCACCAATAGCCACTGTTGGCAATATGGTCAAACGCTCCGTCCCAATAGTGTCTGTATCCTGAAGGTAGAGCTGAAAATCCGCTTTCGTTCGTGGCTTCATTTGGACTTTCCCACAAACCATCTCCGTCATCAATAGTACCAGTGCTCTTTAGTTTAGCTCCTGATTCAGTGTCACCACTCAGATAAGTTGAAAGTTCATTCCAATCGGCATCAGTTGGAATTTTCATGGAATCAGGTGCTAACCTACGTGGGTCGTTTACGGCATACCAATTGTATAGTTTCCCATAGATAGCACCTGTTGCTGGGTCATTGTTATAATAGCACCAGGCACCGGTCTTGAGATTCTTCCATTCTACCGGATCGGTTACCTGCGGAATCGGATCTCCATTGCGGTAGTGATCAACATCGAGATTATGACACATCCACGTTTGAGCACCAATTGTAATTTCCTTGCAAGTATTCCATACAAAAATTATACTATCAATTTGACTAATCTTACACCAGTTAAAAAGCTTTCCTCCAATTGTTAAAAATAAATCATTATTCTTAAATGTAATGGAATCAACAACCCTTAGATCAACATTGTTAGGTTTGGAATCAGGGTAATATAGCCACATGGTATATGCCAGATTTGATTTTAAGAAATTTATTGCCTGTAAATCAGTAATATTATACTCTTTTGTGTTCCCATCTTTTAGATAGAATTTAACAAGAGGTTCTGCCGAATATAGAGAAACCGAGAAAATGAAAATGCAAAAGTAAAGTAGTACTTTTTTCATAAATAATCCTGAATTATAATAGTAAGTAATTAATCTGTTGTTAATTTTTCTTTTGGTAATTGCAAAAAATGAATTTGCTTTTACATAAATACCTTTAATCTCTAAAAGGTTACATTCTGGAAAGAAATAGGGTATATATTAGCAAAAGGATTTGCTACGAAGGCAAATCCTTTTTTATAAAATTACTCTACATCTTTGCTACTGTTCAATCTTGAATGCACCGAACCGAAAACCCATTAGTTTTCTTAGCTGTGTACCTGTCTATAGTTGATTCATTATGTGTTACGCTTCGTCGCCACGCATCGGATTCATTATAAGAAGTTGATGACCACCAGCGTGCAAAGTTATAGAGAGTATAGAAAGTTGAATAGTTGCTACGACTGCCGCCTGGAATAGCAGAAAAACCGATTAAGTTTGTCGCTCCGGTATTTGGAGTTTTCCATTTGGTTGTTCCGGTTTCTTTCAGCTTGCCGCCTTCAATTGTTCCACGCCAGGAAACTTTATCGGCATCAACCGGTTTCATGCCCAGAAATATCTCAAGTGTTTTCCATTCGGCATCAGTTGGCACATGACTTCCTGTCGGAGCCAAACCGCGAGGGTCGGTCACTGCATACCAGTTGTAAAGCTTTCCATAGATTGCTCCCAAAGCAGGATCGTTCTTGTAATAACACCATGCTCCTGTAGTAGCGGTAACCCATGTTGCTGAATCCTTTACTTCAGGTATAAGGTCTCCGTTGCGGTAGTGATCTACATCGAGATTCTTTTCCATCCAGATCTGGGTGCCAATTTGCACAAACCCAGCTTTGACTTGTGGCGGATCGGTAGTGTTGTCGCCACCGCAGCTGAGCAGAAAAGATAATATAAATATGCTTAGAATTAATATATTCTTGTTCATGAATTCCTAATATAATGGTCAAATTTCTTTAATCAGCAGACAGAAAACTAATCCCCAAATTTACTTCACAGTTTTATATAATAATTTGGTTTTAATGACAATCGACTTTTTATCTAAAAAGCAACATTTTCTTTGTAGAGTTTATATTTCCTGAAATTAGCTTATAGAAATAAACCCCTTCAAGTCCGGAAGGAGCATTAAATGTTACAACATGACTACCTGCGGTCATTTCTTCATTAACTAAAGTAGCAACGTCATTTCCCAAGACATCATAAACTTTTATTGTAACCATTTCGGTTTTGGGAATTTCGAAATTAATATTTGTTGTTGAATGAAATGGATTAGGGCTATTCTGTTCCAAATTTAAAGATGATGAAGTTGATTTATCCTCAACGTCTGAAACAATATCCATTGAAAGCTCGAGATCATCAATGTACATTTCAGTGCCTAATGTGTACTTAGCGTCTCCATTAACGTCAAAGAACTGAAAAGCTACAGCACATCTGTCAGGCACTCCGTTAAAGCCTGGTTGATATAGAATTGGAAATGCAAACTGTGTGTAAGACGCTGCTGCATTGAATTTGCCTATACCTGTTCCAATACCTACATCACCAGAATAGACCACAAGTATAACAACCAAATTATCATTGACAGTGGTGTTTAATTTATAATATCCTTTCATGGAATTATATTTCTGATTGATATTGAATCCCTGAGTTGAAGGCGAGCCATCATCAGCAATGATTAGTGGTCCGATAAACCCGAACCCGGGTACATTTGCTACTTCTCCTTTTAGTGCAGAACTACCGGTGTGTGCACTGTTTGATTGTGTTATTGTCGTATAAAAGTCTTTGGAATTATTTGTTTCCCAGGAATTGGGTTCCCCATTGGTCCAATTTTCAAATCCTGCATTAGGAATTTGAGCATTCAGTGAAATGAAGAGACCGAAAATAAGTGGAAGAAAAGTATAAATGAATTTCATAATAAGTCTCCAAAATATAATTAAAAAAGTACATTAATATCTATTTAATTTCCAACTTCCTGATGATTCTATCGACATCTGGTGCATATTTATCAAAATCGGTCGGGTCGCTTGACGGGAAAAAGTACATTATGACTACACGTATTCCATCCCGGTAGAGAGCTGTGTAACGCACTTTTGCTATAAGACCATAAGTACAGTCGAATCCTTTAGCATCTCCAACCGAAAACTCCCAGTTTGCTTTCACCCCTTTTCCAGAAAATTGGGTTAAAGTCCTTTTAAAGAGTGTTGCAAACTCTTCAGGTTTTTGATCCCCAACCTTGTGACCATAAATTACAAGAAATGGTTGCCGATTATCCGATGTATCAGTAGAAATAAGTTTAAACCCATTCCAGTTTTCCGGATTATTCTGTTCGTCGCCACCGGAGATAGATGTGCTATACGAACCGGACTTCATCTCTTCGTATGGATCTTGCTGTACTATTCTGCTGAACGACCAGCTTTTCGGTGCAGTTACTTCAAATCTAAATGAATCATTTCGAAAAGTTACAAACTCCTGTTTATTCTCTTCACCTGCGCAAAGTGTTGATGAACCGGCAAGAAGCATCACAATCATAAATCCAACTACAGTAAAGAAAACGGTGAGTGATGCTGATTGATGTAACCTCTGTCTATACTCTTCTGTTAATAATTTCATAATATAACTTTTAAATTTATTATCCTAAAATTAGTTTATTTTGTCTGTCAAACCAATCAGATTAGCTCTTTAATTACTTTAGGCCTGCATCAAATAATCATTTGGTATGATTGAATTCCTAATTATGCAATAGAAATCAATCAGATTAAAGTAAAATATTATAACATTTCAATTAATAATTTTCTACAAGTGGAAAATTGTGATACTGCCGCCTATCTCATCAGGTTTACTATAATATCGAATATATATTCCAATTATTGCATTGATGAATACAAATATAACAAATTTTACCTTAAATTTAAATTTTGCATGAAAATGGAGAATATGCTTTTTCCAATATTCCTTTTATGTTGAAGAAATTCAAGAAAAAAAATCGATAAATAGGGAAAATTTCTCCACTTTTATCGAAATAAGCACTTATCATCAAATTTCATTTGGATTAAATAGTCTTATATTCTCTGAAATAATTCTTAACAAAAAAAACATATTTTTAAGGTATTTATGATACGAATTATAGTATTATCACTTATCGGGAGCTTTCTTATGACCGCAGGAGCCATTTCCGGTAAAGACGGGAAGATCTTTCCTTTTGACTATAAGACCTTTACTATGGATAATGGATTAAAGGTTTTTGTGATTCCAACTCCTGCCCAGGGCTTGGTGTCTTATTATAGCGTTGTCCGCACAGGTAGCCGCGATGAATTCGAAAAAGGCTATTCGGGTTTTGCTCATTTCTTCGAGCACATGATGTTCCGCGGAACTAAAAAATATCCCGGAGCGGTTTATGACGGTCTTACAATCGAGATGGGTGCAAACGCAAATGCATATACCACAGATGATTATACATGTTATCACCTGGGTATAACCAAGGATAATTTAGAGAAAGTAATCGAGCTGGAGAGTGACCGTTTCCAGAATCTATCCTACGAAGAAGATCCGTTCAAGACAGAATCCGGTGCCGTTTACGGAGAATACCGCAAAGGCAAGACAGATCCATACTTCGTTACTTATGAGAAACTCTACGAGTCAGCTTTCGATCTTCATACATACAGGCACACAACTATCGGATATGAAAAGGACATTGCCGCGATGCCGACAATGTACAAATATTCTATTAATTTCTTCAAACGCTACTACAGACCTGAGAATGTCGTAATCGTTGTAACCGGCGATGTAAAAATTGAGACAGTAAAGCCACTCATTGAGAGCTACTACAAGGACTGGAAGAAAGGTTATGTAACACCCAAAATTGAAACCGAACCCGAACAGGCATCTCCCAGAATTGCAAATGTAGATTATCCGGGCAAGTCTCAGCCTATACTTGCGATTGGTTACAAGAGCCTTGCATACAATCCAACAGACAGAATTTATGTTGCAGCCGGATTAGTCGCCGATCTGCTATTCGGAGAAACTAGTGATTTATACCAAAAGCTTGTTCTTCGTGAGCAGAAAGTCCAATCCCTCGGAACAGAATTCACCGAGAATCGTGATCCGAATCTTAATATTATATTAACTATGGTTAAAGAACTCGGCGATATTGATTATGTAAAGAATGCAATTCTTGACGAAATAACAAGCTATCAGACAAAACTCGTTGATAAGGACAGGCTGGCAAAGCTAAAAAAGCGAATCAAATATGGTTATTTAATGAATCTTGATACTCCCGACAAAGTAGCAGGCGGTTTAGCTCGAGAAATTGCACTCACGGCTGACATCGAAGGGGTGAACATATATTTCACTACTCTGGCAAAAGTTACTCCTGAGGATATCAGAACAGCTTTGCAAAAGTACTTCACTCCCAAGAGAAGCACTATTGTTACTATGAAAGGAGCTAACTGATATGAAATTAAGACAATCGATCACAGTTTTGATATTGATACTATCTTTTTTACAAGTTTCTTTAAATGCAGAATCAGCAATGAAACAAAAAATTAAATCAACACCAGACAATAAAGTGCTACTTCCGGTTAAGAACGACCCGACTATATCTTTTTCTGTATGGTTCAAAGTCGGTTCGCAGAACGATCCCAATGGCAAAGAGGGACTAGCAAACCTGACAACAATGCTGCTTTCCGAAGGAGCTACAAAATTTAACACTTACGAGCAGATTCTCGAAAAACTCTATCCGCTTGCCGCGTCATATTCCGGCACTGTAGATAAGGAAATGACAGTTTTCAGAGGCAGAACTCATAAGGATAATCTGAAAGAATTCTATACATTATATATTCAGGCTCTGCTCAATCCGGCTTTTTCCGAGACCGATTTCACACGTCTGAAAAGCGATGTTCTGAACTATATAGAAAATGAGCTTCGTTACTCGAGCGACGAGGAACTCGGTAAAGAAGCACTGAACAGATTTATATTCGAAGGAACTGCTTACGAGCATCTGACCGAAGGAACAATCGAATCGGTTAAGTCAATTACAATCGAGGATGTTAAAGCATTTTACGAGAAACACTTCACAGCAGAAAATCTTGTGATTGGTATTGGCGGGGGATACGCAAAGGATTTACCGGCAAAGCTGGAAAAAGATCTGAGTGTGCTAATCGGTAAAGATTTTGAAGTTTTACCACCTTCAGCAATTAAACCTCAACCCAGACCAATAAGAGGTATGGAAGTAAATATAATCGATAAAAAGTGTGACGCAACTGCAATCTCTTTCGGTTTCCCGATTGATGTGCTTCGCGGCGATAAAGACTTTTTCGCTCTCTATCTGTTCAACTCATGGTTCGGTGAGCATCGCAATCAGTCCAGTCACCTCTATCAGGTCATTCGGGAAAAACGTGGCTTGAACTATGGCGATTACTCTTATATTGAGGCTTTCCTTCATGGAGGAAGCCTGAACGTACCCGAACCCAATACTCCCCGCAGACAGCAGCTTTTCGAAGTATGGATTCGTCCGGTTCAGCATCAGTACAAGCATTTTGCTTTGCGAGCTGCAGTGCGTGAGCTTAAGAAAGTAGTCCAGAACGGATTGACACAGGAACAACTTGAACTGACAAAGAAATATCTCTACAACTATTCACTCTTCTATGCTCAGACAACATCAAAGAGACTGGGCTATCAGCTGGACAGCAAGTTCTACGGAGTTGAGGATGGTGGAAATTATATCGAATTATTCCGTCAGAAAATCAAAGCTCTGACTCTTGCGGAAGTCAATGCGGCAATCAAAAAGCATCTGCAGTTCTCAAATCTAAAAATAGCAATCGTTACCAGCGAAGCCTCGAAGTTTGCTTCGGCATTATCGGCTGATGCACCAAGTCCCGTAAAGTATGATATACCCATGACAGACGAAGTGCTAAAGGAAGACAAGGAAATCGAAGCATTTCAACTTAGGGTAGATCCCAATAAGATAAAAATCTTCAAAATCGAAGATATGTTCGTAAAATAAAATCACTTCACAAGTCCTACACCTCTCAGGTGTAGGACTTCTAGTTTTTATTCTGTAGGGACACGGCGTGCCGTGTCCGAATCCCTGAATCGAACTCAGAGGAAATAGAATTTCTCTGGGTTTATTTGTTTTTAATGCATCAAACAGAAAAACAAGTAAGAATAAATATTTAAGATCACATAATGGGTTTAATTCAAGTAATTACTATAAAATTCCATTTGATGCATCAATAATGATATTTGCAAGAAGTAATGACAATTTCATTTTGTCTTACTTCATATACTAGCCTATGTTCATCATTGATTTTACGAGACCAAAACCCTTTTAAGTTGCTTTTCAAAGGTTCAGGCTTCCCAATTCCATTAAAAGGCTTTCTGGCAGTTTCATTTATTATTCTAACAATTCTTTCAAAAATTTTAGGGTTCTCTTTTGCCCAAGTATTATATTCATCAAAGGCTTCTTCGTGAAATGAGATAATTCTCATTGAAGAATTTCCTGATTTGGAGTGATTACATTTTTATTATTTTTTATATCTTCGATTCTTCTTAGTAACATTTCCTTGTTTTTAGGAGAATGAAGCAAATACTCTGTTTCATCAATATTATAAACAGCGATTTCAATGTCTTTATCCTTGTATGTGGCTTTTAGGATTTCAATGAATTCCGGTGTTAAATCATTGGTATTTAATTGATAAGTTGTATACATAGTAATAACTTTTAATAGTTTTAATATAAAAAGATATAGAATATTAACATTAAAAAATATTGTGATATAAAATATTACTCGGGGCTTCGCCGCAAACCCTCACTAGAATACAAAATAAGAAAAATAGTCAAGTCAGTCTTTTATGCAACGAACAGAAAAGCCACTTCCCTTAAAGTCATAGATACTGAATATATTGGCGTTACTGAAGCCCAGATTCCTGCCCCACGCTTCTGACGAACCGTTCTCGGTAGAAGACCACCAAACACCGAAGCTGCCAATACCGTTGAACCTACCATTGCTGCTACGGCCACCGCCTGGGAGAGCGGAAAAGCCGCTAGAATTAGTAGCTCCTGTGTTAGGGCTAAACCATAAACCAATGCCAGAATCTACTGTGCCTGTGTGTTTAAGTCTGCCTCCAGCGACATATGATCCTCCAAGGCATGTTTCTAATTCTGTACATTCTATATTTGTCGGTACATGCCATCCGTCAGGAGCTAAACCACGAGGATCATTAACTACATACCAATTGTATAGCTTGCCATATATTGCTCCCATTGCTGGGTCATTATTATAATAGCACCAAGCACCTGTTTTAAGGTCAGTCCAAGCTTTCGCGTCTCTTGCTTCAGGTATTGAATCTCCATTGCGATAATGATCTACATTAAGATTCTTGAGCATCCAGACCTGAGAACCGATAGTAAGGGGCTGATACTGGTCAATATAGAATACGACGCTATCGATAGAACTTAATATATAGCTTTTGGGATAAGAAAAAATATATACATTGAGGATGTCACGTTTTGCGCTGTCTTTTTCGAATTTTATACTTCCGATAATTTCATTTGGATAATAAGCGACTAGTGTGTCCTGATAATGGATTCGCATAACATAGTTGTTCTTTTTATCAATTACATTCATGCTATCAACATCGCTGAGATTGTACTGCTTAGTGCTACCATCCTGAAGATAGAATTTGACAAGAGGTTCTGCTGAATAGAGCTGAGCAGAGAAAATGATGATGACTAAGATAAGAAGTGCTTTTTTCATGATATTGCAATCCTTTTATGCTAGAATAAATTAAATGTCTAAAAGTTTTTTCAAAGTACTATTCAAAATTAATGAATCATTTGATGTGAGTTTTCCTAGCTTTTTTATTACAAGATTTTGTTCGATTGTAGCAATTGCAGGTTTAATAGTAGAATGTTTCAGTAGCCCGGCAGATTGCCAATCATTAATTGAACACTCGCCAATCCCAAATCCTTTCTGAGTTTGGCTGGTTACTGCAATTATAACAATGTCTGAAGAGATTGAATTGTATTGATTCGAACTTATAATAACGGCAGGTCGCCTTTTAGTTGCAAGAAGGTTACTGAAAGGAAAAGGTACTAGTATTACATCTCCATTTTCAAAGAGTGTCATAAGCCGAGTCCTCTTCGTTATCCCAAATTTTTGAGAAAGATGATTCAGACATTGTCCGGACTTGATTGACTAAATCTAACTTTTCTGATTTATTTTCGAGAAACAAGACATAGTTTAGTATTTCCGGTGCCAGACTATCGGATAATTTATCAATTTCCTTATGAAGCAATTCTTTCACTGACATTAAACACCTCAATTGATAGAAAAAATATGAAACGAGTCTTTGTAGATTTTCGTTTAATAATCTAATTTGCTAATCTTTTATGCAACGAACGGAAAACCCACTTCCCTTATTGCCAACGTACCTTATTACATTGGTGTAATCGCTTTGCAGTACCATGCCGCAAGAGGTTGACGCATTGAATTCAGTATAAGACCACAAATTGCCTGAGTCACCAATTTCGAGGAAATAACCAAAGACGTTGCGGATACCGCCTGGGAGAGCGGAAAAGCCACTCTCATTAGTTGCACCCCAGTTCGGGCTCAGCCAATGATTAATACCTTCCTCTTTAAGCTTACCACCAGCAATAACCTCACCTCCAAGAAATTGGGTAAATGTAGACCATTCGGAGTCACTCGGAACATGCCAGCCAACAGGAGCTAAGCCACGAGGATCATGAACAGCATACCAATTATATAATTTCCCGTAAATAGCACCTAAAGCCGGATCATTATTATAGTAACACCAAGCACCAGTTTCTAAATAAGCCCATTCTAATGAATCTTTGACCTCAGGTATTGGATCGCCATTGCGGTAGTGATCTACATTTAGATTTTTTAGCATCCACACTTGTGTGCCGATTGTAACAGATTCAAAATTATCAGGTTTGGGATCTATAGGATTATCTTTTTTGCAACCTATACAAAATGAGAAGATGATAACGATTAGAAGTGCATTTTTCAAGATTTTGCCTTTAAAAGTTTCATAATTGTATTATTCGATACAAATATAATAACTTTATTTGTAAATATAAAGAAATATCTGAGTTATAAGGGTTCGGTATGCCGAACCCCTACTCTTTTTTAAGTTACTGTTTCTGATACTTAACATATATCTCATCCATCTTCGAGGCTAGTGCGAAATCCCTTTCGGTAAGTCCGTCTGTTTCGTGGGTTGTGAGAGATACGTTGACCTTGTTATAGACGTTTTTCCAGTTGGGATGGTGATCGGCTTTCTCTGCTTCTATGGCTACCGACGTCATAAAAGAGAATGCGTCCCTGAAGTTTTCGAATACAAATTCCCGATGAATGAACTTTCCCTTAAGTATCCATCCATCTTTCAGTGTACTCAGCTTTTCGATTATTTCAGATTTATCCAGATTTTTCATAAATGAATTACTCCTCACCCAAATGTTTCATCTGACAGATAATTTGGGTATATATAAAAATCACAAAATAGTAACAAATTTTGGTTTATCAAAATGGAAAAAGACAGGCAATAAATAAGAAGTAATGATAAAAGAGGTTTATACATTATTAAAATCAACTACACCATATAATGGTGTAGTTGATTTATGATTTTTCTGTCAGATTGTTTCGATGTATTCGTTAATTTCCCAGTCTGAAACATGGAGACGGTATGAATCCCATTCTTTTTCTTTGGCACGTATGTACTTCTTGTAAAGATCCTGACCTAAGACACTTTGTATTACTTCATTGCGTGTTAGAGCCCTGATGGAATGCCAGAGTGAATGTGGAAGGAATTCGATATTCTTCTCTTCAAGTTCGGAGAAAGTATATTCAAAAACATTTCCTTCAACGGGTGGTGGAACTTCCATTTTATTCTTAATTCCGTCCAGACCTGCCTTGAGAAGAACCGCAAATGTCAGATATGGATTAGAACTGGGATCTGGATTGCGGATTTCAATTCTTGTGGCTTTGTCTTTGCCTAATGTATAGCGTGGCACTCTTATTAAAGCTGAACGGTTTGTTTGTGCCCAGCAAATGTAAGTAGCGGCTTCATAACCCGGAACTAATCGTTTGTAAGAATTGACAATAGGGTTTAGAATCGCTGCCATCGCTTTGATATGGTGCATTTGACCAGCCATGAAATGATAAGCGGTGGCGGATAGATTGTATTTATCATCTTTATCGAAAAAGAGGTTTTCGTCAGTATCCATTGAAAATAGGCTCTGGTGAACGTGCATTCCGCTTCCATTTATTCCACCAATTGGCTTTGGCATAAATGTAGCATATAATCCATGCTTTTCTGCTATTACCTTGAGAGCTGTTTTCATTGTCATAACTCTGTCTGCTGTTGTGAGTGCCGTACCATATTTAAAATCTATTTCATGCTGACCCGGAGCAACTTCATGATGACTGGCTTCAACATCGATACCCATACTGATCAAAACTTTTGTCATTTCACGTCTGCAATCGAAACCGAGATCCAGTACCATATCGAAGTACTGGCCTCTGTCGTGTGGCTCTATTAAGTGCTTGGAAGATGGTTTAATTTGTTCATTATCGCGGCGGAAAAGAAAAAATTCAAGTTCTGGACCTGTCATATATTTAAAGCCCATGTCTTCGCCTTCTTTTAGAACTTTCTGAAGAATAACTCTTGGATCAGAGTCATAAGGTTTACCATCGGGCATATAAACATCGCATATAAAACGTGCGATGTTTCCGTCGGGTGTGTTATACCATGGTATTACAGCATAGGTCTCAAGATCGGGCTTGAGAAGCATATCACTTTCAAAAATTCGTGTGAATCCTTCGATTGATGAACCATCGAACCAAAGATTATATTTTAGTACATCTGGAAATTTGCTTACAGGAATTGTTACGCTTTTAGCCATTCCCATCATATCAGAAAACTGTAAATTTAGCAGTTCTACATTGTCTGCTTTCAAACGGGCAAGTATTTCTTCATGTGATATTGTGGACATTGATACTCCTTCTTTTAGGTTAACGATTTTTGTTTGTTATTTCTTGTTCTTGTTTTTCCAGCTTCTGTAATCCTCAACTAACGGAACTGTTTTCTCAAAATCAGTCTGAACATTTATTTCCCATTCCAAATTTTTATCAGTACTTTTCCAGAAAACTACAGGCATATTATCTCCGCCCCAAACACCATTGGAGGAAGCAAACTTTTCATTATTTGTTCCATCCTTGACAAAAAGCATCAAAGGCGATTTATCATCTAAGCGGAATAGTTTTGGAATCGATAAACTATCAAAATCAAAAGTAAATTCTGCGCATAGCTGGTTGTTCTCTTCGAAAAGCCTTTTCTTAAAATTTGTTGCATTAGGATAGTCATCCTCAACTTTTGGTCCTTCAACGTAGTCTGTAACCAGCTCAGCAAAATCTTTCATCGAAACATCTCTGTCGTTGTCCTTCTGCGATACGATATTAATGAATGTTATGCTGGCATGCCCTGAATTTGGTCCGGTAAGTTGAATCCTATAGATCTTCTTTTCTACAGATATACAGCCAGTCAAGAATACTATTGATAGAACAATAATAAGAACTGTTATTTTATTCATAAATAAATCCCTAAATATTTGAAAAAAAATTATCTTTTCCCGAATAAAAGACTAGTACCAAAATTTGTATCAACTCTCTTAAAATCTGAAAACAAGGTTTCCTTAAATAACATCCAAAGATCATTTTCAGTCATAACATTGCCGCCACTAGTGTGTATCAGCATATTAAGTGAGAATAAAGCATTGTATTCAGGTGTAATGCGATTCTCATCAAGTATATATTCGTGGACTACCAAAGTGCCACCATGATTCATAGCACTGAATACCTTATTCAAAATAGTCAGATTATCCCATATAGAATATGCATGTAATACCTGCGACATAAGAACAAGATCATAACCAGAACCAATGTTGTCATTAAGAAGATCACCTTCGAGTGACTTAACAATACCGGTGAGGCTTTTTCTTTCAACATGTTTATTGGCTATTTTCATTACTTCAGGATAATCAAATAAAGTGAGCTCAATATTTGGATTAACTTTTAGCATTTCCATGCCTAAAGCACCAGAACCGCAACCAATGTCAATAACTGTTTCAACGTTCCTTAAGTTAAGCATTTTAACTAATTCCGGAGCAATCTTGGCGGCTCTCCAGTTCATAGCCGATATAAATTTATTGAGATCTTCTTCAGACCTAATTGTCGAACCATCTATCCCTGCAGGTTTGCCTTCGCGAACAGCTTCTGTGAGGTCTGACCAGCTTTTGGATAAATTGCTAATGTGATCGAGACAAGCCATATAATTAGGATTATCCCTGATCAGAAGTGAGTAGCCGGTTCTTGTATTAGAATACCTATTACGTTCTTTGTCAATTATACCCATTCCCACGAGTGCATTCAACAAACGCTCAACAGCATCTTTGTTCGCAGGAATTTCTTCAGAGACTTCTTTTGCTGACTTTGAGATGTCTCCAAGAATTGAAAAAATATTCAGTTCGTGAGCTGTAAGCAGAACACGACTCTTCTGAAAGCCATAAGCAATTTCTAGTATGTTATTGATTTCGTTGTCATACTTGAAAATCGATGTTTCTTTTTTCATCTCAAATCCACGATAATGTAAGAATAAATATCCATGAAGATTCTTTTCTTCATAAATTACAAAAGAAACACATTATCTCAAATGATTATTATTATTATTAATCATTATCTTCTTAATCCAAGGGATTCTTCAACTCTGTTACAATAACCAAATAATTATAATCTAATTGTATTTCGGCTTTTAACCTAGTAAAGTAAGGATCTTCTGCAGCTGTGTAGTCTCCTATCACTGTAATTCTATCCAGATATTTTGTCCAGTCCTTAATAAAATTCATCAATGTCGCTTTTCTTTTTTCTACTAATTCTTTTAGTGCAATCATATCAGGATCTTTGATTGTAATTATAGGTTCCTGAGCCGGCTCCGGCTTTTTACTTTTCTTTTTAGTGGATTTCGGTGGTGCCTGAACAGTTCTTGTTTGTTTATAACTATCATGACCGTTGGTTCTGATATCGATTTTGATATTACGACTGAAAAGAAGCATATTCTTCAGACTGTCAATCTTAGCCGCTGCATCCGATCGAAGATTCCATGAATTTTCATCGAACAGAACAAACTTAAATACAGCCTCACCTTTTTCATATTTCTTAACATAAAAATTCTGCGGTTGTTCGCAATATTTTGTGGTATCTTTTATCGAAATTTTATTTATTATTCGGACTATATTCCAGTTCGTAAAAATTATTTCGACATTTTCGCCTGAATTAAAGATCTGTTCATAAGATCCATCGATTGAATTTGATTTATTCTTAAATTTTTTGCCTGATTCGGTTTTAAATTCAATATTAACTTCCATTGGTTTACCGGAAAACTCATCGTAGATTTTACCCTTGAGTAAAATCTGTACGCCTTTGTTGACAGCTAAGCTTGGAGTAGTAAAGACAATAATTAATAATATAGCCGAGATAATTATTAGGATATTTTTCATTATATTCCAAAATAAAGTAAAAAAAAATCTGATGGGTCTAATCAATTAAAAAAAAATTTAAGACGTTGATTTTCTTGTATTTATTGGGCATTGTGGATAATTTTTTATTAAATTTGTAATAATTAAATGAATAAGTCTTTTTAGAGGAAGTTTCAGTTATGCTAAATCCTTGACAAACAAATTATTAAATATTATTCTGATTATTATAATACCGGTGATTACACTAGGTCAGTCAATTCTTAAGGAGAATCTGACACCTGAATCATTTCCGATATTTGATAAATATATTCGCACTTATGCTCCTTCGGATAGTGCCTTCAATGTCGTACTTTGGATTGCAGGCAGGAATAGCAACACCAGCCGGAATATAGTCGTACGAGAAGTTCTTAAGGCATATTCAGGTCTTTTCCCTAAAAAGCGGGACATATTCAAAGAAAAAATTCATAACGCTGAAATACTAATGCTGTCAGAAACAGCTACTCCCGATCTGTTCTTCCTTTTCGAACAATATGCAAAGGATTCGGCTGATAGTGAAAACGGGTATCTTGCCTTGCAAAGGGTTGCTGATCATCACATCAATCACTCTAATTTTGATTCTGCATCTGCTTTATATAGAAAATTCATCCCATTATATACAAATCTTAAGGGTAAGCTTGAGGGAACAATAGAAATACTTGAGAGAGCTGCAGAAGGGCTAATTGTTCATAATCTTGGTTCGGCAATCAATTCATCATCTGCTGAATGGGATCCGAATCCTACTCCTGATGGCAAATACCTTTACATGACGGCAGACAATAAACCCGGGGGATTTGGTGGAGAGGATATTTGGGTTTCAGAATTTGCAAACGGTAAATGGCAGACTGCAAATAATATTGGCGGTGGAATCAATGGATCGAATAATGAAACAATCGACAATGTCAGTGTTGACGGCAATACAATTCTTCTTTCCGGGAATTTCGAGGGTACTTTTGGTAATTTTGATATATATATCGTTAACCGAACTGACAGAGGTTGGGGACCATTGGAGCATCTTCCATATCCGATAAACACAAAATATCACGATGAGGGTGCTAATTTGACCAGCGACGGTCAGGCTATCCTTTTCACATCCGATCGTCCCGGTGGAATTGGTCCTTATGTTCCCCGGGGATTTTACTACCACGGCACTCAAAACGGAAATATGGATATTTATGTTTGCATAAAGACCGATTCAGGCTGGAGCAAACCAATAAATCTAAGCACGACAATTAATACTCCATTTGCTGAGAGGTCGCCTTATCTGCATCCCGACGGGAAAACCCTCTACTTCAGCTCCGATGGTCACCCCGGTCTAGGCAGGATGGATGTTTACAAATCTGTTCGTCTTAAAGATGATAGTTGGACTGAGTGGAGCGAACCGGTAAACCTCGGAAAAGAAATCAACACTATTCTGGATGACTGGGGATATAAAATTTCGGCTAAAGGCGATAGTGCATTCTTTGCGGGACAGTGGCGCACTAATGGGTATGGCGATTGGGATTTGTATTCAGTAACTTTGCCTGAAAGTGCCAGACCTGCTGCAGTTATTTCAATCAGTGGGCGGGTGCTCGATTCGGACGGAAAACCACTTTCTGCTGAGATAAAATGGGAAGACTTATCGACTGGATTGCCTATTGGAACACTAAAAAGTAATCCCGAAGATGGAACATATATTATCATCCTGCCGTTGGGCAAAAATTACGGTTATTACGCCGAAAAAGCCGGCTATTTCTCAGCTTCTGACAATCTTGATCTCCGGGACCCTAAATCTTTGAAGGACATCAATCGCGACATTAGAATGATATCTATGAATGACCTAACCGAAAAACAGGTCAAGCTCAGAATCAATAATGTATTCTTTGATTTCGATCAATATACCCTTAAGTCCGAGTCTTTTCCCGAACTGGACAGACTGATCAAACTTCTTAAAGATAATAATCAGAGAAAAATCCATTTGGAAGGGCATACAGACAATGAAGGCACTGACGAATACAATCTTGAATTATCCCGAAAACGGGCAGAATCAGTACGGGACTATCTGGTAAGGAAAGGCACAGCGAAAGAAAGGATCTCAATTCTTGGGTACGGTGCTACAATGCCTGTAACATCCAATGATACTGAAGAGGGCAGAGCCACCAACCGACGAGTGGAAATGTGGTTTGTGAGATAAATTTACTTAAATAATAAAAAATAACGCCGAAAATATTACAGGATTGTAAAATATTCGGCGTAAAGCATTGAAAAATGATTTGGGATTTAGATCTTGATTATCTTAGTAATCACAATTTCTGATCCTGAAACCAACTTTAGTAAATATGTACCGGAAGTCAGATTGCCCATAGACAAATCGAAACTGTTTACAGAGCTGCTTGCTTCCAAATTATTCATTTCTTGTTTAACATTTCCATTTAGATCAGTTAATTGAAAGTTTACCACACTACCTGTATTATTCGTAAATCGTATAGTTGCTTTGTCGGTTACAGGATTTGGATAAACTCCATCAATTGATAATGTAATAGATGGATCAACTACATCAGTTGTAGAGCTAATTTTTGCTTCTTTGAATAAGAATCCAATTTCAGCTATATTCTCAACTGATTTCGAAATACCCGTAAACGGAAGGCAGCAGATTACTTCCAGCTTTTTACTGCCTCCTTCTGATCTGGCATAACCGGAACTAAAAACACCGGTAACCACTTTTGCCGGTTGAGCATTTAGTAAACCGGTTAAAGCAAGTAAAATAATACATAATTTAAAATATTTCATTTTAATTCCTTTATTTTACTTTGATTAAGTAGTAAACATAAACATTCTTAGGTCTGGTTTCAACATATCTGTTACCTGATAAAGTTTTGTTAGTAGCAACTGATCCGATATTGAAATTTGTTTGAGACCTGAAACCATTTGTAACGGTGGCAGAAACTTCAGACACAGTAGAACCTGCAGACTGATCATTCTGAATACTACCTACCAAATTGCCTGAATTAGCTCCAGGTGCAATCGCACCTCTGCTTCCCGAATTCGGATCGTTAATCCCATCAGTGTCAACTCCTCTTAGAAACATTCCACGCATATCCGGAAGATTAAAATCGGCTTCCTTCAATCCGCTATTTGTTCCATCACCCCAAGAAGCTCCTAACGCATTGAATAATTCGGGATAAGCTTTTGAGTTTAGAGCTGATCCATCGCAAATTAAATATCCCTGAGGAATGGCTTCTTTTTTGCCTGCCCAGGTAATAATTGATCCTACAGGTAATGATACTCCAAATGCAAATTTTGCTGTATCTGCAACAACCGCATGGGATGCATTGTCTGAACTCAATGAATATGGAACACTTGTTATTCTGGTTCTAGGTAACATCTCAGCCTGACCGTCAATCTGAGTACCTACCCAGAGGGCACTATTTATATCTTGTAAACCATTAGCATCTTCTATTATTAATGAGAATATGCCATCATTCACTTGAGTAGCCGGAAATGAATGAACGGAAACCGGGGTTACATCATTGATGTCCTTATAGAAATTCAGAATGACATTATAACTGCCATTCGCCACAGGTTTATCC
The DNA here is from genome assembly GCA_964464375.1 of uncultured Hyphomicrobiales bacterium. Classification (GTDB taxonomy): domain Bacteria; phylum Bacteroidota; class Ignavibacteria; order Kapaibacteriales; family UBA2268; genus CAIOZA01. The sequence goes on from CAYXFU010000007.1 coordinate 19,956, forward strand.
TGAGCATCCAGTAATCTTCCCTGATAGCTTATTGCTTTTGGAACTGCATAGCTTGTTGATACTCCAATCAAGAATGCAATTAAAATAATAAGTAAGACTTTAATCGTAAAAATATTTTTCATTTATTTGTTCCTGATTAATTATGGTATGAATCTCTGAAATACAAAATCATATCCTACAACAATTTTACTTTCTTTGTTTTCTATCTTTATTGTTTTAGGAATGAAACTTATTGTTTGTACCGGGGTAGGATCATTAGATCCAATGTTTGAATAATCCTTTGATTCATTAACGTTGGTTACAAATGCTTCTGTTAATGTGATTTCTTCAAGCAGAACCGGAGCATTTGGTGGATTTACTCTATATATTTGAATGGTTACATCAAGTCTTTCCGTCATCAATAATGCTTTAAAATATTGAGGATCAGATTTGCCTAATGCTTTTACAATTGTTATGTCTTCCAAAGAAACTTTTCCAATGGATGTGCCGGTATTTGAATAACTTAAAGGTCTGCTTAGTTGTAATTTATAACCTATTACATCAGTCCAATCAGTAGTGATCGGCATTTCGCCTTTAAATATTCCTTGTTTATCACCAACAACTTTGATCCTGATGTCTTCTGCTGAATAAACAGAAGTGTATGAAATTAATCCTAAAAGTAGGATTAGAGATAGTATAGTGTATGTTCTTTTCATAGTTTTCCTAAAAAAATGGTTTGAAAATTTGTAAGAATAATTTTTTCTGAATTACTTTACGATTCAATAAAAACTATATTTTAGAAAATACTAAAAAATTATTTAGTTTTAGCTAAACTTTGATTATTTCATAGAATTGAATATGATTTTATCTCAATATCATTATGCTTGGAGTATATAAGAAGCCTCAAGACTAAAAAAGCCTTTGACGAATGGGAGTGATTGCAGAGCCGTGATTTTGACAGTAGGCAATCCGAATTTCATACGGAAAACAGGTCTAAGGAAGTAATAATCAGAATTGAATATACTATATCCTGCGCCTGATGCTGCCTTCATGAATTTAGCAGGAGTGAGGCGAATATTCTTCAATCTCATAACCTCGCCAACATCGCCTGGTCTGCCGGATGCCACCAACTTATGGAAAATCTTAGAAGGTAGATAATGAATATATGGTAACTTGCCCCAGTTGTTCATCACGATATGTTGGTGTCCACCATAAGGTGAATAATATGGTGGAAATGTAACCCAGAGGAATCCACCAGGTTTTAGGAACTTCTTAATATTAGCCAAAGCAAGACCAGCATCGTCCAAATGTTCAATTACATCCCGTAAAATCACCAGATCTGCTGAATTTCGCCAGGCTTCGGGAATTTCATCCTCCATTATATTATGATATTTGAATTCGATTGGTAGTTCAAGTATTCCGGAGATTTTGGCTCCCAACTCGAGTCGATTCTGAGCAATATCTGTTGCCAGTGCATCTTTTGCTCCGGCTTGAACCAGAGCGGCAAGCACTCCACCTTCGGCACTGCCGATCTCCATGACACGGAAACCTTCACAAAATGCATTCAATCCTGAAAGATAGGGCACAACAACTTCTTCACCAAGTCTGAATTGGTAGCCCCAGTAGTACTTGTAGTTATCCGGAATATCAGGATGATTCTGTATAGTTAAGTATTTATTCATTATTCTGGTTGAATTCTTCAAAATAAATCAATATCACATTCATTTTAAGAACTATTATCGTTTTAAATTAATAATTATTTGAATGCATTGATTAATATTAACCAAAGTACTGCATTAAAAGTGAATAATTATTGCCAATTTGAATATTATTTAATTCTTAAACTGGTCAAAATATTGTTAAATCCCTTATATTATATATGTTAGCATATTGGCACGATTATTAATATAAAGTATTTTGTTAAATATATTTTTCAAAATGACGATTATGTAAAAGCGTCAATTACGAAAATTATGTTTTATTAATATATTTAGAAATCATGGCAAAAAAAGAAACAGAAGAACCAACTGACGACAAACCAGTTGATGGAGAGGTAAAGGAAAAGCCTGCTAAGAAAGAGAGAGGACCTGTAGGTCTTCCGGTTATTCTTGGGATCATATTCGGTACATTATTAGTACTCGTACTTTCGGTCAGATTCCTAATTCTGCCTTATATTGTCGAAGGACTAAATCCCGAAGCTCACAAGGAAAAAGAGAAAGCAGAAAAAGCAGAGAAGGCAAGAGCCGCTGCTGATCCTCTTTCTGTGATGACTCCCGAATACAAAGAGAAAGAAACTAAGACTCTTGAAACCGGAAGAATTACTACAAATCCCAAAGGTTCTACACAATTTGTTGTGCTCAATCTTGCAACATTATATATTCCAAAGGATGAGGACGCTCTTGCCGCTATCAAAAAAGAAAATGGCAAAACTAAAGAGGGTGAAGGAATTCCTCCTGCGTTCGTGCAGACAATGATAAGAGTCAAAGGCGTTGTCAATTCAGTTCTAGGTTCAATGACTGTAGAAGAGCTTCAGGGTAATCGCGATTCTCTGAGAAAAGTATTCGCTAAAGAATTCAAAGAGCTGTTTTTGGAAAAAAAATGTATTGTTAGGGATGTGATTATTCAAGAGTTTATGATTCAGTAGGATACTCTTTTGGTTTTATTTTTTTTAAAATATTTATAAACTGTCCAGAAACAAGGATGTATGTCGGACGTATTATCACAAAATGAGATTGACAATCTGCTCGGTGAGATGCACTCAGGTGCACTTGATGTAGAAGATCTGATTGGCGGTAAAATCGCTAGAGGCGATGTCTCTAACTACGATTTCCGCCGACCTAACAGAATCTCAAAGAATCAGGTCAGAATTCTTCAGAATGTCCACGAAAGCTTTGCTGAAATCTTTGGATACTATCTTGTGTCTAAGCTTCAGACGATTGTTTCTATTACCGTAACCTCTGTAGATCAGCTTTTCTACTCAGAGTTTATTCTTTCTGTGTCCAATCCTTCTTGTTTATATATTTTCGATCTTTTCGGTACAGAAGGTAGTGGCATATTGGAAGTAACACCCCAGCTGGCTCTTACTCTGGTAGAGCGACTTCTGGGTGGTAGCGGAGAAGTAGAACCAGAATCCCGATCTATCACACCGATTGAGCAAGCAGTGGTTCGGGGTATTGTAGAACATACACTATCTGATCTGAGCAATGCATGGAAATCAATAGCTGATATTAATTTCAAATACCAACGACTTGAAATGGAAGCCGACTTCGTTCAGATAGCCCCGGCTTCTGAAATCGTACTCGTAATCTCTTTCGATATTAACATTGGTCAGCAAACTTACATGATGAATCTGTGCTTTCCAACGTTTGCTCTCGAAGACACACTTGCAAGACTTAATCGCCAGCAAATCAATACATCGGCAATGAATAAATCTTCGGCAAGAATACGAGAAAACGTTAGTATAATCAGACAGCACATGTCCAATACTTCATTACCAATAGTGGCTGAGCTTGGTAATTCGACGATTTCGCTTTATGATCTCATCAATCTTAAAGTTGGCGATGCAATCCGATTGAATAATAGAATTAATGAAGAAATTGAAGTTAGAATTGCAGGACGCAAAAAATTTGCTGCTCGACCAGGTAGTGTTGATGGAAAGAAATCCGTCAAAATATTACGACTGCTGGACGATGAAGAAGTAATAGAATAATTTTCTAAATAAACAGGAGGTTAATAAAAGAAATGACACAAGACGAAATTGATGCTCTCATTAATAGTGGTGCTCTCGAAGAAGATGAAAGTGCCAGCCAGAATGCTTTTGAATCCGATTCCGGTTCTCAGGCTGAATCTCAAAGTGGACTGTCTATTGCCGGCGGCGATCCTAAGCTTGAATTACTATTTGATCTTCAGTTGCCTGTTTCTATAGAACTTGGCAGAACAAACATGCTTATTAAAGATATTCTCAGATTAGGTCGTGGCTCTGTAATCGAATTTGACAAATTGGTAAGTGAACCTGTGGATGTAATCATCAACGGGAAAAAGGTTGCCGAGGGTGAAGTCGTTGTAATCGATAAGCATTTCGGTATTCGTGTTACCACTCTAATCGACCCTGCAGAAAGAATGAAAGCCGGTAGAAAGTAATTGAAAAAATGTGAATTGCTGATGTGCAATTTCACAGCATATTATAGTAGAATATTAATAAATAATGGATTGAAACTATGCCTGAAGCTTCACTCATAAATTCTAGTCTGATTATGTTCGTGGTAGTAGCATTCCTCGGTGTGGTACTATTCTTCGTCAAAAGGCTATCCTCCGGTAGGGGCAAGAACAACAATGGTATCCAAATGCAGGTTGTTTCAAAACTTTCACTTCAGCCAAAAGTAAATCTCTATGTTGTTAAAACCGGAGGCAGAATGATAATGCTCGGTGTCTCCGATAAAAATGTTTCCCTCCTCGGCGATCTCACTCAAAACAAAGATAAATCACTTGAACAGGCTGCCAATGCTCTCGCTCAGGAAACTCTTGGTGTTAATCATGCAGGGCAGATCGTCAAAACTAAACCAACCGATCCAAAACCAACACAGGAATCACTCTCGTTTTCCAGCTTCCTGATGTCGCTTTTCAAAAAGAGCGGAAACAATTAAATTAATTAATAATTAAGAATTAATAATTAAGAATTTTTTAGCTGGTATTTCCCGCTCATGCTGGGTCTACTCTATTCTTTGTACTAACATTTTTAACATATTGAATTGCTTAATCCCTAAATAGTTCATTATAAGACTTAAAAAAACCATACCCAATTTTTCTCTGTTTTTGGTAAAAAAATTCTTTGGTAAATTTATTTTTTTTATTATTTTACAATATTAGGGTTAACTAAAATAATATTTTGTTTACACTAAATGAGGTATTCTATGTATAAAAATGTACTAAATAGCATTTCGTTGAAAAAAATTAAAACATTCATAAATGTTCTATCGTTTTTCTTAATCACAGTTTCTGTTAAAGCTGAAACTCCGTTAGATCCGATGTCAATCACAAAGTGGATGGACTCGCTTGCAATTCCAAAGGTTATGCAGCCGATGAGTGCAGATTATTATGAAATTGGTGCTTATCCAATCTATCATAAATTCCACAGCCAGCTACCTCCTACATACATGTGGGGTTATGGTTCTAGCAAATCCACAGCTAGTTTCCCGGCGAATACAATTGAAGCTGTTCGAAACAGAGGCATTAATGTCAAATGGACCAATAATCTTGTAGATAGTATAGGCAAACCATTACAACATATTTTCTCTGTTGATCAGACGCTTCATTGGGCTGATCCTAAATCAGAAGGTCATTCTTTGGATAGATACACCGGTCCGGTACCTATTGTAACTCATCTTCACGGCAGTGAATCTGAATCAAACAGTGATGGTGGTCCCGATGCTTGGTTTACACCGGGTTTTGATATTAAAGGTTCGGATTGGGTTAAAGAAGATTATACTTATTTTAATGAACAGCCGCCAACCACTTTATGGTATCACGATCATACCATGGGAATTACCCGATTAAATGTATATGCAGGTTTAGCCGGTGCGTATATATTACGAGATTTAAATGATTCTATAGCTCCAAAACTTCCTAAGGGTAAGTATGAAATCCCACTGATTATACAGGATCGTTTATTTTATTCAAATGGTGCAATGATGTATCCGGATAGTGGTGTTAATCCTGAAGTACATCCGTTTTGGACCCCTGAATTCTTTGGTAATGTTGTTACTGTAAATGGTGTGATTTGGCCCTATCTGAATGTTGAACCTCGCAAGTACAGATTTAGATTGTTAAATGGTTCTAATGCCCGATTTTACAATTTAAGTTTCCCGGATGGATTAGATATTGTTCAAATAGGTACAGATGGTGGATACTTGCCTTCACCGGTTACTGCAAAAAATATTCTTATTGCACCTGGAGAAAGAGCAGATATTATTATCGATTTTTCAAAGATAACTATGGGTACAAATTTACTTTTAAAGAATGATGCAGCTTCTCCTTTTCCTGATGGTGACCCAATTGATGATTCTACTACAGCATTTGTTATGCAGTTTAGGGTTAGCAAGGTATTACAAGGAATCGACTCATCAATTATTCCAAGTATTCTGAGGCAAGTCCAGATCAATTCGGATCCAACTGTTACCCGTACTTTAACATTAAATGAAAAGGATGGTGATAATGGTCCCGATGCTGCATTTTTAGATGGAAAAATGTGGGTTTATATGACGACTGAAACTCCCAGACTAGGGTCAACTGAAGTATGGAAGATTGTAAATATGACGGAGGATGCTCATCCGATTCATATACATCTTATTCAATTCATGTTAGTGAACCGTCAAACTTTCAATGTTGAAGCTTATGAAGATGCTTATGGAAAGTCAAATCCAATCATTCCTGTTCCTATGGATTCATTATATAATGTTGTTCCTGTTGAAACTTTTCTTTCCGGTTCACCTCGTTTACCTGAACCAAATGAAATGGGATTCAAAGATACTTACGTGGTCTATCCCGGTGAAGTAACAACTTTCAAAATGAAGTTTGCTCCTCAGGAAGGTAATTCTTTTCCTTTTGATGCTACCTTGGGTCCTGGTTACGTTTGGCACTGTCATATATTAGATCATGAAGACAATAATATGATGAGACCATACAAACTTCTACCTGAAGGAACTTCGGATAATTTCGAACAAAGCATTAATATATCAAACTCTATATTAAATATCTCTCCTAATCCAATTAAGGACGTTGCTAATATTTCATATTCTTTGAATTCAGAAGCAATGGTTAATTTATCAATTTTGGATATATTTGGTAATACTGTTGCTTTATTGGTTAGCGAAATGAAATCAGCCGGAAATTATACGGTTAACATCCCCATTGGCAATATATCCAATGGAATTTATTTTTGCAATATTATTATTGGTAAAACTCATCTGGAAAAATCATTTGTAATCATGAAATAATAATCTTAGGTGAATTAAATATTATCTTCCGAAATATCTTTCATTTCGGAAGATTTTTTTATATTTACAAATAAAGTCATTATATTTGTATCGAATAATGCAATTATCAAAGCTCATTAAAGGTAAAATCATGAAAAAAGCACTTCTAATCATCGTCGTAACAATTTTGTCACTTTGCTCTGCTTCTCTCTATTCAGCAGAACCACTTGTTAAATTCTATCTTCAGGATGGAAGCACAAAGCAGTACAATCTAAGCGATATTGACAGCTTGAATGTCATCGATAAAAAGAACAACTATGTGATGAGAATTCATTATCAGGACACATTTGTTGCCTATTATCCAACAGAAATAATCGGAAGTATCAAATTCGAAATGGACAGTGCCACACGTGATATTCTTAATGTATATATCTTTTCCTACCCCAAAAGCTACATATTAAGTTCTATCGACAGTGTTATCTTTTATATTGATCAGTATCAACCTCTTACTATCGGCTCTCAAGTCTGGATGCTGAAGAATCTAAATGTTGATCATTTTAGCGATGGTGATTCAATACGAGAAGTAACAGATCCAAATGAATGGGCAACACTTAAAACAGGAGCTTGGTGTTATTACAACAACGACCCTGCGATGGGTGCAATTTATGGTAAACTATACAACTGGTTTGCAGTTAATGATTCACGTGGTTTGTCCCCAAAAGGCTGGCATATACCAACAGATGAAGAATGGTCAACTCTTGTAACATATCTTGGTGGGGAAAGCGTTGCAGGTGGTAAAATTAAAGAAACTGGGACATCTCATTGGTTTAATCCAAACACTGAAGCTACAAATGAAAGTGGGTTTACCGCTCTTCCGGGCGGTCGCTGTTACTACAATGGAGCATTCGACAATATTGGTTTCAACAGTGGTTGGTGGTCTTCTACAGAGAGCAGTCCTTCAAACGCGTGGTACAGGTACTTGTACTGCAGTAGTGCCAGTGTAGGCAGGTTCAATGGCAGTAAAGAGAGTGGGTTTTCTGTACGTTGTATTAAAAATAATTAATACCCAGAGCAATTATATTTCCACTGCATTGTAACTACGAGTACATGGATCCTTCATTTCATTCAGGATGACTAAGCTGTTTTACGAATTCAGCAGTTTCTCAATATCTTCCGATATTCCTTCGGGGCTTGCCATTGAGCCGTAACGGTCAATCGGAATGCCGTTCTTATCGATAAGAAATTTGGTAAAATTCCATTTTATCGATTTTGTTCCTAAAAGCCCTGTTACCTTTTCAGTAAGATATTTATACAATGGATGTGCATCGTCGCCATTGACATTTATCTTGTCGAACATCGGGAATGTAACTCCATAAGTCGAGGTGCAGAAATCCATAATTTCCTTGTTTGTGCCGGGTTCTTGCGATCCAAACTGATTGCATGGGAAGCCGAGTACCACAAGACCTTTGTCCTTGTACTTTTCATACAGAGCTTGCAGACCTTTGTACTGGCTTGTATATCCGCACTTGCTGGCAACATTGACAATCAGCAGGACTTTGCCCTTATAATCGTTAAGGCTGACATTATTGCCATCTATCGCTTTGACATTGAAGTCATAAACTGTTTTATCTGCGGGCATTGTTTCTTTAGAAAATAATGTGGCTCCAAAAATCAGAGTACTGAAAATGATCAAAACCAGCACTCCCCTGTAAATATTAGAATTAATAATTGGTTTCATAATAACACCTTATATAAATATACTGTCATAACATTAGAATATAAAATAAGAAGACGAAGTATGATTAAGAAAATTGAAGATCTTCACCCTATTATGATCACACATTGAAAAGAGTTTATTTGTATAAAAAAAAGCTGTCCCGCTTATGAGACAGCCTCGCATACAGGAATCATTTCAACTTTACATCTTCGCAAATTTGCTAACCTTATATCCAATTCTCACAAAATACACTCCGCTAGCTAAGCCGGAGACATCAAGTCTAACTCCCTCCCCAATTGTTGGTGAAGGTCAGGGAGAGGAAAATTTTGTATTTTTTAATTATTGATCATTGGCATTTAACATTTGGTGGTAATATTGATTTTGATTTTAGTGCTGGAGGTAGTAAATTGGGACTTAAGAAATATGGTGATGAACTTGTTTAAACGATGAGCAATAAATACCTTTTATATTATTTCCTTTATTTATATTTTTGTGTAATCAATTTCAGGGATTACATTTATGCCAATACCTACATCGAGAACTAACGAGACAGCCAGAGTGCTTATCTCTGAAGAATTATGCAACGGATGCGGTTTGTGCGTTGATGTCTGCAAGGATTTTGGACTTGTAATCGAAAACGGTAAAGTCAAAGCAACAGGGAATAGAATCTTCGGATGTATTGCCTGCGCTCACTGCATGATGATATGTCCTCAAGATGCAATCAGAATTGACGGACGTTTTACTACATCTGATGATCTCTTTGAACTTCCTAAAAAGAATGAAGCCGCTGACTATACTTCTCTTTTGAATTTACTTAAACGACGCCGTGCCATTCGCGAATTCAAGGATACACCCGTTCCGCAGGATATAATTGATAAGATTATCGCTGCAGCTAAAACTGCACCAATGGGACTGCCACCATCTGATGTAAATGTGCTTGTGCTCGATACAAAAGAGAAAGGAATGGCTTTTGCAAAGGATTACTGCGAACACTTGAAGAACCTCAAATGGATTGTTTCAAAATTGTCTTTAACACTAATGAAACCATTCATGAGCAAATCAGATAACGAAATGTTCAGAGATTTTCTAAAACCTCTTATTGATAATTATACAGCAGCAATGGACAGAGATGAAAACATGGTAACCTACGATGCTCCGCTTACAATGTACTTCTATGGCTCACCTTATACAGATCCTGCTGACCCGATCATTGCCGCAACTTATGCAATGATAGCCGCAGAGTCACTAGGATTAGGTACATGTATGATCGGAGGAGTTCATCCATTCACGCAAAACGGCAAATCAGCTGCAAAATTCAGAGCAAAGCAAAATATAAAATTCAAAAGCCGCGAAGGACTGATAGTTATCATGGGATATCCCCGCGTAAAGTATCATCATTGTATAGCCAGAACATTCGCATCTGTAGATCAGCCCTGAGATAATATGAATACTACCGAGCTTTCATTCCTGCGTAGAAGACAGTGTGAAAAGTCAGTTTTAGAGGTCATTCCGAACGAAGTGAGGAATCCAGTCCGCATGAATACTGGATTCTCACGGTCGCTACGCTCCCTCAGAATGACCTAATTGTAGTATTTACACTGCTACGAATTTATTATGATTGCACCATTTTCACATTGCACCTTTGCAACTGAATACAACTTTCATTGTTTTAAGCAGAATTGCAAAATCCATGGATAAACTGCAGTTCTTAATGTAGTGAAGATCCAGATCGATCATATCCAAAACCGATGTATTTTTTTCTCTTGACCCAACCTGCCACAAACCGGTTATTCCGGGTTTAACCAAACTTCTTACTTTAGAAATATATGGATATGGTTCAACCATTTGTCGAATCAGAGGTCTGGGTCCAACCAGACTCATATTGCCAATCAAAACATTAAAAAGCTGTGGAAGTTCATCAATACTGGATTTACGAATAAATTTTCCTATAGTAGTTATTCTCCAGTCATTTTTCAACTTTGTTAGTGTCCCATCTTGTTCAATGATTGCTTTACAAGCTTTGTTAAACCTCATACTTCTGAATTTGAACATGATGAACTCCTTATCATTTAGCCCGACTCTTCTCTGATGAAAAACAACAGGTCCTTTGGATTCTAATTTGATCAGAACAGCAATTACAAGAAATAATGGCATACAAATAATCAGTAGAACAAAAGAAATCATTATCTCAATCATTCTTTTGAATGCAAGATATTCCCCTTTAGCGTTGAGATCTCCCCATAAATTAAACAGTAGAAATTCACGTTCTGTCTGTTCACTGTCAGTCTGGTGAGTTGAAGATACATCGTAATACATTGTCATTTCTCCATAATGAGTTATACAATGGTATTAAGGTGTCATTTGATATTCTTTCGAAAATTTTGAAATGAAAATTGAGAATAAGTTTTTCAATTTGTGTCCATCCTCATTATATATGACACAGAAAAACGCAAAACGTCTCACGAAAAATAAAAATACTTTGGATTGTGTGAACAGATGCGTAATTCGGAGAATCACCAAAATAGTTGAAATTTGAGGTTTTTTGATGTTTTAAGAAAAATGCTCTGCAGGTTTGGAAATTATTCTTAACTTACAGAGCATTTTCAACAAAAAAAGCATGAAATTATTTCTTTAGAACAACAAATTCGGTTCTTCTATTCATGGCTCTGCCCTCATCAGTAGAGTTATCCGCAACAGGCACAGTCTCACCGAAACCCTTTGATTTAATTCTGTTTTCTTTAATTCCTTTTTTGACCAGACTGGCTTTTACAGCATCAGCTCTCTTCTGCGAGAGTTTTACATTATATTCGGGATCCTTCGTTCCGTTCAAATTATCAGTATGACCTCGCAACTCGATCTCCATATTCGGGAAACCCTTCATAAGCGACAGGATAGCCTCCAGAGCTTCATCACTTTCCTTCTTTAAGGCAGATTTATCAAAATCGAAATAAACATTTAATAATCCGATTGAACCAATATTGGGAGTGTTATCGAATGCAACTTCCTGATACAATGTATCTTTTGGCAGACAGAGTTTCAACTTTAGTTTATGCTGACCATATACCTGTGGATTATACTCAATTTCATAGTAATTCTTCAGACGATTGTAAACATCATCGAACACAAGATCGAATTCATCTGTCTTGTAGATATGATGATAATATCCGTTAGCAGAATCAGAGAAACTCTTCATATATCCTTGATTGATATTTTCCCCAAAATCAATCGCATAAATCTGTGTATTAGTTGCACGTGCCAATCTAACTATAGAGTCCTGCTTCATTGATGAACTGTTATCCCATCCATCCGTAAAGATGATGACAGCTTTGGGTGTATTGACAGGAGCTTTCATTAACTCTCTGATACCGGTAGAAATTCCATCAGAAATAGCAGTCATGCCACCGAATCCATCAAGCTTATTCTTTTGGAATTTTGAAAGGATATCATCTGAAGATGTTGAAAGTGGTACTTCAGTAATAGTCTTGTTATCGTATTTAACAATCGTTATGGCATCTTCCGGCTTCTTTTTCTTGATTAATTTCTCAAAAGCATCCTGTACAGCAGAAGCACGCCAATCACCCATAGAGCCACTGTGATCCGCAACCAAAGCTATCGATACAGGTTTCTGCTCTTCTTCGGTGAGTTCTTTGATCTTATAATTTGCAATAACTTTTTCTCTGTTTCCTGTAGAATCAACAACAAGACACCAATACTTTTTAAATTGATTACGATTAGCACCACTAAGGTAATATTGATTGTCCTCAACCAGATGAAATCTAACTTTTACTGCATTCGGCTGACGGGTATCAATTCCGCTGATCTGAATTGATGATTTTGAAACATTTTCGGGAACAAAGTCCTTTTTGGATTTAATAAAAACCGGATTATATCCGGCTGGTGGAGTTGCATCATTCATAATTTCTGCCTCACCTTTGGGAGCAGTCTGGCAACCGATTATCATTGTGATTGCAATAATAACAATTGCAAAATAGTATAAGTATTTCATATTAATCCGATTTTAATTTAATTCGAGAAGTAAAGAAGGATAAGTCGTAATATTGCTCAAAATATTTTTTAATCAATTAGAAACATTGTGAAAGTTTGCTTAATGAACTAATGTATGACAATATTTGATTTATTTAAGTATTATATATCCAAAGAGCATAAATATAAAATTCAGAAAGGTCTCAAAAAATTTTCGTAATTTTGCGTTATTATTTATTTTTCAAAAGCTTATAATGATTAAAGAAGACGAAAACACCGATGAAGGTGTTAAAACAGGAACACTTTACGTCGTTTCCACACCAATCGGTAATGATGAAGATATAACACTAAGAGCGCTAAGAGTGCTCAAAAACTGTGATGTAGTAGTTTGCGAAGAACCAAAGATTGGTGCAAGAATGCTTCACAAACTCAATCTGAAGCAAAATATGGAGCTACTCAATGAGCAGAACGAAACCACAAAAACACTTGAAATAATAAGCCTTTTGGAAAGTGGTTCAAATATATGCCTTGTGAGCGATTGTGGTACGCCAGTATTTGCTGATCCTGGATTGATTCTGGTCAAACAGGCTATCAAAAAAGACATTAAGATTGTTGTTGTTCCAGGTGTAACCAGCATTATGACAGCAGTTGTAAGAAGTGGCTTTTCACTGAATCAGTTCGTATTTGCTGGCTTTTTAAGCAGAATTAAAGACGAGAGAATAGCTCAACTAAGAAGATTAAAAGATGAATCCAAAACTATAGTTCTCCTCGAAACACCTTATAGATTAATGCCTCTGCTTGATGCAGCAGCAATGGTTTTACCTAATCGTCAGGTATATATTGGCTGCAACCTGACAATGCCTTTCGAAACGCATCATTATGGCACGTTTACAGAACTTCACGCTAAATTTGCAGAAATGAAATTCAAAGGTGAGTTCGTTGTTGTATTTGAAGGTGCGCCGGGATTAACTGAAGAAGCTGAAGCAGAAGGACATCAATCGGAAAGAAAAGTTATAAAATCGTCCGGCAGATCATCAGATTTTTCCGACAGACCTCGTAGATCAGAAGGCTACAGTGATAGACCACAAGGTGCCAGAAGATCATTCGGCGATAGGGGTTCTGACGGTGATGATAGAAGATCTGACTCCGGCAGAAGACCTGAGGGAGGAAGCGCAAGAAAATTTGGATTCAGCGATAGACCCGAAGGTGAAAGAAGATCATTCGGCAGTAAGAGTTCAGATGGCGACGACAGAAGATCCGGTTTCCACAAACGTCCAGAAGGCGACAGAAAACCTTATGGGGACAGGAGATCTGATTCAGGTGGAAGACCGGTAGGTCCCAGAAGATCATTTAGCGATAGAAGTTCAGAAAATGAAGGAAGCTCTGACTCCGGGGAGAGACAGGAGGGCGGTAGAAGACCAGGATTCATCAAAAGACCCGAAGGTGGCAGAAAACCTTGGGTAGATAAAGGTGCTGATTCCCGAGATAGACAAGAGGGCGGCAGAAGACCATTTGGTGGTGGCAGACCCGACGGTGACAGAAGGCCAGGATTTAGCAAGAGACCAGATGGAGCCAGACGACCCGAAGGTGGCGAAAGACCTGCTGGCAGATGGAATTCAGATAGTCCTTCAAGAGATAGAAGTGAAAATAGAGGCGAAGGAAGGGACTTCGACAGAAAACCCAGAGACTTCAAGCGTTCAGACGACAAGAAGTTTGAAGGTAAAAAGCGCGATGATTGGGGTAGTAAAGATAAAGGTTCAAGAAAACCTTTTAAAAAACGCTCCGATGATGATCGTTCAGCTAAAAGAGGAAGTAAAGGCAGACCTCCAAAAAGGTAATGTTTGATGCTAAAAATATCCGGTAATATTGTTGATGTACTAAACCGCAGAATTTTTAAAGGTGAAATTTCTGTTGAAAATGGGGTAATATCAGCAATATTACCAATGGAAACTTGCGAACCTCAGTATATTCTCCCAGGTTTAATTGATGCTCATATTCATATCGAAAGTTCAATGCTGGTTCCAACTGAATTTGCGCGCATTGCAGCAGTTCATGGAACAACAGCAACCGTTTCAGATCCTCATGAAATAGCCAATGTTCTTGGCATTCCTGGAATAAAATTCATGATTGATAATGGAGATTTCGTTCCATTCAAGTTCAATTTTGGAGCACCATCCTGCGTTCCTGCCACTCAATTTGAAACATCTGGAGCCGTATTGGATAGTACCTCCATATCCGAATTATTATCCGACCCCAAGATACTATATCTGAGTGAGATGATGAATTATCCCGGAGTAATCTATGATGTCCCATTTGTTATGGAAAAACTGAAGATTGCTCAGGATTTGAATAAACCAATTGATGGACATGCCCCCGGGCTTCGGGGAGATGATCTTAAAAAGTATGTTAACAGTGGTATTAGCACCGACCATGAATGTTTCAGTCTTGAAGAGGCTAAAGAAAAGATTTCACTGGGTATGAAGATTCTTATTCGAGAAGGATCGGCAGCGAAGAACTTTGATGCTTTGCATAGTCTGATTCATAGCGACAATTCAATGGTGATGCTATGTTCGGACGATCTTCACCCAAACGATCTGCTTAAAGGTCATATAAATCTCATCATTAAAAAAGCTTTGTCACTTGGATATGATTTGATTGATATATTAACAACCTGTACGGTTAATCCCGTTACCCATTATGGGTTAAATTCAGGCTTACTTCAATCAGGAGATGATGCCGATTTTGTTATAATCGATTCTCCAGAAGATTTCAATATTCAAAAGACTTACATCAAAGGAGAATTAGTAGCTGAAGATGGAAAATCTCTCATTATATCAGTTCCAGTTAAGCCAATAAATAATTTCAATATTTCCTCACTGAATGTTGAGAGTCTAAAAGTACCATTTGTTGGAGGAAAGACTAAAGTTATTGGTATAATTCCAGGTGAAATTATCACAGAATCGAACGAATATCAATTGAATGTCGATAATGGATATCTGTTTCCAGATCTAGAGAGAGACATCTTAAAATTGGCAGTTATTAACCGATATTCAGATGCAACTCCGGCAGTTGCTTTTGTAAAAGGATTTGGCATCAAAAAGGGTGCTGTTGCAACTTCTGTAGCACATGATTCCCATAATATTATCTGCATAGGTGTTGATGACCATTCAATGCAAACAGCTATCAATGAACTTACGAAGAATAAGGGGGGAATGGTAGTTTTTGATGGATTACAGATTTTCTCTCTTCCCTTACCTGTTGCAGGTTTAATGTCAATAAATACATGTTCTGAAGTATCACAAAAATATGAAGAACTCGAAAAAAAGGCTCAATTACTAGGTTCTCAGCTTTATGCACCATTTATGACTCTGTCATTTCTATCACTGATCGTTATACCAAAATTGAAACTGAGCGATAAAGGTTTATTTGATGTAGAGAAATTTGAATTCACAAGTTTGAATTCTATATAAAAAAAGCCGGGAAAATCAATTCCCAGCTTCTCTTATCCTCGTTTTGCAGCATTATTTCAATTTTAATTTCAGCATGTGCTTAATCAAATCATCAATTTCATTCTCATTCTTGCTATCTCTTGGATCAAGTAAATATTTATCATGCTTGAATAGAAGCGATGGTGTTACTAACAACCTGAATCTTGAATGTTTTTTAGCCTCTAACTTGCACAGTTGCTCAAGCTTCAGTTCAAGATTAGCTGTTACATTTGAGTTATATGTGAAATTCTCACCAATACCTCCTGAATATACAGTTCCTTCGATAATGACAGAATATCTGTCACCTGTTGCAAAATCTTTAAATGTATTATCATTTATATAATTACTGAGTTCAGATGAGCTAAATCTGTGAAACTCTAATTTAATTTTATCAAATAAACCAGGAGTCAGATTGGTGCTGATCGTGAATACTGTGTTAGTACCATACTCAACGGTTAACAGATAGGGACCGGTCTTGAATTTTTTATGATCGTTACCTTCATAATCATCGTCAAACCAACGATCCTCAGTGTCAACGGTAACCTTTATTTCTTTGATTAGAATTCTAACCTTCTTAATAAATATTGAATCAACAGTTAATCCGTTAATTCCTGCATTACCCTTGTTGAATGACGAGACGGAGGGGTATCCATCAAAACCTGTTTCAATGCTCAATGTTGCCTGATCAATTGGTGCTGTAGTAGTGTTGGAGCAGGAATTTAATCCTACAAATAATAAAACTACTCCGAATAATAAAAATAACTTTTTCATAAAAAACCTTATAAATGTTTTAACTAGCTTTTATACTAGATATGTTTTACTGACGTAAATGTTACAAAAAAAATTGCCCGTTTGATGCGCTTAAATCAAACGGGCTAGAGGCTGCTATGAAAACTTTTGCTTACAATGAGTACTACGATGACTTTCTCAATAAGTTACAAATTATTTTATTTTTTCTTGTTTGTCAATTAAAATAGTATTTATCCGACTTTATTTTTTTAAATGTTGTGATTAGGGATTTGAATGTTGAAAAGCATAAGCTATAGATTACTGCTGTTTATTTTATGTTTCTTTTACTTACCTTTTTTTCCTTCATCTGCTCAGAGTACTGATTCAAAGCACTTTTTATGGCAGATTCAATCTGCAAAAGCCACAGTTTTTCTTTTAGGTTCCATTCATCTGGCAAAAGAAGAGCTTTATCCATTGGATTCAATCATCATAGAATCATACGCAAGTTCAGATTTTCTGGTTGTTGAAGTTGATATGAACAAGGCTAATCCTCTCGAAATAATGAAAAGAGCTACTTATCAAGATGGACAAACTCTGAAGTCCTCACTCAAGCCAGAAGTTTTCAACAAGATGAAGGATGCTTTTGACAGTCTTAAAATACCAGAAATACTTTACTCAAAGATGAAGCCGTGGTTTGCGGTAATGACTCTTACAAATTTGAAATTAATGAAGGAAGGTTATAAAGCCGATTCCGGGATTGATATGTTTTTCTTGAACTCAGCCACTAATTCTAAAAAGGAAGTTTTGGAGCTCGAGTCTGCTGACTTCCAGATTAATCTGATGGATTCAGTCCTTGGACAATTTCAGAATGAGTTTGTTTTATACACACTCCAAGATTTGGACAGCAGTTCTGAAGCAGTTGATGGAATGTTTGAAATATGGGAAAAGGGTGACCAGCTAGCGTTAGAGGAAAATATTCTGGAGCAGTTCAAACTATTGCCAAATGCTGAGGTATTCATTAAAAAATTCCTAACAGATAGAAATGTAAAAATGTCAGAAAAGATAAATGACTACCTGCAAACTGATAAAACGTACTTTGTTGTTGTTGGAGCCGCTCATATTATTGGGAAAGATGGTATTTTAGATTTGCTTTTTAAATTAAAAAAGTATTCAATTAAACAATTATAATTTGATCTGGAGAAAATCAATGAAACTTAATGGTAAAATCGCATTTATATCCGGTGCCTCTGCCGGTATAGGTAAGGCTATCGCAGAAACTTTCGCTGAAGCAGGTGCAAACCTTATTCTTTCGGCAAGAAGAATTGAAAAACTCAAGGTTCTAGCCGAGGATTTACATTCAAATTTTGGTACCGAAACTCAATTAATTGAACTAGATGTCCGTAACTTCGATAAAGTCGAATCAGCTATAAAGAATCTTAGATCAACATGGGCAAATATAGACATTCTGGTAAATAATGCTGGTAAAGCAAAAGGATTTGATAAGATTCATCAGGGATCACTAATCCATTGGGAAGAGATGATTGACACGAATGTCAAAGGATTACTCTATTTGTCAAGACTGATTCTGCCTGGAATGGTCGAACGGGCTTCGGGTCATGTAGTGAATATCGGATCAATAGCCGGAGTTGAGGTATATCCATCAGGAAACGTTTATTGTGCCTCAAAATTCGCAGTTCATGCTATTTCCAAAGGAATGGTAATCGATCTGAATGGAACAGGAGTAAAAGTAACTAACATTGCCCCGGGACTCGTTGAAACAGAATTCGCCGAGGTTCGATTCGATGGAGATAAGGAACGGGGAGAGAAAGTATATGAGGGATATAAGCCACTTGAAGCTCAGGATATAGCTGATATAGCTCTCTTCGCAGTAACTAGAAAACATCATGTGCAGATTCAGGAAATTCTAGTTACGCCTTTAGATCAGGCAACAGCAACTATTGTCAATAAAAAGCTCTAGAATGAATGTCTGAACTAGAAATTTTATTTTATTAATCCGACAAAATTTCTTATTTTTGAAGTCTTGATTCAACACTAGCTGGTTCTTTAATGGAGAGGTGGCCGAGTGGCTGAAGGCACCGGTTTGCTAAACCGACGTAGGGGTTAAACTCTACCGCGAGTTCGAATCTCGCCCTCTCCGCCAAAGTCAAGATAATTCCCTTGTAATCCAAAGATTTACAAGGGTTTTTTATTTCTGGCTCAATATTTACTCATATAATAACTCATCGGTTTTATTTGAAGGGAACAATTAAACGGCACTTCTGCCTTCGATGGCTCTGCAGATTGTGGCTTCGTCGGCAAATTCAAGATCTGATCCAATTGGGATTCCTCTGGCGATTCTCGTTGTCTTAATTTCGAGTGGTTTAAGTAGTTTTGCAATAAACTGTGTAGTTACTTCTCCTTCAACACTGGGATTTAATGCCAGTATCACCTCATCAACTTCTTCTAGTCTTTGGAGAAGCTCCCGAATTTTTATATCATTTTGGGTTATGCCTTCAAGTGGATTCAGAACTCCATGCAAAACATGATATAACCCATGAAACTCAGATGTTTTCTCAATTGCAAACACATCGTTGGGCTCCTCAACAACGCAAATGATTGTCTTGTTCCTTTTCTGCGAGGAACATATCGGGCAAGGATCGGTCTCTGTGTAGTTAAAGCAAGACGAACAGTATTTTACATTTTTCTTTAATTCAATGAGTGCATAAGCAAAGCTATCGACAAATTCCGTACTTTGTCTAAGAAGATGAAACGTCAGTCTTTGAGCTGTTTTTCTGCCAATTGTCGGCAGGGTTGAAAACAAATCAACAATTCTTTCTATCGATTCGGATGTATAAAGCATTTTATTCTTTCCTGGCTGAAGATAATTATAGATTTAATCCCGGTATATTGGGCATCATATTACTTAGTGCACCCATTTCCTCTTGAGTTAGTGCATCGACTTTCTGACCGGCTTTGTTCACAGCAGCAATAATCAGATCTTCCAGCATCTCGATATCTTCAGGATTCACTATCTCTTTTGATATTTTGAGCTCAGTAACTCGGTTATTTCCGGTCATTTTAATCTTAACCATTCCGCCGCCGCTTTCAGCTTCTACTATCTTGGAATTGAGCTCCTGACGTTTTCTTTCAACTTCTACTTGCATTTGTTGTGCTTGTTGAAGTATATTCTGTAAATCAAATTTCATAATTGTTTAACCTTTATGTTTCAATAAAAAGATGGTTCAAACGAATATGTAAATTAAAAAACTTTACTCTAAACGAAAAGTTTTATTTATTTTTAATAAATGAGGTTCATTATGGGTATTTTTGGTAGAATAACTGACATCTTTAAATCGAATGTTAATGAGGCATTAGACCAGGCTGAAGATCCTGAAAAAATGCTCAAGCAGATGGTTCTCGAAATGGAAGAATCGATTAATAAGACGACTCTTGCTGTTGCTAATGCTATGGCTAACGAAAAATCTCTTCAGCGTAAAATGGAGAAAGCCAGAGCCGAACGTGGTGATTGGGAAAATAAAGCAGTTCTCGCTCTTCAATCTAATCGTGAAGACTTAGCTCGTGCTGCTCTGGAAAAGAAAGCAATCGCAGAACGCAACTTCAATGATCTCCAGCCAATTGCTCAGCAGGCAAAGGATACATCAAACAAAATGAGAGAACAGCTCAATCAGCTTAAAGCTAAACTTGATGAAGCACGTTCACGTCAGAGCACACTCATTGCTCGTTCGCAGGCGGCAAAAGCACAAAAGAGTATGGCTCAGGCAATGTCGGGTGTTGGATCGGATGCTTTCGGTAAATTCGAAAAATACGAAACTAAGATTGAGAAACTAGAATCAGAAGCAGAAGCTTTCGGACAGTTAGCCGGAGAAAACACTAGTCTGGATCAGGAATTCAAACAGTTAGGAACATCAACTACTGTTGATAGCGATCTTCTTCAGCTGAAAGCTAAGATGGGAATGTTACCCGAAAATACTGAAAATAAATAATAATAGAAATCTATAATGGAGTTGTTATGTCCGAATTAGAAAATTATCAGATAGATGATCATAGTGTAAATACATCACAGGAAATAATTGATAGTGCCATCAAGAAAGTTACAGCTATTTTAGATGAGAAATATCCCGATCATCTTTCGTTCGGCGATGGTTCTTATACTATCTCCCAAGGCTCAACTCAGGTGATGATCATCGTTCGTCCGTTTACAAATGAAGAAGCCTGCGTCGAATGTCTCGCAAATACTGTTATGGGAGCCAAAGTATCTCCCGATCTTATGCACTTCCTATTGAGAAAAAATTCCGAACTGCACTTCGGTTCATTTGGTTTATTGTTCGATAACACAATCACTTTCTCTCATTCATTCTCAGACAAAGCTCTGGATGCGGGTCAGCTTGAAATTTCACTCGACTCAGTCGCAACAATATCAGATTATTATGATGATATAATAGTCGATCTTGCCGGTGGCAAAAGAGCAATGGATATTATCTCGGTACTTGATAATTAAGTAAGTATGATTATTAAAAAACACCTTCCTGAGGCTCGGCTTGAGGAAGGTGATTTAATTAAATGGGAGTTCTATAAATACACATTATGTCATTCCTGCGAATGCAGGAATCTTGTATTGATGCTGGTTTACAGATATCAGTATAGGCAGGTATGACTGCAAAAATTGAATTTTTAGAACCTCTCTAATGGCTTTCTTTTAATTTCTGAGCTAATCTTTAAAACAACGGACCGAAAAACCATATCCCATACCGCTATTGCTTCTGTATATACTGGCGTAATCGTAGTACAAGTACCTACCCCATGCGTAAGCTGTAAAGTACTTCACAGAAGACCACCAATTAACGTTGTAACCTATATCATCGAAATCCCCATCGTCGCTGCGGTAACCGCCCGGGAGAGCGGAAAAGCCACTTTCGTTTGTGGCACCTGTGTTTGGGCTAAACCAGTGATTTGTTCCGGATTCTTTCAGCTTGCCACTGGCTACATATTCGCCACCAAGAAATTCACTCAATTCCTCCCATTCAATATCACTTGGAACATGCCATCCTTTAGGTGCTAAATCTCTAGGATCGTTTACTGCAAACCAGTTATAGAGCTTTCCATAAATTTTACCAATAGAAGGGTCATTATTATAAAAACACCATGCACCAGTTTTAAGATTTGCCCACGTTTTATTGTCAGTGACGTTCGGTATTGAATCCCCATTCCTATAATGATCAACATTAAGATTTTTAAGCATCCAGACCTGAGAACCGATTGTAAGTGGCTGATACTGATCAATATAAAACATGACGCTGTCGATAGAGTTTAATACATAAGATTTGGGATATGAGAAGATATAGACATTGAGAATATCACGTGTTGCACTGTCTTTTTCGAATTTAATACAGCCGATGATTTCGGTTGGATAATAGGCAACAAGTGTGTCCTGATAATGGATTCGCATAACATAATTGTTCCTTTTGTCTATTATGTTCATACTATCTATATCGCTGAGATTGTACTGCTTAGTGCTACCATCCTGAAGATAGAATTTAACTAGTGTTTCTGCCGGATACAAGTATGTGCTTGATATGATGATCATTAAAATGATGTAGAGGTTCTTTTTCATACGATTTATCTTTATTTATTCATTATTCCAATTTACCCATACTCTCAACAAATTCGAATAAGTTTTTAGAAATTTGTCACAGAGTATATTATAATAACACAAAAAATGGCAAAACGTCTCACGGTAAATAAAAATAGTTTGTAAGTCGGCATTGGATACGGTGCTATGAGCATTATTAAAATAGGGTATATTTGCGATCTTTGACGCTTTTGTAGGGACGTATTGCACTATTTGCATTAATTGCATCGTGTTTTTTAGTATTTTTCAAAACCTTATTTGTATTTGCTGGTGAACCTTAGTAGAAATCAGTTCCAAGTTAGGTATTGACCTTATTCTAATAAGGTAATAAGGTAATAAGGTAATAAGGTTTACGATCATTATGGGGTCGCCTGTTACTAAGGTTATCCCAAGAAATAAGGTTTTCAAAGATCAAATATAACTTCTATAATTAGACAATGCAATTTGAGAAACCGGATCAAGTTTATTTCTACAAACAGTACGCTACTACGTAGCTGTTTTTCAATGATCAATGACCAATGAGGAATGACCAAATAAATGAAGAATTTCCATCTTCTTGCCCAATGCAACGATTGGAGCGGAAAACCATTTGCAATCTACTACAGATTGAAAACATTTCCTTAGAAACGGTTTATATTTTATATATTTATCTCATTAAAATTATTTTTTCTATAATAACCTTATTTTTGCTTTGTATCTTTAGGAAATATATGCCCGATTGCAGACCTGTGAGGTCGATTCTGATATTGTTGCAATCATTAGGCGAAAAAAGTTGAATCTCCTGTCCTAATGAATTTATGAGCTTTAATCGGCTATTCGCCGGCACTCCTGCCACATCGATAAAGTTACTCGCTGGATTTGGATATAGACTGATATTTGATAAGGCTATGTCGTGGACATTTGTTTCATCGAAAATTGTAAATGCTGAATCACATTGTGCGAATGGAGCTTTACCGTCGTCATCTGTGATTTTTATTGAATACTGGGTACCAGCAGGAGTTGTACTTAAATCCCATGAAATTTTACCAAGATTAGCCAGAACATTAGTGAAAAGTGAGTTCCAAGTGGATCCATTATTGGAGCTGATTAAGATTGAAATTCTTGCAACCAGGGCACTTTCCCATTTGATTTCGTATGTAGATCCTATAAGTATCTGTTCTCCACCTTTGGGTTGAAGCAATGTTATATAAGCTACTGGATCTTTAACAATTGAAAAAACAGCATTTGAAACATCACTTATTGCAGTGGGTGACGATTCGGGTTTGCTTGTAACTTTGATTAGACATCTGTCTGAAATGTGATCAGGGACTGTAATTGAAATTGTCGTCAGTGCTGCATCTACATTGTCACGTATTAGTTCCCAGGTTCCACCATTATCATAGGAAATATCCACTCTGATGGATTGAATATTTTCGGATGTCCAGTTAATATTTGCTGGTTTACCAACTGACCATTTCTCTCCGCCGTTTGGTGTGGATAGCACCAGCTTTGGAGTAGGAGGTGCATCAGCACCAATAACACCATCTTTCGAGTATTTAACAAGAAAAGCATCAATACCACCCCCAAAAGCAGAGAGTTTGAGGTTCTCTTTGTCTGAATAGAAAGTAGAGGTTGCATATATATTTCCAGTTGTTATGATATTTAGAGAATCATCAAAAGCTGTGTTAATGAACGACAAACCACCAAGAGGTTTATCATATCCGACTCCGGAAGTCCAGAGTAAATCGCAATTCTGATTGTATTTTGCTAAGAATCCATCCCAATTGTTCTTAGACAAAGATGTGATTGACTTTTGATGATTCTTTAAATCTAGATTTATACTTTTTGCATAAATACCGGTAAGAACCAGGTTGTTAGCTTTGTCGATCGATAAAGATGTAAGATTGTTTAAACTATCTGCGGCAGTGGAGTATGCCCAGATGTAATTTCCGTCAACATCGTACTTAGCAAGAAATATATCGGATTTGACCTTCGGAGTAAGATTAGCTGTTCCGTTTGGATTGAAGTTACAAAGCTTCGTATAAGTACCTGCTGAGATAATGTTGTCTGATGCATCAATTACAAGTTTATTGACTACGGACTGACCTACTGTTGTAAGTTTAAAACCATACATCAGAGTGCCAATGATATCATATTTAACAATAAAGCCATTGATGGGACCCGATGAAGTGAGAGGGTATTCGTCGACACCAACCTCGAAGTCAACAGTCTGCTGAAATGATCCGGCTAAGATCAAGCTTAAATCAGAATCAAGAGTAATTGCATAAGCTTTGTCCTCGCCTGCACCACCTATTGAAAATCCATATTCGTAATCACCCAAATCATTATAGTTGGCGACAAATATGTCTGTTAAACCATTGCTGGTGAACATAGCATTAGTATTAGGAGGAAGAGTAGGATCAAGGTTAATAGTTTGATCGAAATATCCTGTAACAGATATACTACCAAGAATATCTACGAATATTGATGTTGGGATGTCGTCACCTGCACCTCCAAAGGCATCCACCCAGACAAGAATACCATCAGAATTGTATTTAGCCAGGAAAGCATCGGATTTACCTTTACTTATTTTCTGGGTTTTTGTAGATTTAGGATTAAAATTAACCGTACCTGTAAATGAGCCACAGAGATAGATATCTCCTGCATCATCGATTTTCAGATCGGTTGGCGTGTCATTTTGTAAACCTCCCAGAGTAAATCCCCATATATATCTTCCATCCTTATCGTATTTAGCAATAAAAATATCGGTAGTGGTCGTACCTGTTGACGTGAAAGCTGCATTTGCTATACCGGGATCAAGATCAGTAGTTCCAATGAAACTCCCAGCTAAATATATATTTCCCTGATGGTCAACAGCAAGCAACTGACCCTGCTCTACACCGGCATCACCAATGGTTTCAAAGAGTTTTGCCATTGCTGTGAATTGAAACACTATAACAAATAAGACTAAAGTAAATATTCTAAACATATTTCACCAGATAACATTTATAAATAAAGGATATACAAAATTAATGGATTTTTGTTAATAAGGTGAAATTTTTTGAAACTATTAGTAAGAAAATTTCGTCAAACAATTCGATAATAATTAAAAAGAATAGATTATGTTCAGATTCGAAAATAGCATTTATCTTTATTTATTGATATTAATTCCGGTGATATTTCTCATCTGGCTATTGATGCGCCGCTTGAGGAATAGGGCTATGCAACGCATTGGTGAGCCAAGTCTCATAAAGAGTTTACTACAGGATTATTCCAGATACAAGAACTGGATTAAGATTGCCATTGTTCTGTTTGCATTTGCTTCCGTAATAATTGGGACTGCCAATCCTCAGATTGGTTCCAGACTTGAGGAAGCCAAGCGTGAAGGAATCGATGTGATAATTGCACTGGATATATCAAACAGCATGCTTGCTGAAGACGTAAAGCCTAGCCGGTTAGAATTTGCGAAGCAATCGATTAGTAAATTGGTTGACAGACTTCAGAATGACAGAATCGGTTTGATAATATTTGCCGGTGATGCTTTCATACAATTGCCACTTACAACAGATTTCTCAGCGGCAAAACTTTTTTTGAGTGTTATTGAACCCGATTTGATTCAGGTTCAGGGAACAGCAATAGGACAGGCTATTGATATAGCTGTAAAAAATTACAGCTTTGATGATAAAGTAAAAAAAGCACTTATTGTTATTTCAGATGGCGAAAACCATGAGGATGATGCTCTGGGATCAGCCAAAAAGGCTATGAAGGCAGGATTTGTTGTCAATACAATAGGGATTGGTTCAACTCAGGGATCGCCAATACCTCTTTACACCAACAATCAGAGAACAGGGTTTATGAAGGATAAGGATGGGTCGCTTGTTACAACGAGAATGAATCCAGAAATGCTAAGCCAGATTGCATCAGCAGGAAACGGATCTTTTCTGGCTGCAGGTAATACTGATCCGGATTTATCAAAATTAATAGATAAATTGGCAGGGATTGACAAGAAAGAGTATAAGAGCAAGTTGTTCACTGATTATGAGGACAGATTCCAGTACTTATTTGGAGTTGCATTGTTGCTCATAATTTTTGAACTAATAATTTCTGAGAGAAATAACAAGTTGATGCAGATGTTAAATAAGTTTGTTGAATCCAGGAGTTTGATAGCCAAATGAAAATAATAATATTTATTATCGCTTTACTGATGCCATTTATGTTAAATTCGCAAGATGTGAAGAAGCATATCAAATCAGGTAATAAACTATACAAAGATAAGAAATATTCGGAAGCAGAAGTCGAATACAGGAAAGCTCAGGAAGTTGATCCTAAGGAAACCAGAGCAGGCTATAACACAGCAAATTCTCTCTACAAGCAGAACAAATACGATGAAGCTGCAGATAAATATATTAATTCTATAACAACATCTACAGATAAATCTGTACAATCAAATGCGTTTTACAATCTAGGTAATACATATCTTCAGAAAAAGGAATATGAAAAGAGCATTGAAGCTTACAAAAATTCGTTAAAATTAGCTCCAAAGGATGATCAAGCCAAGTACAATCTTGAATATGCAAGAAGAATGATGGTTCAACAACAACAGCAGCAACAACAACAAAATCAGAACGACAAGAATAAAGATCAGAAAAAAGATCAAAAGAAGCAGGATAGCAAAGACAACAAAGACGATAAAAATAAGAAGGATGATCAAAACAAAGACCAGAACGATAAAGATAAGCAGGATAAGAATAAAGATCAACAGAAACAGCAACAACCTAAAGATGACAAGAAAATATCAAAGGACGAGGCAGAGAGAATACTGAATGCTTTGAAGAATGAAGAAAAGAAAGTACAAAAAGATTTAAAAAAGAAAGCGAAAGTAAATGTTAACCAACAACCAGAAAAAAATTGGTAGCATTTTACTCCTGATTTTTCTATCATATACATTTAAAAGTCAATCTCAGATTCATATCAAAGCAGTCGGGGATATAATGCCCGGTTCTTACACACCTAAGAAGATTATTCCGCCCGACAGTGGCAGAATTTTTATCGAATCGATCGGTAATTATCTTAGCGGAGCTGATATTCTTATCGGTAATCTCGAAGGATCATTTGTTAATACTTCAATGAAACCCACAAAGTGCTCTGATTCTTCTATAAAAGCCGGTGTGTGCTATGATTTTGGTATTCCTGATTATCTTGGATTAACTATCAAGAAGCTTGGTTTCAATGTATTAAGTTTGGACAACAACCATTGCCGAGATTATGGGAAGATAGGCTATCTCTTTACGCAAAAGCTACTGGAGTGTTATCAGATAAGAGCATTGCCACAGAGGGAAGTGGTAGAATTGAACTTCTTTTCCAATAGGATTGCACTTCTTGCATTTGGATTCGAACCTGAAAGCCGTAATATTGCAGATACAGCAGGAGTTGGCGAGGAAATACGAAGGCTTAAACAAAAGTATGATTTAATCTTAGTCTATTTCCATGGTGGGGCAGAGGGGAGAAGAGCGACTGAGGTACACGATAAGAAGGAGATATTTCTTGGCGAAGACAGAGGCAATGTTGTAGCTTTTGCTCATAAAGCTATTGATGCCGGTGCTGATCTTGTATTGGGTAGCGGACCTCATGTGTTAAGAGGAATGGAGGTCTATAAGGATAGACTTATAGCCTATTCACTAGGGAATTTTCTTACATACGGGAATTTCAATCTATCAGGTGAGACTGCGATAACATGTATCCTTGATATAGAACTTGACACATCGGGGAAGTTTAATTCCGGGAAAATTATACCTGTTAAGCAAAAGAAGCCAGGAATACCGGAATACGACAAAACAAATTCAGCGATAAAAATACTACAAAAACTATCCTCAAAAATATCTTCTACTATAACAATTGACGATTCCGGAAATATAAAAAAAACCGGCAAATAGGATTCACCGGTTTTTATTTATCTATTCCTCTAGTCTAATGCTAGATAATAATCATTGCGTAAATAATCCAGGCAACAAGCAGCAATCCAAATGTTAATGCAAAGAATCCGAATACTTTTAATAATTTTAGCATTTTTGGAGAAAACTCAGTTGTTGAATAATTGTCAATCTTACCTGATTCTACTAATCTCCTATATTCATCGGGTCTGTCGAATTTCAATTCTTCCATTGTCATTTGTCCTGAGAAAATGACAGTATCCATTTGGAATTTCTCTGGACGGAAGTGAGTATTGAAGAAATGAACAGTAAAGATAAATCCAGCAGCAAGCAGAGCTTCATCACTATGAATAATGGTTGCAACGTTGATCATCCAGCCCGGGAAAATGTTAGTCAGTAACTCAGGGAACCAAAGTGTTAAACCTGTACCACCGATTACAAAAACACCCCAGAATACAGCGAAATAGTCAAACTTTTCCCAATATGTCCATCTGCCGTAATTCGGACGTTCGCCTTTTCCAATGAACCATTTGATTGATGCTTTCATATCTTCTAAGTCCTTTAGGTTAGGAACCAGTGAATCCGGACCTAATAACATATTTTTCCATGTTTTATATTCAGAATTTTTCTTTCTAAATAAATCAACAATATGAATAATAAAGATGGTGAACAATACAATTGCAGCATACCTGTGTAATGTACCTGCATTCTCAACACCTCCAAGGAGACCTGCACCAATATTAGCCCATATTGTGTAAGAGAATTTAAGAATCATACCGGTTGCAGCAAGGGTTAAGAAACTGCAAATCATAGTGAAGTGAATCAATCTGCTTAAGCCGGAAAATCGTTCATACATTTTAGATTTGTCGTGGCTTGAGCTAGCATGCAACTCTTTCATTTTCTTTCGCAACTTGAATGAACGAGGCAACCAAAGCAGAGTATGCAAAAATGATACTGAGAATGTTCCTAAAAGTAACAAAGTCATACCCCAGAATGTGTAGAATAGGAATGGATACTTCTTTGGATCCTTATGAGTAGCATGAGACAAGTATTTGGTAAAACCTTTTGTCGCATTTGGATGACATTTCTGGCAAGTTTGAACAATATTATCCCTGCTAAGAGCTGATTTAGGATTGTCAATAGGCAATATCATGTGTGAACCGTGGCAATCATTACATTTAGCTGATTTATAAGAACCAAGCCAAGAAACTTTACCGTGATAAGTTTCGAAATAAGTTTTAGCTATTTCTTCATGGCATTTACCGCAAGTACTTAGGATTTCGTGACGGAAATTCCATTGATCGGTTCTTTTAATAGTATGCGCAGAATGGCAGTCACTACAGACAGGAAGCTTCTTGTCAGTTTTGGTGATAGATGGAGAGTGAACACTCTTGTTGAAAACATCTTCTATACCAAAATGACACTTTCCACAAGTACCGGCAATATTTGCTTGGTTAATACTTGACTGTGGATTATCTTTGGGCAGTCCTTTATGTGGAGTGTGACAATCAGCACATGTTGCAGTAACGGTCAGACCACTCTTGACAAGCCCTCTGCCATGAATACTCTCATCGTAATTGCTTGTAATAGAGTGTTGAGTGCCTTTATACCTAAGTGCAGCTTTTTTGCCTTCCTGATGGCAGGTTGAACAGAGCTTTGGTATATTCATGGAGAATACTTTAGATCTTTTATCGCCTTTAGTTAATATAAAATGAGTGCCATGGCAATCTTTACATCTCGGTGCATCAGGATCATTCCTTGCAACAAGTTTACCATGAGTGCCCATCACGAAGTCGTTTCCAACAGCAGTGTGGCAAGCGGCACATTCAACTTTTGAAGTTGTGAGTGTTTCACATGCCCTAATCTTAGATGATGGATTAACACCAAGATGGCATTGAGTACAGGTTAATTTGGAATGGGTAGAAGTAAGAATTTCTCCATGGTCAACAAACATATTTCTTCCGTCTGCTGATTTACCGATAGTTTTTTTCTCATGACAGTTTTTGCACGCGACATCTGAAAGATTCTGTTCATAGAATACTTTTCTGACTTTATGTGGCTGATGGCAGTCAATACATGCTGGAAGTACCTTAGCTTCCTTTTCCCAAAGTTCGCCCTTAATTATTTTTTTATGAACAAATTCAATACCAGCATGGCATTTGGTACAAGTTGCAGCGATATTCTTTCTGGAAATAGATGACCTGGGATCTGTATGAGGCAAAATCCTATGAGGTGTGTGACAAGAAGCGCATGTAGCACTAACAGTCAGACCTTTTTTAATAAGACCTTCACCGTGGATGCTTTCCTGGTAATTTTCATAAATGTGGCTTTGAGGAATATTTCTTTGCATCTGAACAGGTGATCCTTCCCTATGGCATCCACCGCAAAGTCGTGGAATATTCAGAGGATAGACAGATGATTCCTTGTCTGATCTAGGGAGAATTTCGTGACTGCCATGGCAAGTCTTGCAAGTTGGTGCTAAAGGATCTCCTTTTGCCTTTGCTTTGCCGTGAAGGCATTCATTATATAAAGCTTGTTCATCTTTATGACAACTTCCACATTGGTACTTTGGTTTGCCTTCGACATGCGGGAAACTACCTGGGTCGAATCCAACGTGGCACTGAATACATTTTACGCCAGCATGAATAGATTTGTTAAGCTTTTTGGGATTTACGAACAAGGACACTGTCTTTTTGCCTTTTTGCATAGTCAACGTTTTATCTTCGTGACACCCTAGACATTCGTCATTTTCCTGAGCAAAAAGCTTTACAGGGAGTTTAGTTGCAAAAATGCCAATAAAAACTGCAAATAACAGTAAAACTAAACTGAATTTGAGTTTTTGATGGTCATGTAGATATTGTAGAATTTTTTTCATAAAAGGTACGTTCAAAAATAAATAAAATATTATTTGGTTTTACCACTAGAAATTATTTTTCCACTTTGATTTGGATAAGCTCCATGACACTGGACGCAGTCCTTGGTATCTGCAATTTTATCAACACCACCCGGATGTACGAATTCCAATCCAGTTGAAGATTCCTGTACAGGACCGAAAGGTGTTTTCTGATAAGTAATTAAATGGCAGATATTGCAATTCTGCGAAATGACTTTGCCATCATTACTGACATGCTTTCCATCATGACATCGGTAACAGCCCGGGCTCTGCATGTGACCATTATTACTTTGAAAATCTCTCCAGTTAACATTCATATTCGGGAAGTAATTTCTTAAATAGATTTTGTTTAACTGACCAATTGTTTTATTTATAGCATCTTTTTTTGAAATAGCAATTTCAGGATAATTTGTTTTATAGAAATTCCAGATATAACTTTTAATATCTTCATAAGATGTTTCACGTGAGCGAACAAAGTTATCCAGTGTCTGAACTCCAATGTTCTTTATAAAAGGCAGAGTTCTGTCAATCATATTAGCGGCTATATACTTATTAATGGTGCTGTTGGGTTGACTGAAAATATGTGATTGTCGATTATGGCAATCAATACAGTCCATTCTTCTCAAATTTGCAGGCTTTAATAAGTCAGTAGAGAATTTAATTGAAGTATCCTTATAAACAACTTCCTTTCCCGTTATTGTAGATCTAGACTTAACCCAAGGAATAATATTCCTTTTATCATCAAGTGGTAAATAAGTAATTTCATTTGCTAGATTCATACTCCAATGAATACCGGAATTATTCCCAAATTCAGGACTGCCGCCACCTACCTTGATAAGTAAGCTATGTTTGTATTCAGAGTTATTTTCATCGTTGGTAAAAATATCGTAATCTTTTTTTGTTTCGCTGTAAAAATGTTTGGGCAAGTGACACTGCTCGCAAGTATTTTGATTTGGTCTCAGGTTTTGAATTGGTGTTGATATTGGTCTGTTAAATTTATTGAACATAACAGAATAAATCTGATAAATACCTGAGATTTTTGCCTTTTCTTTCCAATCTGCTTCAGGATTAATATGACATTTGACACAACCTACCCTAGAATGCGGGGAATCTAGATATGCTGTATATTCAGGTAGCATTACCTCATGGCATACTTTACCGCAGAAAGCATCTGAATCAGTATATTCATAAGCTTTGAATGTCCCAAATACAGAAAGCACAGCTATAACAATAGTTGCAAATGTGAAAACAATAGTAGCTACCTGATGTTTAGGATTATTTAGATCAATTACAGGTAATTTTTTTGATTTATCTGCCATTTGTAGTAATCTTCTGTTTTCCTTAATAGCACCTAATACAATAAGCAGTAATCCGAATATAAGGAAGGTAGGTGTTACAACAAATGTTATAATTCCAAGATAGGGGCTATTTTCTCCAATAAAAAATTCAAGCACAATGAGAAATACAACTAATATAAAACTTATTATTGAAATCAATGCACCTGAAAGAGTTGCTGGATTGTAGAAAATTATTGGTATAAATCTACCACTCTTCTTGGACTTTTCTCCAGATGTAACCTTTGCTGCTGTAGGTTCTGATGTATGTGCTTCTTCATGCTCTAAATGCCATCCAGTTATCATTGATTTGAATAATTCACCGATGGTTGAGCCTGTGGTGGCTAGGTAGAGATGACCAAACAAGAACAAGCTTAGGAAAAATCCAATTACGGTATGGAACAAAGCCATGGGCCATACACCACCCATACCGAATATTTGATCGGGGGCAGTCTCAGGAAACATCAATAGCCATCCTGAAATAACAACTGCAGGCATCAGGAAGAACATTACACCTAAATAAGCTACCTGTTGCATTGGATTGAATTTATTTTCTTTAGTTGTGCTGAAAGGATGGGGTTCGTTAATGAAAATACCGAGTAAATAGTATTTTAACTGCAATAGCATTCTTTTTACAAAGCCTTTGATTTTAGGTATGTACTGCTTGATATTACCGGTAAATAAGCTGAAGCCAAAGAAAAATAAATAGTTAAGTGAAAGGAATATTCCGGCAATGTTATGTGAAACCATAGCCCATCTAAATGTAATGAAAGCCGAATTAGGATTGGAATAGTGCAAGCTAAGACCAGATACAATAAGAACGATAAATAGTAGAGCATTGAGCCAGTGCCAGAATCTTAACCATATTGGATATAAATAAATCTTGTTCATATTTTTTCATTCTCCTTGTTATCATCAATTTCATCATTCTTTTTCTCGCCTTTCGGTGCTCCTTTGCGGAAATACCAGCGAAGAAGTCCATGTAAACCGATTCCACCAATAGTAAGACCAAGTAGAGAAAGGCTTAATATGTCAAGATAGATATTTCTGGTTGTACCAACCACGTAAGCATCACTGAGCACAGTACCATTAATAAATCCGAATTTCTCGCGGGATTTTTCTTTCTCATGCTTGTATAGAACTGACATGAGAATGGAATTCTTGGAGTGACATTCTTCACATTTTTTGATAGTTTTGTCAGGAGGCAATATATTGTGTGATAATTTAGGAGGATCATAAGATGAATGACAATCCACACATCTAACGGTTTCCCAGTGAGCTCCCTTATTGGGCAACCAGTCATGAGCCTTTGCAACAGTCAGGATGTTGTATTTTTTCATCATTGCTTCATTGGTGTGGCATTCAACACAGTATAACATTTTGTTGGTTACCATAGTGTTGAAGCTCATCTGATTGTCGGTTATGATTTTTTGATCGACCTTATCAGGAGTTCTGATGGCATGCTCGCCATGGCAATAGGTGCAACCTGGTGAATCCGGATTTCCTTTTTTTAGAGTCAAACCATGAATGCTGGTTGAGTATTCCTGAGCTATAGAAATGTGACATTTACCACATACTTCAGGAATCCTAAGCCTGGAAACTGATGATTTAGGATCAGATGCTTTTTTTAAATCGTGGCTTCCATGGCAATCAACACAAATTGCTGCATTTTTACCGCTTCTAATAGCTTTTCCATGTACACTCTTATCGTAATCTATCAAAGCTTTTGAGAAGCTGTTCTGAGCATTCTTAATGTGACAGCTCACGCAAAGCTTTTCCTGATTTAGTTTCAGATCAATTTTGTTGAAACCGGTATTGCCAGGAGTAATAGGATATCTATGGCAATAGATGCAAGTCGGAGCATTAGGATCATTTTTCTTTAGCTCAATGGCATGCTGAGAAGCCAAATGAAGATCTTTTTCTGGCTTATGACAATTACCACAGAATTGAGTGGAATTGAAATAGCTGGTTTTTGACCCAGGATTTTTTGGTGAAGAAACATCATGGTATCCATGACATCCTTTGCAATTACCATTTGGGGAGCCATTAGCAATATTTTTTTTCATCTGAGGATGAAACTTATGCTTAGATGGTGTATCGGTATGGCAATTCAAACAATTGACAGGCTGAATTTTATCCATGTGTGGAACGTTGTCGCCGTCAAATCCCTTGTGGCAATCCTGACATTTTAAGCTTCCATGAACAGAACGTGGCAAAGTGAAGCTCTTTACATTAAGAGAAATTTCCTTTTTACCTTTTTTCATGGTAATAGTTGGGTCGTCGTGGCACCCAAGGCAAGCTGAGTTATCAGCTGTTTTCTTTTGAGCATTAATTTCTGTCTGGGAAAAGAAGAGACTTGCAGACAAAAGAATTGCTAAAAGGATAAAAGTGCTGTGCTTAATAAGGTACTTATTCATTTTATAGCCAATATATTATAAATATCAAATTCTTATTAAAGAAACCAAAAAAAACGATTTGAAAATATGGCATTAATCAAGTGCAATTTACCAAAATTTTCAGACAAAAAAAATAGCGTTGGATTAATTCCAACGCTATTTTTCGGCAATTTACCGGAAAAAATTAATTTATTTTTTTTCAACCTTCAAACTAGCTAGCCAAGTTGCAACAGCTGTTAGTTCATCATCAGTTCCTTTGAAAGCGACACCGTGTTTTTTACCTTCATGTTCGACTTCTTTTTTCAAGTATTTTGTAAAGTATTCAGCATTTTCAGTTGAACCAATATTTGATAAATCCGGTGCTTTAGAATTTGCATTTGTCTTGGCGATTGTGAGTGCGTCAACACTATGGCATGACATACATTTCTTATCTAGAAATATTTGCTTTGCGTCGAGTGGCTTTGCATCTTCTGCATACATTGAAATGACAGAAACTGTAAAAATAATAGCTATTAATGCTACAGCCGAATTTCTTAAGTTTTTCATAAATAACTCCAAATAATAATTAAAGAAACGTTAACTAACAAATTGTAACAATTATTTCAATTATAATATTAATTCGAATGCAAAATAGCATTTTATTATGAAATGTTTATGAAAGAAAAATGCGTCAGATAAAGAAATCTGACGCATTAATTATTTAAATTCTGTAACCTATTTGTGGCTGATTAATCGACTATTTCAAATTTGAAAGCCAAGTAACCATTGCGCTAAATTCATCATCTGTTCCTTTGAACGCGACACCGTGTTTCTTACCTTCAATATCTGCTTCTTTTTTCAAATATTTGGTTAAAAATTCTGTAGTTCTGGTTTTGCCAACTAAAGAAAGATCACCGGCTTTTGAATTTGCATTTGTTTTTGTGATTTTGAGAGCTTCGATGGCATGGCATGAGTTGCATTTTTTATCAACAAACATTTTTGCAACATCGATTTTAGGTGCATCTTCTGACCAGGTGATTCCTGTGAAGCCGACAAAGATTGCGGCGATTAAGATTAATGACATTAAATATTTCATAGAAAATCCTTTAAAAAAAATAATAAAAAATAATGATTTATATTAAACCTTATGGTTTAATTTCCAATGTATTTGGTGCAATATAAGTATAAGCATAAGATTTCAATGGTGCAAAGGCTACTCCTTTGTCAGCAATAACTTTACCGGGAGTATCTATGTTCAGTGAGAATATTGCTCCATGACGCGGACATGCTGTATTGCCATCGGCATCGGCAACAGGATTGAGTTCTCTGTCTGTTTGATGTGAGCAGGCAGACTGAACAACAATAAACTTGTCATCGGCGAATCTGCGAATGATAAAACTTAAAATATTTTTAGGGTCGTCGCTTTGAGGAGCAGTAACAGTTGCAATTCCACCTACTGCAGCTAAAACCGCAAATTTAGATAAATCTACGATATATTTTGCTCCAGGCTTAGGCAATGGTGTTAATATTGTTTCATCCTGACAGCCAACTATTAAAGAAGATAGTGCTGAGACTGATGCCCCGGCACCGATAAGAAGTCCTGCTTTTTTGAGGAAATCTCTTCTTTGTTCTGAATATTTATTTTCGTGCATTTTTATTTTCCTTAGAATAATGTTTGTTATTAATACCAAACGTGGATTTGGAATGCAAATTGTGAATGATATCCTGGAGTAATTTCTTTATCAACGATACGGTATTCCGGTAATAAATCAACATAAGGTAATAGGTAAATATGAGCTCCGAGTACATATTGATTTACCATCAGAGGCTGTGTGTTTTGTCCACTGCGTGAATTTTGTCTTTCAATTCTGGCAAATGGAAGAAAATTTTCTGTAACCTGATAAGTCAACTCACCGAGCCATGAAAATGTATTCTGATAAACTGCATTATCTGGGTTTGTTGGTTCAGTTGGATGAAACTTTGCTTTTTGAGTATTTGTAAACTCTACCAAAAGGCAGACTTTATCCGGCATACCGATAGCAAATTGAATATTTCCGATTCTGTAATCTCCGTTAAGGAACATACTACCGGTAGCATAACCGATTAATCCATGTCCCAGTTCAGGACTTAGAAACACTCTTCCGGCAAGAGACATAGAATCTTTTAAATTGAGTACTTTTGCAGAATTGGTGCTTTTGAATGCACCACCGGATAATGATAGCCATGAAACAGCTTCATAATCCACCTGTGCGCCCCATTCTGCGTAATCATCGGGTATGACAACACCCTGGCGATAAAAAGTATGACCAAGAATTGTATGATCATCCCATTTAAGTGCCATAGTGGGCTGAAAGAAACCTGCTCTTAAAGTTGGAAGACCATCACCGGGTTTAATATATGCACTGAATGCATAAGCACTTTGTCCCGGGTATCTTTTTGTTGTTTCGAGCTCATAAGCTATATTATACTGACCTTCTAATGTCAACCATGAAAAAGGTTTAATTACAAGGTAAGGAGTTAATTGCATTATCATATTGTCGTAGGCTGTATTGCCCTTTTGATTGTACCCATAAGG
Source organism: uncultured Hyphomicrobiales bacterium (assembly GCA_964464375.1). Classification (GTDB taxonomy): domain Bacteria; phylum Bacteroidota; class Ignavibacteria; order Kapaibacteriales; family UBA2268; genus CAIOZA01. Next base: position 57,560 of record CAYXFU010000007.1, read on the forward strand.
GTATTGAGCAGAACCTACAGTATCTGTTGTGTTTGGTGCGGGCCATTTTGCCCACTGGTAACGGGCGTCAATGCCGAAAAGTATAGCATCACTTGCCCAGGAATTGGTGGACAACTCATCGAAAGCACCGCTCATACCAATAGTAGAAGTCGGAATAAGAGAAATATCCTTTCTTGACATCCAGCCGCCACCATTACGAACTCCACCACCCTGAATGTTTTCGTGGCAGTTCGAGCATTTGGTGCCGAATGACTGCAGGATTGAATATTGTGGTCTCGAAGTAGCATAGAAAACTATTGCTACAGTGAGAAAAGATATAATGATTAGAATCTTTTTCATGAAATCCTCATTAAAATCATCGTTAAGTAAAGTAACTAAGATGCAAAACTACAATTTTATTTTTTTAAAATAAAAAGGCTTCAACATAATAGTATGATGAAGCCTTATGTTTTGTAAGTACGAAATATCGTATTATAATTTAGCTAAGCATTGTTTCAAAAGAGCTGCAACATATTTTGGATTATGTGCAAATGAACCTGGGTCTTTTACAACTACTAAATAGTTAGCTAACAATTTTGCATCTGCTATAGGTAATTCTAATGGTTTTGCTGTTGTTGCAACAACATAATTTGTAGAATCGATCCAGCCTTTTGCCATAAGTTTTGCCTTTACAGAAGCCATATCAGCAAGAATTTCAGTAACCTTGGTACCTTTATCAGGATTCCAATTTTTATCAACAGAAGTATGGCAATTTGCCGAGAGACAGCCTGCTGTAGCCTGTGCTGATCTGAGTCCAGTTTCTTCGTTATAAGATGCTGTATTGAATGTATGTCCACCAACTAAAAGACCTAATGGGCTTCTCATGTGGCATTGGAAACATGCACCATCAATATTCTTGTGTGCCTGGCTTGTAGGAAGGGCTGATCCGTCCAATGAAAATCCACTCTGACCAAGAAGCATATTTGACTGACCGCCATAATGTGGTCCCCAACGGAGTGAAGTGATTTTGACAGTAGCTTTTGATTCGTCAATAACTGGGTTAAGAACTCTTGCCTGATGACATCTTGCACAAAGGTTAGCATTTTTCAAATCTACATTGTCTTTGTGTGCGCCATATCTGAAAGAAAATGGAGCAACAGATGTGAATTTCCAGTCTGTGCTGTCATAAGCTGTATGGACTTTGTGGCATGTTCTGCAACCGATTGTTGATGGATTAGCAAAACCATTTGTGACAGTAGTGTCAGCACCTGTAACTGCTGTTTCTAGAAAACCTTCTGAAGTATGGCATGCTGCGCAACCGCTTCTGTTGGCATCCATGAATGCTTCGCCTTCGCCGTGTGTTGATAGAGCATATTCATTTGCTCTGGATACTAATGCTGAACCTGCATTGTGACATGCGCCACATGTAGCGTTTCCATCTTTTCCATCTTTTCCATCTTTACCGGCTCCACCGACTAATCCGTCTTTACCTGCGGGACCTTCGCAAGACATGATAAAAGTTGCAAATAACAGAATAGCTGCTAATGCTAATGATTGTAATTTGAATGTGCTTTTCATTAAGAACCTCATAAATTGTTTAAACAAGTGACCATTAAAAAAAATAATTTCCTAAAACATGTATTATTACACTTGTGATGAACATCCGTTCAATTTTGGTAATACTTTCGGAATTCAAAATAAGACAATTTTGAAATATATCAAATTGAATATTGCAAAAACTTTTAAACAAACCCCCATAAAGTGCTAAATTTGGCAAAAAAATATATTTTGTAATCGCGTGTGTTGCTAAAAATTGAATTTTCAATACAATAAAAGTAATAATTGTCAGTGAATACCATTGTTCAGAAATTGCCAATGGAGCTAATGTGAAGATTGAGTTAATTGTATTTGCCCTTTTATTTAGTATTTCTTTAAATGCACAAGTGAAGTTTACCGCTACTGCTCAGCCTACAGCCTGTCAGGTGGGTGAGACGATACAGGTGCAGTTCACATTGTCGGGTACAAACGGAGGAGATTTCAAAGCGCCGAGCTTCAAGGGATTTACTGTTGTTCAGGGTCCAATGAGACAACAAATGCAGATCAATTCACAGGTTAGCTTCTCATTTATTTACGTAATCAAAGCTGATATTGAAGGCAAATTCACAATAGACCCGGCGTATATCACAGTTGGCGGCAAGAGAACAGCATCTAATACTATCCCGATTACCGTATCAAAGAGTACAGCGAAAGCTCAGCAAAAATCAGATGATGCAACGATGGGAAAGCAGGCTGAAGAAGTAATCCGGAAGAATTTGTTTATGCGGGTGAGTGTAAGTAAACAGCAGGTTTATCAGGGTGAGGCACTGGTGGCAGTTTATAAACTCTATGTCAATCCTCAGTTAGCGTTGAATTTATCTCCGGCAAAAATGCCTTCTTTCAATGGATTCTGGTCGCAGGACATAGAGAACAAAGAGATAAGATATAATTTGGAGGTTGTAGATGGAGTCAATTTTAAGGTAGCTGAGATCAAGAGAGTGGTGCTATTACCACAGCAAACAGGAACACTGACAGTAGATCCCATAGAAATAGAAGCAACCGTAAGGCTTCAGGTTCAGCAACAAAAAAAGCAGAGAAGTATGTTTGATGATTTCTTTGATGACAATAGAAACTACAAAGATTTTCCATATACAGTAAAATCAAAAAGTACAACGGTGAATGTAAAACCATTACCATCTAATGCACCTCAGGAGTTCAAGGGGGCTGTTGGCAATCTCAGTATAAAGGCATGGCTTGATAAAACAAATGCACGCACAGGTGATGCCATTACATTAAAAGTACAGGTATCGGGTGAAGGCAATCTAAAACTTCTTGAGCCTATTCCATTAAATTTACCGCCTGATATTGAAGTCTATGAGCCGAAAACGAATGATAATATTCAGATAACATCATCGGGCATGACGGGAAGCAGGACTTTTGAATATTACCTTATTCCAAGAAATGCAGGAGAATTCAGAATTGATCCGGTAAAAATGGCATATTTTGATTTAAGCAAAAAGCAATATGTGGTGCTTCAGTCTCAGGAATTTAATCTAAAGGTTGAAAAGGGCTCTGGTGGTACACCATCAGTTGTAGCAGGCGTAAAAAAAGAGGACTTCCAACTTATTGGTAAGGATATACTTTTTATAAAAACAGGCACACCAACCTTTAACAATTCAGGGAAAACACTTTTATCATTGATCTATTATGTTCTATTTATAATGCCTGCTATTTTATTCTTAATCTTCTTTATCTACAGAAAGAAGCGAGAAGAATTATACAACAATCAGGATTTGCTAAAAAACCGCAAAGCACATTCAACTGCCAGAAAAAGATTAGTGAATGCTAAAAAAATAATGGACAAAGGAGATGAGGTATTGTTCAATCAGGAGATTTCGAGAGTTTTATGGGGTTATGCTAGTGATAAACTTTCGATCCCAATTGCTGAACTTACCAAAGACAAGGCTATTGAAAATCTGAACAAAAGGAATGTTAATTCTGAAGTAATTGACAATTTAATAGCAACTATTCAATATAGTGAGATGGCTAGATTCGCCAGAGAATCAGAAAAAATGCCGTTAATAGATGTTTATACTCAAGCGGAAACAGTTATTATTGATTTGGAAGGTATTTTAAAATGAAGAAAATAGTATTAATAATAGTGATCTTAGGATTTTCTTTTTCTTTATTTTCACAGGATGATCCCAAACAAATTTATTCTCAGGCAAATACTTATTATCAGAATAAGGAGTTCACGAAAGCCATTGAGCTTTACGATAAATTGATAAAGGAAAACAAAATTTCATCAGAAATATACTTCAATCTTGGCAATGCACATTACAGATTACGCCATGTACCGGAATCGGTTTACAATTTTGAATTAGCAAAAAAACTAAATCCCGATGATGATGAGATAGATTTTAACTTAAGAATTGCAAATTTGAGAGTGATAGATAAATTTGAACAGATGCCAAGATTTTTCCTGGCAGAATGGTATTCTGCCATTCTCGATGTTTTTTCATCAAACAGATGGGCATTGATTTCATTAATAAGTTTTTGGCTTACATTTCTTTGTCTTGCAGGATTTCTTATTATTTGGAATATGACGATTAAAAAAATGCTATTTGCAGGTGCGCTTTTTGTATTCATATTCAGTATCGCCACATTAATCTTATCTTTCAACAGGCTAACTGCTGAAAATTCGAGCGAAGAAGCAATAATATTCGCTCAAACGGTTTATGCTAAGAGTTCACCTGATAAAGTAAGCACGGATTTGTTTATCTTACATGAAGGAACCAAACTCAAAATTACCGACAAAGTGGGAGATTGGGTTAAGATCAAACTTGCGAATGGGACTGTTGGCTGGATGCCGAAGTCTTCGATGCGGGTAATCTGAATTGGACCTGTTCAATAGTATGAATTTTGGACATCAATGAACTCACCATTTTTTTCCTTCCGGAAAGAATGATTGTAATGAAAGGACTATAGATGATGGAAGAAGTTTCATCGATTGATTTTATGTAAGAGTCTATCAGTTCAAATTGTACATTGTTATCCTGAATAGCACCAAGTATATCTTGAATTTTCTTCATCTTTCGCATAGTTTTATTACTCATGCCAGAATATGGCTTCATTACTTCAATTGTATATCTGTACTTTTTAAATGCCAGCCTCAGAAAATGAATTGTGTTAATATCCTCTGGGATGATTTGTTTGCTCTTTTCGAGCACAAGGTTAAATGAATCGTATGTTTTCTCATAGAAATATTGAATATCAAAATGCTCTTGTTTAAGCTTGTTTCTTAACTCCATTCTGATGAATAGTATTAAACCCTCAATAGTGTTTATGAATTTCTCAGTAAGTAGAAGTTTTATTTCTTCAATGAGAGTAGCTTCTTTGAGCTTCAAATAGTGAAAATAGTTAGATAAATAGGGCGTTGCTTCAAGATTTTGTTCTAATGCTAACATTTGAACTTGAATATCCCGCAACGGATTGAGAGCTTTAAGAATCTTTTTCAATTCTTTGGAAACTGATTTAGTATAACAATCGGAATAAACATTGTAAAGTAGGTTTGTAAAAGCCATCAGACGACGCATACTTACACGCAAGTCATGAACATTTACTTCGGAAAGACTACTTCTGCAATCGAGGAATTTAGCTTCGAAAAACTGTGAATAATTTTTCAGGTTGTCCAGCAAATAAATATTGAATTTAGTATTTAATCTTTTAGTACGCATTAGTCTATTTTTAGAATAAAGTTTTCCAATGACCATCTCGGCTTAATAGTAATTTCAGTAGGATTCACAAGGAAAAATTCACTATGTCTGTATGGAAATGGATTTCCATAATCATATTTTGAATCACCATTACTATCCTTAATCACTGAAATTTTATAAGAACCGGGTGGAATGTTTTTAATTTCCCATTTTAATGAATCACCACAGACAGTGAAGAACATATCCTTTGAACTTGTTGAGTTCAAATAGACAATGTATTTACCACTAAACTTGTTGCTGTCTATGACTCGACCGGAAAGAGTGCCATAACTTCTATCATCTATAGTTTTGAATTTAATCCTGATTGATGTATCACGAATCAATGTTTTGTTGATACTTCTAAGGCTTTCAGTATTCAATTTTAATTCATACCAGTTATCTGCCTCAAGTGTTGCAGGTGAAATTCTCAGGATATTATCCTGCACAAATAAATATTTAAAAGTAATTTTATTCTTAGACTGAGAATTTATAAGACTAATTCTACTGTTGAAATTTGAAGTGTCAATCCCCTGATTAAATATAAAATCAATAAAAGTGTGAGTGGGTATGAACTGAGAACTATCTTTAATGCTTGGTCTGATTAAATAGAATTTAGATGAGTCGATTTCATTGGAGGCATAGAAATAAGCTTTTGAAGCCGTATCAGAAATCCTTAATCCAGACGAATCCTTAATGCAATAAACAGAATCAGTTTTAACATTTAAAAGCCATTTCTTACTTGAGTCCAAAGGGGAAGCAAGCATTAAGTCGATTTTATTTCCGTAACGTGTATTAATAAAAGCTGAGATAATATCAATATTAACGGTTTTTAAGCTATCAGTTAATAAGAATGAATTTTTAGAAATAGAGTTTGTATCAAGAGTTTTACTGAATTCGGCAACAAGAAATTTATTTGTAACAGATTCAATTGTATAAAGCTGAGGTTGGGTTCTGTCGATAGGAGGTCCGATTCTGAGTCTCACATAAGGTATAGAATCATTTTTAAGCGGAACATCATTCTCAGCGGAACCGAAATCATCCATACCTTCGTCGAATACTCCATTTTTTTCTTTATCGCGGATGGCAAAAATCCTATAGATCCCATTTTTCAAAGCATTAATTTCAAACTTACCGGATGAGCCAACCTGCACTCTATAGTCTGGTTTAGTGTGTCTGATGTCGAGAGTGTCTAGATTAATGCTGTCTAGCTTATAAGCATAGATAAAAGAACCTTCAGGCTTTATGTCGAATACAAAGCCACCGATTTTTCCACTATCGATTTTGTCGCCTGTCGAGAAAATGATGTTGTAAGCCTGAGTAGGTTTATTACCTTTGAGATCGCTATAATCTGTTCCAAATGAAATGGAATATGTCGTATTCGGTGTAAGATTTTTTTTAAATTCTAATTCAAGTTCTTTTCCACTCCAATTGTAATTAACTTCAGTTTCAGGAGAAACATATAAATTCTCCATGACTAGAGATTTGTTCATATATTTGTTAAACACAAATGTAATACTCTTTCCATTAAAGTTGAGAGTAGCATTTTTTAGAGAGATTTCAATTAAAGAAGGAGGTGTTTTATCAGGTGGACCGCCAGATGGAGGCACCTGAATAGCACAGGAAATCAATCCTAAAAGGAATAAGAAATAAATATATGTTTTTGTTTTGCACATAAGTTTGCATAATTTTAATACTGTTGACAATTACAAATCTAACAGTTTCGGGGCAATCACACAAACAAAGGATAAATATGTTCAAAAGGTTGAAGATAATCTGGTTAGAAATTCAGATAAAGTGGGATCCAATTTTAAAATTTTTTGAGAAAGTGGACGAACATCATCTTTATCTAATTTCTGCAGGTATAGCCTTTAATATTCTATTGTATCTGATCCCATTAATATTAGTTGCAGTTTACATAATTGATCTTATCTTTGGTGCCGATTTAATCACAGGTACAATTATTGAAGCTTTGAGTAATGTGTTGCCACCTAATAGCACCACAACAGAACTTCTTAAAGGGACAATCGAGGAAGTTAATAGTATTTTAAAATCAAGTACGATACTGGGAGGTGTTGGTATAGTAACACTATTGTGGCTTTCTTCAACGCTCTTAAGTTCTATGAGATCAGGATTAAACAGGATATTTGATATTAAAACACCCAAAATATTCTTTTTATACAAGATAAAGGACATTGGATTGGTTATACTTATTATGTTTTTAGTTCTCATTTCATCCTATTTTGTCCCGTTGTTCTCTATCATCCGTTCATATCTGAGTTCAAATATTCAACCACCTTATGACTGGTTTTTCTCCCAGATTTTTCTTACATCGCTTACATTGATTTCTTCATTTGTTATGTTCTTTCTAGTGTACAAATTTTTGCCAAATGGTAAGATACCGAACTTTATTGTGATGCTAAGTACTATAATGAGTGTAGTAACCATTGAACTCTCACGAAGATTCTTTGGGTGGTACGTTAGTGGTTTTGGAAATTACGGAAAATTTTATGGCACATACGCAGTTTTGGTTTCTGTTGCTATGTGGGTTTATTATTTAACATTAATTATGCTTTTTTCTGCAGAATTAGCAGTTTACATAAATGAGAAACGGCACACTAATAATCCAAAGGTTTATCAAAATTAGTTAATCTATCGTACCAAACTTTATAAAGATCCCATGTGGCAGTAACATCCCTAAGGCAATAATCAGCTATTTCTTTTATCTTCCCGTCAAGATAAAAATCTTTAACTTTTGAGCCATCTATACCGCCGGATTTTGGTGATACCAGGCCAAAAGCACGTGTATAGAAATCGAAATTAAATCTTTTGGTCGCACCGTAGGCTCCGGGGTTGTAGAACGTCAGTTCATCTATCAGGTCAGTATGATGATCATAGTTGAACTTGGTGCCCTGCATTAGGTTTCTCGTCGGTTTAATCCCTAGTAGAGCCGAACGGAGCATAAGGAATGGAGCGTCGAAGTTTCTGCCGTTAAATGAGACAAGATGAATATTAGGGTTTTCTTTCAACCTCAGCCAAAATTGTTCAAGTAGAGTTTTTTCATTTGAAAAGTAACATTCGTCACCTGTAGAAAGTGTGTCTTTGATTCGTTCGCCATCAGCCAATTTATCATCCATTGCATAGGCACCGCGTTTCAGCACGATAAAACTATCATCAGCTTTCTTTTCACTGATTTGCATTCCAATAACAATAGCCTGAGCTGTTAGAGGTGAAAGAGCCATTTCAGAAATTTTCTTTTCTTCATCTTCAGGTGTTTTAGCATATCTTGTTATAAATTCTCTTTGAGATTCAGAGAATGTATCCATGTCGAGAGATATTGTTTCGATGTCAAAAGTTAGGTATCTTTTAGTCATTATATTTAAATTTTTAAATTGAATATTATAATTTATGTTAATTTACGTCATCAGCTATTGAGAAAAAAGAAAATAAGAAATTATTTCTAGTAATTTTCTTTTTGTCAAAATTAAAAATAAACATTATACTTGAAACTTTTAAATGAGATTTGCATGATTTTTGAAAAAAATTCCAAAGAAATTCAATTAGTCCTTTTGTCATTTTTTATTATTTCAATTTCGATATTGTCCGGATGTAAGAGCACTGAAGTTAAACAGGATCAAACAGCTGAAACGCTCTTCAATAAAGGAGTTGAATATTTTAAGGATAAGGATTGGATAGAAGCGGATAAAACGTTTCAGGTAGTTAAACTACAATATCCGGCAAGCCAATACGCTGATGATGCTCAATATTTTATGGCAGAGGTAAATTATGGAAGAGGAGAGTATATCCTTGCAGCTTTCAACTATAATCTTTTAAGAAGAACATACCCAACAAGTGAATTTGTTAAGATTAGTCTTTATAAGTCGGGACTTTGTTATAATGAGCTATCGCCAAATTACGACAGAGATCAGGAATATACTACCAAAGCAATTGAAACTTTTCAGGATTTTCAGAGACTTTACCCACAGGATACACTTTATAAACAAGCTGGTCTATATATTGAAGAACTCAGAAATAAACTTGCTGAAAGAGAGTACACAACTGCGGAGCTCTATGTGAAACTATTCAGTCCTAGATCTGCTATAGTTTATCTTGATGTTCTTATTAATGATTATACTGATACCAAATATTATGAATTGGCATATTTCAAGAAAATTTCCATTCTTATAGACGCTAAAAAAACAGATGAAGCAAAAAGTATAATAGATCAATATAAGAAAACTTTTTCAAAAGGAGTGTATCTGAATCAGATAATAACACTGGAAAAGCAAATATCTCAATAGGTTATGGTTTATTACTTTTAACCCGGATTATGAATTAGAAACATGTTAAAATGTTGAAACTCTACTCCCAGTCTGTCCTTCCTGCGAATGCAGGAATTTTTTTTTCGAAAGAAAAACATAGATTCCCGTATGCACTGGAATGACACAAATGACGAGTATTTCCAGAAAATGGAACAAGACTAATGGATGATTCGGGTTTAATCAAAAAGGCTGTCCCACGTTCATGATACAGCCTCTTTTGTCTTTAGATATCACTTCTTACATCACGGAAGTCTTTATAAGTGATATTTTTTCAAAAAATCAGGATAGAAAGTAAAGCCAAATCTGGGCATTGAATAATAACTAGTCGATTCTATTGGAATCAATATTTTATCCCAATAGGTTTTACCGTTAACTCTAGTTGGTGCCCAATTGATTCTCCATTCCAAATAAGGAGTGAATAAGCCAATATTTTTCACCGGTATATTGACCCTAAGACCTAGTCCAAAATTGAAGCCATTAGAATTCTGAATAATTTCTAGATCTTTTCTGCCCTGATTTATAGTATTAAAATACATTGAAAAACCTGCAGTTGCATAAAAGTTAATCTTTGCATAAGGGTTAGCAGTCCATATAGAGGAAATTTCTATTATCTGATAGATATGTGGTCCTTCTTGGCTGATACCATTTGCATCTTTTGATTTTTCAAGAATTTTATTATTTTTTGCATGGGTATAAACAGCTTCAAACATCAAAAAATCAAACAGACTATAATTAATAGCTACACCATAGAAGAATATACCTTCGTAAGACACCTCTTTTTCAACACTTGGAGTGACTGTATTGTTGTAAAGGAATTGAACAATTGTATGAGTCCCAATTACAGCACCCAAACCAAATGCTTTTTCGAATTGATAAACTTTTGGTGGAATAGTATCGGAACTATTAGATTGAGAAAAAAGAGACAAAATAGGAATAATCAAAAGTAAAACAGTTAGTCTGAATAATCGTTTAGCATTAGCAGTTGTCATTTTTATAACCTCATCTATTTGTATTGATTTTATTTCCGAAATCTTTTGAGCAACATAGTTGACGTATGAAGGCTCGTTTCGTTTTCCACGAAGTGGCACTGGTGTCATATATGGAGAATCTGTTTCCAGCAATATCCTCTCCAGTGGTGTAATTTCAACGATTTCACTTAGGTTGCTTTTTTTGAATGTTATATTTCCTGTGAATGACACATGAAAATCTAAATCAATTGCTTCATTTAACATGTGTCTATCTCCGGAGAAGCAATGCAGAACCCCTTTCAAATTTCCATCCTGCTCATTTTTCAAAATATCCAAAAGATCACTGTCTGAGTCGCGATTGTGAACTATGACAGGTTTATCTAGGATTTTGGCTAATCTCAGCTGATTTGTGAATGCCTCTTTTTGTATTTCTTTGGGTGCAAAGTCGTAATAATAGTCCAGACCAATTTCACCTATAGCAACAACTGTTGGATTCATGGCATTCTTTTCAATGATCTCAAGATTCTCATCTGTTACCTGCTGTGCATAATGTGGATGAATGCCCATTCCACAGAATATGTTTGGAAATCTATCAGTCAAAGCCAAAATATTTGCAAAATCTTTTGGTTCAATCCCGGGTATAATTATTGATTCAACCCCAGATTCAAATGCTCGGCCAATGACTTGATCACGATCTTCATCGAATGCAGAGGTATCAATATGAGCATGAGTATCAATCATCACTTCTGAAGAACTTTCAAAGTCTCGATTATTTCATCGACATGTCCTTTGACTTTTACATTTGAAATCACATCAGCAATTTCACCTTTTGGGCTGATAATATAAGTTGTTCTGATAACGCCAAGATATTTTTTCCCATACATTGATTTTTCACCAATTACATCATAAAGATTACATATTGCTTTATCTGGATCTGCAATCAATGAGAAATTTAGATTTTGTTTGGTCTTGAACCCGGCATGAGATTTTGCAGAGTCAGGACTAACTCCCAATACGACAGCTCCGACAGAAGTAATTCTTTCCATGTTATCGCGGAAATCACAAGCTTCCTGAGTACATCCCGGTGTATTGTCTTTTGGATAAAAGTAAAGAACAATCCATTTACCTGAGAAATCGCTTAGTGATATCTGGCTTCCTTCATCAGTTTCTGCAATGAATACCGGTGCTAATGATGATTTATTTAATGCCATTATTTTTATCCTTTAGTAAAAAGTGATTAACGCGGGGAAACCTTCGCCCCAAATAAATTAACAATTGTTTGTTCAAGTGGGTTCAGCTCAATTGAACCGGCTGTTGAATTATTCGTATTTGAAGAATCGCCAATAGAATCTTTTGGTAGAGATGAACCAGTATCGTTTTGTAAAATTTTAATAGAAATTTTATGACCAAAATGAACTTCGAGATAATGTAGAATATTTTTTTTGTTATTTGTAATATTTTCAAAAATAATTTGACTTGAAGCATTGAGGACGATTTCCTGATTAAGAAAAACAGGATTGCAGTATGATTGATTTAAGTATTGCAATCCAAATTCAGCTTTTGAATATTTATCAAGAAATGCTTGCCAACCCTCTTCTAGACTTATTTTATCGGATTTATCAACTTTATCAATAGTTGAATCAACCTTTATGGGTTGAACCTGAAGTATTGTGTTATCAGTCTTTTCATGCTTTATTGAAGGTACTGCCGGTTTTGATGATTGAGCTAATTTTGATGATGATACGGTATAAGATGTACTTCTTTCCTTAGCCACTGATGTTGAATTATATTGGGAAAGTCCCTTGCCAGACTTCAATTCACTTAATAGTTCGCTAATTTCAACTGCATTATCAATTGCTGCAAGATTCATTAAACAGAGTTCGAATTTTACTTTAGGCTGGGATGTGAATCTAAGTGCCTGTTCAGTTGTCGAAATCAAATTTAATATCCGCATTAGATCAGATTTTGAATAATATTCAGAGAATTTTTTATATTTTTCAATGAAGCTATCTGGCGCATCAATCAAATCAAGTTTATTTGTTACTTTTAATGTCAAGAGATTTCTATAATGCTCCAATAATCCGCCTAAACATTCTTGTAGATCATAACCTTTGTTAGAAATATCTTTAGCAACCAGAAGCATCTCTTCAAAATTCTTATCAATACCAGCCTGGCTGATACGAAAGAAAAATTCAGTGTCTATGAGATGCAAAGCATCTACCATTTCGGAATAGACTACTTTTTTTCCGGAAAAAGCAACAACCTGATCAAATATACTCTGCGAATCTCTCATTGACCCATCGGCTTTGCGGGCAATTGTAATCAGGGATTCATTATCAATTTCAATTTCTTCTTTTTGGGCAATATAGGTTAAATGAGAAAATATTTTTTCAATCTCCATCCTTCTGAATTCATGCCTTTGGCAACGACTGAGAATTGTTGCCGGCACTTTATGCTGTTCAGTAGTTGCAAATACAAATATCAAGTGGGGAGGAGGCTCTTCCAAAGTTTTCAGTAGTGCATTAAACGCTGAAGTCGAAAGCATGTGAACTTCATCAATTATATACATTTTGTATCTGCTTGAAGATGGTGGATATTTTGAGTTTTCTCTCAATTTACGGATATCATCCACGCTATTATTCGAAGCACCATCTATTTCGATAACATCCATTGATTTGCTATCAAGGATGGAAAGACAGGATGAGCATTGATTGCATGGTTCTGAATCAATCAGATTTTCACAATTCAAAGCTCTGGCGAGAATTCTGGCAGTTGTGGTTTTGCCAACTCCACGTGGACCAGAGAATAACAACGCATGGTGCATGCGATTTGTTCGTAAAGCATTCTGCATTGTTTGGGTAATATGCTCCTGCCCGACCACATCTTTGAAGAGTAATGGACGCCATTTTCTTGCAGTTACAATAAAATTGATTTGATTGCTATCTTTACTCATAATTTAATTTTATTTAAATTTGAAATTAACTAAATATCAAAAACGGTTATAAAATAAAAAATTTTATAATTTTGAATTTACAATTTGGCAATATTTAACAGAAAATTATGAACAATTTACAAAAATTATTTTTTTGCTCCACAATATTGATGGTTTTATGTGTTGGTACTTTATTGACAAACGATCATCAGATATTATTACCTGATGTGAAAATTAACAGAATTAGCAAGGTTTGGTCTAATGAAATAATAATTAGAGTTAAAGCGAATGCAAATAATAGTTATAATATTAACCGAATATTGAATGTTTATTATTCATCAATTGTCAACGTGTATCTTACTCCAGATGAATCTATTGCAAATCAATCAGCAAATTTTTTATTGAAAAGAAATTTGGATCAAGGAAAAATTAACGCAATTCTTGTTGCGGAAGAACCTTTGCTCAGAACCTATCATCTTGAATATTCAGGGAATGAGGCTCCTGAAGCTTTTTGTAAGAGAATTTTATCTTTAGAAAAATCAATAGAAATCGCTGAACCTGTTGGGGTCGATGAAATGCTGACACAATCGATTCCTAATGATCCCTTGGTTGGACAACAAGGTCTTTTATCATTAATCAGCGCTTTTGATGCCTGGGGGATTTATCAGGGTGATACAAATGTTGTGATCGGAATTAGTGATGGTGGAATATTCCAACAACATCCAGATTTATTACAGAATATCGCGCCAAACTGGAAGGAAATACCGGAGGATGGAATTGATAATGACAATAATGGATATGTTGATGATTATATTGGTTATAATGTGTCATATCAAGATGACGGCACAAAACCGGGTGAAACAGTTCATAGTAGTGATCATGGTACTGCAGTCGCCAGTATAGCCGCTGCTGCTACAAATAACTCTAAGGGTATGGCGGGTGTTGGATATAAGAGCAGAATTTTCCCTATCAAAACAGCAGTTATGAACAATAATGCTATTAAGTATGGTTATCCATCCATTCTTTATGCGGCGAAGAGAGGTTTCAAAGTACTAAATTGTAGTTGGGGGCAAGTTAAAGCCTTTTCTCAAATTGATCAATCAGTTATAAATTACGCAATAGCTAATGATGTAGCATTAGTTGTAGCAGGAGGGAATGGCCATAATAGTTTATCACCTTATTACCCTGCAGGATATTTTGGTGTTTTAGCCGTCGGAGAAACAGACCTGACTGACAGAGTAACCGGAGTATCAACTATGGGAGCCGAAATAGACATCATGGCTCCAGGTGAAAATTCTTATGCCGCTAATAATAATGGTTCTTATTCAATCGAATCATCTGGCGGTACGAGCTTTGCTTCTCCCGTTGTTGCAGGAGTTCTTGCTCTTGTTAGAGGTAGATATCCGAATTTAACTGCATTGCAGGCACAGGAGTTTACACGCCAGGCAGTTGATGATATAACAGCTCAAAATGATCAATGGGCTACAATGGTTAGAGGTAGAGTCAATGCACTTAAAGCGATGACAATTGATCCAATGTCCATTCCAGGGATAAAGCCTATTAAATTAAACTTCTTAAATCAATCCTTAGTAAAGTTAGACAGATTAACAACCAATGAAGAAGCTTTCCTTGAAATTGATGCTTTCAATTATCTGGGATCAGCCAGTAATTTAAAATTTACTGTATCAATGGCAGATGATTTCAGCCAATCAATTCAAATTATTGATTCTATAGTTACAGTTGATAATGTGAGTTCGAATTCATCATATAAACTATCGAGATTTAGATTGAAACTTCTCCAGGATGAAACTTCCAGAGTAATTTTCCGAGTTGATATTACCGGTGACAATGATTATCACGACTTTTTTATGATTCCATTTATACCATCAAAAGAGATAACTACATTTTCAAATGACATTCTGACTTTTTCAGTTGGAGATAGGGGGCATATAGGTTTTGTTGGCTCAGGTGAGACTCAACAGGGTGTTGGTATTTTGTATAATGATATTGGCAGTCTAATTTACAGAGGCGGATTAATAGCAACTGCAAATAACAATCAAGTGGTCAGTGCCATATTTAGTCAGATGTTTGATAATTGCGATTTCAAATCAGAGAAGACTTTTACTGAACCGGACAAATTTACAGGAATATTTAACGACAATGGAGCCTCACAATTTGAAAAGATCGGACTTTCAGTTAAGCAGACATTTCTTCTGGCTTCTAAAAACAACATAGCAAAATCGACAGTAATAATCAAAAATATTTCAGGGAAAATCTTAACTGATGTGGCTTTAGGGTATTATTGTGATTGGGACATACCACCTAATTCCGATAAGAACACTGTTGGAATTTTTCCGGAAGCTATTCCCGAATCGTTCAAAGCAGTAGCCGCTGCGGCTGAGATTGCTCAATATTCCGGAACTGAAACAGCACCGGTTTGTGGATGTGTAGCAATTAATAATGATGATAATTTAAGAGCACAAGCGGCAGGAATGGATTACGCAACTACTAAGTCATTTTCTAAAGATAATCAGATTGCATCACTTTCATCAGGTTCAAATATCCAATATAATAAATTTGGTGACATCAATATGGTTGTTGGTATGAGATTCCCAGGGAATACTGCTCCAAATGCTGAATTAACTTTCAATTTCTTCTTTGGGTGTGCTGATTCTAAAACAGAATTGGCATCAGCTTTTCAAAATGCTTTATTGAATCTTGGTGTAGATAAACCAGCAGTTAACAATTCCATTAACATAGAGGTTTATCCTAATCCTACCAAAGATTATCTTAGCCTTAAGCTCTCAAATATTGATCCTGTTGGAGTTGAATTGTCAGTTTTGGATGTACTTGGAAATATAGTTTTAGATAACTCTTCAATTGTTTCATCTGGCAATATTAGTAATATAAATATTGCGAGTTTGTCACCCGGTTTATATTTTATCAAGTTAATCTCAGTTGAAAAAACTGTTTATTCTAAATTTATAAAGTATTAAAAAGAAAAAAAACCGCATTTCATTTTAATGAAATGCGGTAATTCAAAAAAAACTGGAATTCTTTATTCAATTATTGAGCACTATTCATTCTCTTCAAGAATCTATTATAAATCTCCTTGTATTCGCTTACTTCAGGATTTGCTTCGGATGCGTCTTTGTATAATTTGTTCGCATCTTCATAGAGATTATTCATCTCATAATAATTGCCAATAACAATTTTGTTTAAAGCTGAAGTGTCATCTCCCAATTCCTTTTTTAATTCTGCAACATCTGAAGTAATTTTGTCAATTTGTGAATTAGAGAGAACTGAAAAAGTGCAATCTGGTGATTTAACATTTGCGTCGTTCGACAAGGCTACATGCCAAAAATAGAAAGTATCCTTTTCGAGTTTAAGTGCATTTGCATCTAGATTCACATTGGAATTTTTCACCTCTGATGAATAGACTTCACGGTCAAATCTGTCTCTGATGAATAGTTTATATGATTTAGCCTTTGGAACCTCTTTCCAGGAAAGATTCACATTATTTGATTTAAGGCAAATCTTACGAGGAGAATTAAGTTCAATTGTTGCATTTGCAGGGTCGGCTGTCATTTTGTCCATGCTGCGTTCCACAGCACCGGTAGTTTCCATCCCTTCACGATAGTCGGATTGACTTTTTGTGTCATTCAGCTGGTTTACAATATAATTACCTAATTTCTGAGCAACACTGCTTTTGGAAGTATTTGTTTTTGTTGCAAGCTGCTCTGTGGTAAATTCGCCGCTCTGCTTTAGCTCAATTGTCTTACCGGATTTATGTACTAATCCTAAATAGCTGTTGTTGCCAATTTTAATTTTTTCATTGGACTGAATTTTAGCTCCGGTATTTAGTTTAGACCAGGATTTTGATGACTTTGCAAAAATCTGAACATCGCCTTTTGAAGCCATAACATTGAACTGATAATCCGCAGAGATTAAGAGTACAGAGCTGAGGCATAAGGCAAATAATGCAAGTAGTAAAGTTTTGATTCTCATATCGAACCTCTTCTAAATATTTTGAAATAAAATTTTCTAACAAATGGTAATAATGAATCCTTATAAGCTTCAAATATAATAATCGTGATGGCAACTGCAAATAGTACTGGCGTCAGATTAATATGAATGAACGTTTTATTATACAAATTAATAGTCAATATTAGTATCCCTATTGACTCTATTAAGAATGTAATATTGCTTATAACCTCATACCACATCGGGAAACGCTCTGATATCCAAAAGAACAAAATGAAGTTTATATAAGTTATTAAGAATGCAAACAAATAAACTATCCATAGTGGGATTTGATAGTAATACTTACTTTGAGTAATCATCGTTAGAATATTTGCATGAATTTCTGTTTCATACATATCTGGAAATCCTCTTCCTTTAGAATTCCCACTAATTGGAGTAAAATACATATCCTCCAGAAAATTAAATTTTTCAAGAAACAGTAATTTACCAATTAATACAATTTTGTTCTGAAAAAATTCCGGATCAAAATCTCCTTTCATTAAGTCTTTGTAATCGATATTGAAATATTTATTAAAATTTCCATGGTAATAAATAATCTCTTCGTCGTAATTTCTATTAAGTAAATATTCAACTTTAGATTTGTCAAATAGTTCAGCAATTCTTACAGCAAAGGCTTTTTCCTTCACACCCATTATGTTGGTCTTGGGGTGAAAAGTACGAAGAGTATTGATTGTTTTGTCTTTCCCAAAAAATAAATTCCTATATCCGGTTTGAGTGTATTTTGATATTTGATACATGCCTCTGTTTATGGATTCATACTCTCCAAAATTTTGATTAAAATTTGAAAGATCACTTGCAAAAACAATATTCTTGAATCGTTTCAGAACAACAGTCAATAGACTATCCTCTTCTAAATTATTATTGCTTACGACGGTTTTATTGACTCCAATAACCTTGGGATTGAACTGAATAATTAGATCAAGGGCATTGATTAGGTTTGAGTTTGTTAGATCATCTATATTAACTATTACAATATTAGGATCGGCTAGGACTTGACTCTCCTCGCGAGATACAGCAATACCGACATCTGTTACATCGAAATCAGAAAGTGCCTGACGAAAAGAAAAGAAATATTCATTGCTAAAAATTATTGGCATTATGAATAATAACATCAAGATGAAAACCGGTCCAAATATTATCTCAGTTTTGCGAATTAGCATTCAGGATTCTCCTTTTGTCCATCTTGATCATTTTTATTTTTAGATTTTTTTTGATACTGATTCTTGATGCGGGATATCAGATTCAATGTTAGGGGTTTTATAGAATCATGATAACCTTCATACACCGGAACAATCAGAACAATTCCCCAAAGCATATAGCTGGTGCCAATGTAATAGTTAAATTTATTAAACATAAAAACCAGGAAAGCGAACACGGCAAGCAATAGCCCCAGAGTTGAAATAATACTCAAAGGTTCGTATAAATCAAATCGTTTTACTCTGAGATAATGAAGTGTTAGAATAATTATTGACAATAAGATAATTTCAAGAATTTTTGTAATTCTATCGGGCATTTGTTCAAAGTAACTCTCGTTTAGAATCATAGAAATAACATTAGCATGAATTATTAAACCATACATATCAGGGAAACTCTTACCGAGAAATAGTCGATTCAAAGGAGTATAGAAATTATCTTCAGAAACGATTGTTCTGATGTTCGGACCTAAATAACCAACTAAAACAATTTTCCCTCTGATGAAATCTAAACTGTCTCGTTTCTTAAAAACATCTTTAACATCCAAAACTAAGTATTTGTCAATATTACGAGCAAAATCAACAATCTCATTCTTATTATCCCTATCAATCAATTTTTTAGCTTTAACCGAATCAAAAAACTTTACAATCTGAAGTGGGAAGAAGTACTTTAGCACTCCATTTACAGGCTCTTTTGGTGAAATATCTCTAACTGTCATGTAGTCATTGGCATCAACCGGCAGATTTGCATATCCTCCTACAGCGAATTGCGTAAAGTCTGGATGAGAAGTAATTACTGAATCAAAAATTTGTTTTCTTTTATTGTAAACAATTTTTTCAGCTAATACCAGGTTTTTAACTTTGGAAAGTGCTGTTATTAATGGAATGTCCAAAGTATCATTTTTCCGAAGTTTGAAAAAAGTATCAATACCGATTACTTTGGGTTCATAAGAATTAATAATTTCAAGTTCACGGGCAATTCCGGCTCTGTTAAGTGTGCCAATGTTTACTATAACAATATTAGTATCTCTGGGAACCTTATGAGGATCCCTTATACTGGAAAAAACCATGTCTGTAAGGTTGAAATTATCCATTGAATTCTGAATAGGGTTCAAAAAGTCAATATTAAAATACTGGGGAAAGAACTCAATGATAATAACTACCACGATAACAGGAATAAAATGTTCAATCTGTGTTTTAATCTTTCTTAACATAAGATTATAAGTCTAGTTCAGCAATAACCGGGCAATGGTCAGAGCCTTGCTGATCGGGATGATGATATGCACTTTTCAATGATTTCTTAAGGTCGGAGGTTATGAAATGATAATCAATTCTCCATCCTACATTGTTTTCTCTTGCCCTTCCTCGTTGTGTCCACCAAGTATAGTGACCATTATCTTCATGGAATTCTCTGAAAGTATCAACAAAGCCATTCTCAACCATCCAATCCAATTTAACACGCTCGATCGGCATAAATCCTGATGTTCCAATGTTTTCAGCAGGTCGAGCAAGGTCGATTGGTTTATGGGCTGTATTATAGTCGCCGGAAATGATATATGGACGTTTATTTTTGGATATATAATCAAATAAGCATTCATAGAATTCAAGTTTGTAGTCTAAACGGTCATTATCTGCATAACCTTTGGGAAAATAAATTCCGAAAACTGAGAAATCTTTATAATGAGCCAGCAGAATCCTGCCTTCATCGTCAAATTTACTTCTTCCCAGGTCATAGATCACTTCCAGAGGCTTTTCTTTTGTGAATATAGCTACACCGCTATAGCCTTTTTTGGTACGGCAGGTATTATAAAATGAATGATAACCTTCTGGTTGGAGCAATGCTTCATCAATCTGATTTGTGTCAGCTTTGATCTCTTGTAGGCAGACAATATCAGGTTGTTCCTGTTCAATGTATTTAAATAGTTTGTTATCCTTTGTAACGACATCGAATCTTCTGCTTGGATTCTGTCCGGTTACTGAGCGATACCCATTTATATTCCAGCTAATAATTTTCATAAGATATTCTTTAAATTGATATTCACTAATTAATTGCCAAATTTAACAAAATTAGTTCTTAAAATCAATTTATTATTAGCTTTATAAAATTGCTTGGTAACGATGCAGAGACTGAGGTATCACAATTTTGGTTTGAGGTAAAATGTCTTTGATGGATTTATATAGACTTTCTACTGATTCATAAGATCCATGGGTAATGAATAGCTTACCTGGTTTTGTTTCGGTAATGTAGTTAATAATTTCATCACGGCTGGCGTGCGATGAGAACCTGAATTTTTCTACAAAACAATTTCTTTTAACCATTTTAGTACCAAATATGAAATCGATTTGAGGTACCGATTCAGCCAGAGAGTAGGACGGGGAATCAGGATCGAGGTAACCTACAAATGCTACACCGAAATTCTTATATCTAATCCATTTTTTTGCCAAATTAAATGAAAGTGTTCCTTCCATCATCATCCCGCTAGGAACTATAACTATAGATGATTCTCTGAAATATTTTCCGGTTAAAGCCTCGTCATATTTGATGATTTCAACCGGAATATCTGTGAATTCAAATCCTGGTTTAACTCTTCTTGTGGTGTAATTATAGATGTCGTATAATCTATTAATCTTTTGGCCCAGACCAGCAGTATAGATAGTTAGATTAGGAATTTTACACGAAATTTTGAGATTATTAATAATATTTAATATTTCCTGATATTTTCCTAAAGAGAAAACCGGGATTAATACAGATCCATTCATGTCAATAACTGAATTAATATAATTTGCTAGTCTTTTGGATTCAGTTTGAAAATCAGGTAGATTTTCAACAGATGCATTTGTTGCCTCGATAATTAAAGTGTCGATATGTTTCTTTGGAAAATCGGCACCTTTAATTACTGTTTGATTAGAGAATCTTACATCTGAAGTATAAAAAATGGTCTTACCATCGGCAACAATCTCGATGCCGGCTGAGCCAAGGATATGACCTGAATCATAAAACCGAATGTTAATAGGATACTTACCGGTTCTGCTGGTGAATTCAATAGGCTGATTGTATCTATGTCCTGTGATTAGTTTATCAATTAACTCCAAATTTTCTGGTTTGAACAACGATAATAAATCTTCAGGGAATTCACTTACAGCTGATCTCTTTAATATTTTAGCTGTGTCTCTTAATATAATTGAAGAAAGGTCACGTGTAGGTTCTGTGGAATAAACTTGAAGATGCCCGAATAGTTTGATTAGATAAGGAAGAGCACCCAGGTGGTCATTGTGAGCATGAGATACCAATAATAAATCAACTGGATCATCTTTTAGAATTTCATATTTTGGGAAAATTGAAGCATCCTTCTTTTTGGGGTGCATTCCTGAATCAAGTATAATGCCTGCACCATCAAGATATAGATAGATTGAATTTGCACCGATCGTATCATTTTCAGCAAAAAATGTTATTTCTTTTGACATTTTGTGATTTTAAGGATACAGACGTTGTTTAATCCATTTGTTGTTTTGCTTAGAATAAGTAATTCTATCATGAAGACGGCTCTTCCTTCCCTGCCAGAATTCAAAATAATCAGGGACCAGCCTATAACCACCCCAGAAAGGTGGCAGTGGAACATCACCGGGATATTTTGCCATCAATTTGACAACTGATCTCATGAGGGAAAAACGGCTCTTAAGAACAGTACTTTGTTTGGATGCCCAAGCACCTAATCTGCTTTCATAAGGTCGTGATTTGAAATATTCTTCTGATTCTTCAAGACTAACTTTTTCGATTTTACCTTCTATACGAACCTGCCGTTCCAGATTATCCCAATAGAAAAGCAGGCTTGCTTGGGGATTTTCTTGAATTTCCTGACCCTTCCGGCTGTCATAATTGGTAAAGAAAACAAATCCATTCTTGTCAACTTTTTTTATGAGAACCACTCTGATTGAAGGTTTGCCCGATAGTGTACTTGTTGCCACAGTCATTGCGTTTGGTTCTATTAAGCCACTTGCGGTAGCCTGTTCGAACCAAAGTTCGAATTGTCTGAAAGGATTATCATCAGCAGTAGAATCATCAAATTGCCCATTCAGGTAATCTCTTCTTAAATCAAATAAGCTATCTATAATGGACATTCAGATACCTGAATAAGTTTAAAAAAATGGGGTTGCCGATTATTATTGACAACCCCAAAAAAGAATAATTGTAATTTAAATTATCTGATAATCTGAATTTTTTTTAGAATTTCTCTTGAAGCATCAATAAATCTTATGAAATAGCTTCCTGAAACATAAGAGGACAGATTAACAGTGAGGAGCTGTTCACCTGAATTTGTCAACGCATATGTTTCAATAATTTGTCCGGTTTCACTAAGAATCTGAAGCTTAGATGAATTTCCAATTGAATTAATTTTACATAATATTATGTCCTGAGCAGGGTTAGGATACACACTGAGAATTTGTGTAGTTTCATTCAAAAGGTCAACTGAAGTTATATCTATCGTTATGAAAGAACTGGGATCGGAAAACTCACCATATCCAACAGCATTCTTGCCTCTTACGTGCCAGTAATATTTTGTATTATTTTGTAAATAACCTTTTGGCACGAGATAGGAATTTTTCAGAATGTTTTCCTGGTTAATTAAAGTATATGAACCAAATTTATCGTTTCCAGAAAGTTGAACATGATAAGAAGTTGCACCTGTAATTACATCCCACTTCAAATCAGGTGTTAATGAAATACTTGTCTGAAGATCATTAGGTTCAGTCAAAATTGGCTTTTGTGGAGGTATGGCTTTGGTTGTGAAGGAACGAACTTCAGACCATGAACCTAAACCATATTGGTTCTTACCTGCAACTCTCCAGTAAAGTATTGTGCTTTCTGGTAGCAGTGAAGCAGTGAAAACCGGTGTTGATAAGTCAGCACGTTCATCAACAATATTTGCGAATAAATTGTCTCTTGAAATCTGGATTGTATATGTGTCTGCATCTGTTGCCGGATTCCAGGTAAAATTTGCTAATCCGGGATTAATATTTATTGCTGCATTTGCCGGGAGTATTAATGTTGGTGCATTTGGTGTTTGACCGGCTTGATCTGTGATTTTAAACCAATAAGTGTAGTCCTTCTTTGTCCCATTCAAATCAACATTTTTTATATTAACAGTGTATTTAACTTCCTTCTGAACAGTTGGAATTTTCCATTTTAATATATTAGGAATTCCTGCACCATCATTGTCACTGAAGACTCCTGAAGTTGGAACAATTTGATTCTGCTCATTTTTAATTTCAATAGTCGCATTAGAATAGCTGACTTTTTGGTTATTCCAATAATTGAACTTATCGAAAACCGCAGTGAAACTAAAGTACCATGATTTATTATCCTTTGTATAAACCATGTTTGATGGGTAGTTTTGATAGGGATAGGCAACGAAATCGCTTTGCCAGTCCGATAAATTTTGTTTTTCAGCATCAATTACATAAATAGACATACCAGTTACACTGAACTGTGGATTTTGAACAGAAGCACCATCAACTCTGCCGATAGCAATAAATTTAAGGAAGGGATCGATAAGCCATCTTCTGTGTCCGCATACATCAACGTTTTCATCAATTATCCAACTGGAGATACTGGATTCGGTTGTGGGCCATGTGGAGCCATAAAACCAACCGATATGAAGATTTGAATTACCTGAACCGGTTGAACCATCAGCGGAGTAACACTTCGAGTTAGTCGGAGGCGTATGGTCCAAAGTTTCGTTAGCCGCAGATAAGAGAGCAGATTTTTGCACATAAATATCTTTGGAATAATTATAAGTAACTGGTTTCAAACCATGGATAGTTCTTACTTTATTAACTAGGTTCAAAACTTTTTGTTTTTCTGAATCCTTAAGTGTTCCCTCTTTGCAAGTAGCAATGTCGGGCATAACATCATAAAACTCAGCCTGAGCCATGAGATTGAATGAAAGGTAAAGCAAGCCTATAAGTATTAGTGTAATTTTTGATTTCATAAAATCTTCTTTTGAGATAGTTAAAAATATATAATTAAAAGGCAGGTTTGAAGCCTGCCTTGATAATATTTAGTGTCCAACTAATTGCGTATAAGCAGACACATCAAGCAAATCGTCTATCTCTGCTAAATTAGAAATTTCAATTTTTATCATCCAACCAGCTCCGTAAGGATCGGAGTTAACAACTGCAGGGTCATCATTAAGAGCAGTATTTATTTCGATGACTTTGCCGCTGACAGGAGCAAAGATATCAGAAACTGTCTTCACAGCTTCTATTGTACCAAAACTCTCGCCTTTGGTAATTGTAGTTACGCTGTCTGATATATCAACATAAACAACGTCACCCAATTCGCTTTGAGCGTGTTCGGTTACGCCTATAGTTCCAATGTTTCCGCTAACTGAAACCCACTCGTGATCTTCTGTGTACTTTAAATTTTCTGGAAAATTCATTTAATCCTCAATGTTAAAACTAAATATTCAATTAAATAAGGAATTAGAATGTAAAATTATAGAAGAATTTCGATTTATCAAAATTATTACTTAGAAAAATTTGCTATTCTTGAATAGATTCTGAGTAAAATTAATTCTTGATTTTATTTTGGATAAACCATAATTATTTTAAGAATTAAATAATCAATGAAATATTAATTGTTTCACCAATTTTTTCTTATGTACTACGTTAAATTACATAACAAAATTGAAATTAAAGATAGAATAATTGAGAATAAATATGAGTATAAATGTACTAGCTTTTAATTGTTTTAAAACTGACACAAACGGAGCAACCGGAAAGTTACTAAATACTTTTATCGAAGGTATGAAGGAAGCCGGTGCAGATGTTGACGTTGTATGTACTGAGAATTTGAAAATCGAAAAGTGCAATGCCTGCACTGAAGATCCTTCATTCGTATCTAACGGTACTTGCAGAATAGTTGATGATATGCAGGATATTTATCCATTGCTTAAAAAATCCGATATTTGGATATTTGCTACACCAAATCAACCATATTCAATAAATAAAAATCTGATTAGACTGCTCGACAGGCTTGAACCTCTTTTCGATCCATGCATAACTTTCACAAACGGCACCACCGAATCACATAAAAGCTGTAATGGAAAAGTTGTTCTTTTGTCAGCCAGTGATGAATGGGATATAACAGCATTTGATAATCTTATTGAACACTTTGACTCAACAAGTTTATTATTTGGAAGAGAGTTTATTGGTTCTGTTCTAAGAACTCATGCCTGGGCTATGAATACTCAGGTGCTTAATCACAGAGAAACTGAAGACATATTAAATTCAGTAAAAACTGCCGGAAAAGAATTAATTCAGAATGGAAAATTTAATCCTTCAACACTTGCCCGAGTGAACCAGGAATTAGTTTCGAAACAGTCAATTCTAAATCAATTGAATAATATTGTAGCCTCTTAATTAAGATTAGTTATATCTTTTAAGAGGTTGTGGCATCATAAAGGGCTCGATTATTAATGTTTTGCCGGTTGCTGCATCTACCTTTGTATAAACGCCACAAATGCGATTATCACCATCCCCCATTTCGAACTTGAATGGGGTTTGAAGCAAGAATCTTTTGATCGCAATATCCTTTCTTAACCCTAACACTGAATTGTAGGGACCTGTCATTCCAACATCTGTGATGTAACCTGTTCCTTGTGGCAGAATCCACGCATCGGCTGTTTGAACATGAGTATGAGTGCCGAAAATCGCTGACACCTTACCATCAAGATACCAGGAAAAGGCAATTTTTTCTGCGGTAGCATCCGCATGGAAATCGACATAAATAATGTTAGTTCTTTCTTTAATAATATTCAAAGCAAAATCGGCTGATCTGAATGGGCAGTCTATTGCCTGCATATAAGTTCTTCCCTGAAGGTTGAGTACTGCTATTTCAGGACCGTCCTCTATCTGATAAAATGTAAAACCTAGTCCGGGATTACCATGAGGATAGTTAAGAGGTCTAAGTATTTTTTGATTCTGAGTTAAGATTTGTCTGCCTTTCCAGTTGTCCCAGACATGATTACCGGTTGTTATAATGTCAACCCCCTGAACAGTGAGCTGTGAAGCTTCATCCTCAGTAATGCCCTTTCCATCAGCGGCATTTTCTCCATTGGCAATTATTAAATCAGGTTGATATTTTTCTATCAAGCCCGGCATGTGGGTTTGTACTGCTTTTAAGCCTGGTTTGCCGACAACATCTCCGATAAAAATTGTATTTATTACTTCTTTCATTTTTTGTCTTTTTATTATTTGAATTTAAGCAAGTTAATAAAAAATGGCTTTAATCGTAAATGATTTTATATAATTTGATAACAATGAATTGTTTTTTAGCTGATGAAGATATATACAAAAACCGGTGATGATGGTTCAACCGGCTTAAATGGTGGGAAGCGTGTACCAAAAAGTGATTTGAGGGTAAGTGTTTATGGTACAATTGATGAATTGAATTCTCTTCTTGGAATTGCTGTAGCATTCGATGTGCCGGAGCCGATTAAGGAATCCCTGGTAAAATTAAATTCGATTCTGTTCATTGCCGGATCTGACATAGCGACGCCTATGAATAACAAGATAAATATTGAGAGAATAAACACAGAAAATATTTTATGGCTTGAGAATTTGATAGATGAATATACTTCACAATTGCCTGAGCTGAGGCATTTCATTCTGCCCGGTGGAAGTCAGCAATCAGCTTTTCTTCATTTAGCCCGAACAGTCTGCAGAAGGGCTGAAAGAATTGCTGTTGAACTTTCTCAGAGTGAAGAGCTTGGGGAATTTATTATTAAATTTTTGAACCGACTATCTGATTATTTATTTACAGCGTCGAGATATGCCAATCAACTTGCCGGTAAAGCAGATATAGAATGGATTCCTATAAAGAAATAGGATCATTTTTCTGCTCTGACAAACCAGATAAAGTAAACCACTATCAGAATAGAAATTAATCCGGATACAAAAAAGGGTGTTGTCGGAGAAATATAATGCCACATCAAACCGGCAGACACACTCGAAATCAGAGTGCCAACACTCTGAAAACTATTATAAAAACCAATTGCAGTTGCCGTTTCATCCTTCTTTGCTATGTTTGATATCCACGCTTTGGAAATACCTTCAGTAGCAGCAGCATAAAGACCATAAAGGAAAAATAATACAAGAAATTGCTCAATTGAAGTAGCAAATCCTAAACCAAGGTAAACCAGAGTGAAGCAAACCAAGCCAAGAATGAATGTCATTTTCAAGCCTATTTTATCTCCTAAGTATCCGATCGGTGTTGAAGCTAATGCATAAACGAGATTATAGAAAATATAAGCTCCAATCACCCATGTGTCAGTAAACCCCTTTTGTTTGAGCATAAGAAGAAGAAACATATCCGAACTGTTTATGAGAACGAATATCAAAAGACCAATCACAAGCCTTTTATAATTTCCAGTTGATGTTCTCCAGTATCCAAGAAAGGAGAAAAAACCGGCATTTATTTTTGTAATTCCTGGTTTTATAATATTATCTTTAAGTGTAAATGTTAGAACCACACCCAAAACTGCAGGAATAAAAGCAATATAGAATAAATGAATGTAATTTCCTGGAAAGAAAACCAGATAAAGCAATGCAAGAGCAGGACCAATTGCAGCACCTAATGTATCTGCGGCACGATGAAGCCCGAAAACTTTACCTTTATTCTCAGGTGAAGATTCTGAGGAAAGAATTGCATCTCTGGCTGATGTGCGTATTCCTTTGCCTAAACGGTCAACTGTTCTGGAAAATAGAACCCATAGAGGATGAGCAATGAGAGCCATCGCAGGTTTTGCTAATGAACTCAGACCATATCCAAGTCTTACGAAGAGAACACGCTTGCCGGTAAGATCGGATAATTTTCCGAAATATCCTTTGCTGAATCCTGCTGTAGCTTCAGCAATACCTTCGAGAATGCCGATCCAAATAACTGAAAAGCCTATGCTTTTGAGAAACATTGGCATCACAGGATAGAGCATTTCACTTGATATATCAGTGAACATGCTAACTAATGACAACAGAATAATTGTTTTCGTAAATACTTTCATTTTATATTATTGCTGAATTTTTCTTTATAAATGTTTTTCATAATTTGCAAAATAATAGAAATGATCTATATGGAAAAATTAATTTGGAGTTAAGATGATCAGACCAGATTGGGACCAATTATATATAACGATGTGCTATCTTGTCGGCATGCGTAGCAAGGATGATATGACTCATGTGGGATCAGTCATTGTTGATTCTGATAATGTGCTAGTGGCGACAGGTTACAACTCATTACCGCGTGGAATAGGCGTCGACAGAGAAGGAAAAAGACTTTCGCGTGAAGGCGGTGAGAAATACTTTTGGGTAGAACATGCTGAAAGAAATGCAATATACAATGCCGCAAGAAGAGGAACTGTGCTTAAGGGTTGTAAAATTTATGTTCCCTGGCTACCTTGTTGTGATTGTGCAAGAGGTATCATTCAGAGCGGAATAGCCGAAGTGCTTATTCATCAAAACGGACAGGATTTTTATGATGAAAATACCAACGGGAAGTGGGTTGATTCATATAAACGCACTCAAGATATGTTCCTTGAATCAGGTGTTAGACTTAAATTTATTACTTGCGATATCGTTGTTCCGGAAATATATATGAACGGAATGAACCACGATGCTTTGGTCTTTTTGAATAACAAAAAAGATAAGTCAAATGAGAAATAAATATGATAATTGACAACCAAGAGTATTTAGAGAAATATTCATCCTTAAATGAATACTTCAAAAACCTTGATGATTATTTGAAACATACTGATTTGACAAATCTTTCCGCCGGAACTTATAAGATTTGTGATGATGATTTATATCTTATAATTTCGGAAAGCAAACCTGATGAGAATCCTGTTATTATCACTGAAGCCCATAGGAAATACATCGATTGTCAGATAGCTGTAGAGGGTGAATTCCAACTGGGCTGGAAGGCACTGAAGGATTGTACTAAGATCAAGACTGAATATTCTGAAGAAAAAGAAGCCATCTTTTTTGATGATGAACCGGAGATGTTTGTTGATATGAAACCCGGAATGTTCTCATTGCTTTTTCCTCAGGATGTGCATACGATCTATCCTAATAATGAATATTTAAAACGAGCAATATTTAAGATATTAGTATGAAGAAGTTTTTAAATAGTAAGATAGTTAGAAAATATAGGACACAAATTGTTGTAATCTTGTTATTTGTTGGATTCTTAATTTATTTAATATTTATAACTAATGGATACTTCATTGTCCCATTAATCTTGTTTTTATTAATAATGTTGCTTATCCCAGGTAATTTTTTAAATGATCAATATCTAATAAAAAAATATATTGGCAATAGAATTAAAACATTTGGGCAGATTACAATCCATGAGGGTGGATTTTATATAGGTGATTTTTTTGTCAATAGTTCCAGATATTATAAAAAAGTTGAAATTGATTGTTTTTCATGGAATCATTTAAAAAAATATAAATGGGATGATGATTTGGGGCAAATTCAGTATGGTATTACATTTATACTTGATGATGGGTTGCGGGAGAAAAGAAATTTTTGGAGGAATCCAGTGGATTTCCATCAATTCAATGATTTAGGAAATGGGTTATATCAATTTAAAATTTTCATTAATAGAAGCTATATGGATGAAATAACTTATTTTCTTCAGAAATATTTAAATTAATAGAAACATCTTTAAATTTAAAATTAAAATAGTCAAAATATATGAAGAAGATTTTAAACATTAAAATAATCAGGAAGTATCATTATATCATTGAGATTCTACTCTGGATATTTATTATGATTCCTTTGAATATATTGCTAAATGGTAAAATATTCGAAAATTCTTTTTGGTACACTTGGGTATTAGTATATGCTGTATGCATATTTATTGTCATTGCTTTCAAGCTCTGTCTAAGATATTTTTACATCGGAAAAGTGGTAAAAAAGTTCAAGAGGCTTACGGTTTGTGAACGAGGGATTTATAATGGATCATTCTCGATATTTTGGGATCAGATAGCCTGTTATAAATGGGATAATGATATTGGACAGCATCAGTATGGAATGACGTTCCACCTAACTGACGACTTTGATGGACTAATTAAGCTGGATGACGGATACTATGAGCTGAGACATTATGTCAAGAGGGAAGATAAGGATAAGATAAGAGAAGCACTGAACGGAAAGATAAAGGAAATTGAAAATTAATTTACGAATAAGCGTAACAAAAAATAATACTTAGTAGGTTTCGTTTCTATAATTGATTATTATAAATAGGCTCAATTAAATATGTCAGACAATAATATCCTTTTCGAAATAAATCAGCTTCCTGATAATTTAAAGCAAGAAGCCTTGCATTATATTATTTTTTTAAAGAAAGAATATCTACAGTCGAATATAGTTAATGGTACGGATAAACGTGTTTTCGGGAGAGTAAAAGGTAAATATCAACTTGCACCAGATTTTGATGAACCTTTGGAAGATTTCAGAGAGTATATGTAATGAGATATTTGATCGATACTCATACTTTTTTGTGGTTCAACAACGGATCATCTGAAATTAGTCAGATAGCAAAATCTATGATTGAAAACAAAGAAAATGAGATATTTATTAGTATTGCAAGTCTTTGGGAAATATCAATTAAATCAGCATTAGGCAAATTAGTCATATCTAGTGATTTTGAAACAGTAATTGATGATGTTATTCAAAGTGAAATTGAGGTATTATCGATTAATTTTACTCATTTAGTAACTCAAAATAAATTACCTTTTCATCATAAAGATCCATTCGATAGAATTATTATTTCTCAGGGAATTGTAGAGAATATGGAAATTATAAGTAAGGATGAGAAATTTGATGATTATTTATTTGATGAGAAGATCAAGCGTATTTGGTAGTAAAAGTACAATTTCTTGCCATCAATTTACGAAAAACTCTTTAGAATCCAGGATCCTAAAAATACTTTAATCATTTTCAAGATGCTTCATTAAATCATCAACAGAACCATGAATGACATTTCCATTTTTATAATTTTGCTCAGCCTCTTTTACCCTTTCAACAAGAGCGTCGCGTCGAGCTTCAATTATTTGCTTCTGAATTAAATCTAGTAAATACTCTTTATCTTCAAGATGAAGTTCGTTATACATTGAGTATGCATCATTTAATGTCGCAGTCTGCATTACTAATCTCCTTTTTTTTTATTATTATGTTCAAAACGATAGAAAAAGTTCAATATTGTTTATATTAAAATTATAACACTCTCAATTTACCATGACATTGTTTTTACTGAATCAGATTGATTTCAACTCTGCGATTTTTGGAAGGGTCATCCGAGATTTTAGAAGAGTTACCCTTACCGGTGACAATCATTTTAGATGAATCAAATCCAAGATTAACCAATACCTTTGCTACTTCTTCGGCTCTTAATCGGGATAAATTTATGTTGTATTCATCTGTACCCTTGTCATCAGTATAACCTATGATTTCAAGCTTTGTCTTTTGGGGAATAGGAACGAAATCAGTGAGTTTTTTGATTTCGTCTATATTTAATTGAGATACTTTAAATCTATCGTAATCAAAAAGAATTGTTCCGAGTAAACTCGTCTGCAATGATTCTTTGGTAAGTGTGATATCATATTTCACAAGTTGAGGAAATCTTTGATTTTTTGTGCTGACCGAAACGCCAAATTCCTGATAATCTTTTCTAGTAAAAAAAATAGGAGAGAATGAACCATAAGGAATTACTATGCAGTATTCTCCGGTTTCAGGATCACTTTCATAGTAATCAGCTTTGCTTCCATTGTCAGTTGTAACTTTTATATCAACAGAGCCGAAAGACCGGTTTTCTCCATGTATATCAGCAAGAATAATTTTTCCAAATACTAGAGAATATCCTAATGGTAATAGTGAATCCGGAATACACACTTCATATATGCCTTCTCTTTTTGCAGTTGTATCCCATGAAACGATAAATGCAGTGTCGGCAACAGATGTAAGGCAAATGGAGCTTTCGTCTTCGGGAGTGTTGATGATCTTACCTAAATTAATTGGATCTGACCAGCTAGTCCATGAATCATCAAGTCTTCGTGTCATATATAAATCTTTTTTCCCAAATCCATTTCGTCCGTTTGAAGAAAAATAAATCGTTTTGTTGTCATAAGCTAAATAAGGTGAACCATCAATTCCTGTAGTATTCAGCATGCCTAAATTTTTGGGTTCAGAGAAAGTACTAGTATTGCTTTCCCTGAAACTGACATATAAATCCAAACCGCCTTTGCTGTCAATGCCTTCAAGTGCAAAAACTATGATTTGTCTGTCCGCTGACATGCAAGCAAAGTAATTATCAGATTTGTTAGAAAAATTACTGATTTTAATCTGCTGTGGTTCTGACCAGCCATTGAGAGTTTTGCGTGCAATGCAGAAACCTGGGATTTTACCAAAGCCATAGAATAATCCATATCCATCTGGTGTAATAGAGAATAAAACATTAGAAGACTTTGAATTTACATTCGAACCAAGATTGATAGGTTCTGTCCATGTACCATCCATATCCTTTTCGGATTTCCAGATGTCATCAATATCCTTCGTTTTATCCATATTGTCCGGGTGAAGTTTCCTATCAAAGAATAGAGTATTCCCTCTGAAGTTAATCACAGGCAGAAATGAAGGCTGATAGGAATTGATTGTCTCTGGCAGTCGGGTTTTACAACTCTTTTCGGTTTGAGACTGTAATGAGTAAGTCAGAACTAAAATTAAGATTGAAAACAAAGATAAATTGAATTTGAACATAAGAATTTTAGTATTAATATAAATATTCCATTGCTTTAAACGGAAAAAAATAAGAAAGCTTTTAATTATCAGAAAAAAAGTGTGTTAAGGTTTGCTTGATAACTTGCCAATCGAATCCCTGACTCTGAAGAAACATAGCTAATGAAGACTTCTGTTTTTCAATTGGTTTGTGCCTGACCGACCTCATCTTCTTCTCGGCAGCTTGATAAGCTAGTGATAGTTTGTCTTCTTCCGGAAAGTATTCATCGATTGATTCATGGATGATATTCTTAGGAACGCCACGTTTATACAATTCTTGAATAATTCTCTGCTTTCCTGATGGCTTTTTTTTGATATACATCGGAATAAAATCTCGAGCAAATCTGATGTCATCCAATAGATTGAAATCTTTGAGAAAACCGATTGCTATATCGATTTCTTTAGGATTGAACTCTTTCAACTTTAACTTTTCAATTGTCTGCTTGATAGTTCTAGGCTTATAGGATGCATAGTTATATGCAGTCTGTTTTGCATCAATAATTCGCTGTTCAGTATTAAGCAGGGTAAAAACTTCTTCAGTTAAAGGTTGATTCTTCAATATACTGTATTTCAGAATCAGATCAGTTGTGAAATCATAAAAATCCCCGGTGTCGAGGATTACTCTGCACCGGGGTTTATATTTAAGCTTTATTATTGAAACAACTATCAATTTATCTTAATGATTAAAGAACAACTTCTGCTTCTGGTTTTTTAAGATTTGATTTTAGGGTTTCAATGACCTTTTCCTCAAGTTGCTTGAGAAGAGCTGGTGAATCTACCAGAATCTTGCGCAATCCTTCTCTGCCCTGAACACGTTCGCCATTGAATGCATACCATGATCCACTCTTTACAACGATACCGAATTCTGAACCAACATCAATCAAATCACCAATTTTTGAAATTCCTTCGTTATACATGATATCGAATTCAACTTCCTTAAATGGTGGTGCAACCTTGTTCTTTACAACTTTTACTTTTACGCGGTTACCAACTATATCCTGACCTTCCTTAATTACTTCTTTGCGGCGAATGTCTAAACGAACGGATGCATAGAATTTAAGGGCATTACCACCTGTGGTTGTTTCAGGATTACC
Organism: uncultured Hyphomicrobiales bacterium; assembly: GCA_964464375.1. GTDB lineage: Bacteria > Bacteroidota > Ignavibacteria > Kapaibacteriales > UBA2268 > CAIOZA01. The sequence continues at coordinate 92,212 of CAYXFU010000007.1, forward strand.
ATAAACTACTCCAATTTTGGAACGTAGCTGGTTTGTGAATATAACACATGTATTGGATTTACCTATAGCAGCGTTAAGTTTACGCATTGCCTGTGACATTAAACGTGCATGTGAACCCATCTGAGCATCACCCATATCTCCTTCGATTTCGACACGAGGTGTAAGAGCTGCTACAGAGTCAATAATGATAACGTCAATTGCACTGCTTCTTACAAGTGATTCTACAATTTCAAGAGCCTGCTCGCCGAATTCCGGTTGGGAAAGTAGCAGGTTGTTGAGATCTACACCAAGCCTTTGAGCATAGTTAATATCTAGTGCATGTTCGGTATCGATAAATGCAGCAAGTCCGCCATTTTTCTGAGCTTCAGCCATAACATGAAGACAGACTGTTGTTTTACCGGAAGATTCCGGACCGAATATTTCAGTAATTCTGCCACATGGTAAACCTCCGACTCCAATAGCAGCGTCTAATGAAATACAACCGGTTGATATCGCATCAATAGCCACCACACTCGAATCGTTGAGCCTCATAATTGAACCTTTGCCATGCTGTTTTTCGATCTGTTCAATTGCTATTTTTAAAGCTTTGAGTTTTTCTTCTGATACAGTTTGTTTTACCTGTTCAATTTTCTGTTCTTTTGCCATTTTTTTTATTTTTATTTAATTCAACAAATTTTATTTAAATATATAATAACAAATTACTAATTTCAAAACTTTGTTTTTCAACAATTATCTTAAAATATTAACCTTCGCCGTAATAATTTCCCCATTAAATTTCATTACAAGCAAATACATTCCATTTGATAACGATCCCGGGATCAATTGTAGATCAGTTGAATCAAATGCTATTGAACCATTGTATATATCCGCAACTTTATTACCTAATAAATCAATCATTATCAATTCAACGTTTATTCCGGCAGGCAGATTAATCCTGATTTGTGCTGACTCACTTATAACGTTTGGATCAATGCTTAATATATCTGATTCATTTCCATTGTCATCATTTATTCCGTTTGCCGGATTTGGATGATTTGGACAGAAGCTCCAGCTAAGTATCTGATGATTTTCTACTGCACAGCCAGTTGCTGATGTAAAACCAACATACGCACGATAGCCTCGGTCAAGTGTTAATAGTTTTTTGAAATCTATTTGATTGTCGATTTTCAACACTAGCTTTGTAGGATTTGGCAAAGTATCAAGATAAACTAAAAATGTTTTATCTTCTAAAAATTCTATTTTTGCGTAGTAAATTGTACCATCTGATTTAATAGGAATTATGTCTCTATTTATTCCTTTTGACACTCCGGGTAAATGCTTGGATGTATTCTCTAAAGTGCCATTGCAATTGACAGCAACATGATTACCGTTTGGATCATAATAATTCTCAATTTGAGTCGAATCATTTGAAAATGTATCGAACTCAACAGCAAGACTATTTCTTATTCCTTCATAACCTATTCCGCCCCCGATATAACCTATTGCATTTGGCGAAGCATTTTGAACAACAAATGCTATTCCATCAGCTCCGGGAAGAGATCCGTCAACGCATTGGAAGTTTTCACCCTTTGTAAATCTGAAAGCGAATTCAGTTGTGAATCCATCAAGAACAGGAACTGTTGTATTGTACCAAACAGAACCAATCTGATTCCTAACATTTTCTGTCATTCTCAAGTATTTATCAACCTTTCGGGCTTGTCCATTGAAAATCAGTTTTGATGCATCACTGAAATCTGCAAATGTGAATTCAGTTTCGTCGCAAGCAGATGAACTGATTTCAATAATTGCAATTTCCACAGGTCCGCAAGGAGTGTCGAGATACAGAGTATCTCTCTTTACTTTATTATCTTTATGAGTGTATGATATCGATAATTGTTTCTCCTGTCCGGGATTTATATCAAATGGGGTATTACTGATTGTTCCTGCAGACTGATTCTTTAACCTCGCAATTACGGCACTCTTTGTAAATTTCCCATAATTATGAATATCAACATTTATAGTTTGATCACTGAATAAGTTATATTTTAATACCGGGACTGAATCTGATCCGCTTAAACCTTTCAATGCCAGGGTCAGACCTGGTATTTCAACTAATTTTGTTATGATTTTATTACTGCTGTCAGTCACTTCAATCTGACACTTACCATCAAATCTGTTTGAAATTAGATTGATATAGATTATTGTTGAGTCCCCGTCAAAATAGATGCTCGACCATGATTTGCAGTTGATTAAAGAATCTTTATTGGAATCTATTAATTTGATATTACTGGTTGATAGATAAGCTGTTACTTTAAAGCAGGAATCAACTGTTGTGATCCTAGGTGGATCCTTGGTAATTTGCTTAAATCCCATTCCGCCGATATATCCGTATGAGTTTGCTCTTCCATAACCATAAATATAAACACCAATCTGATCTTCACATTCAATGTCGTGCACTCCATCGGTTACCTTCAAATGAGCATAAAAATATCCACTGTTCTGGATCTGATAAAAATTTGAAACAGGGACATAAACTCCATCTAACTTAACAGTATGTCTTGATCCTTCCGGTGCTATGATAGTTATATACTGCTCAATATAGACTTTGCTGTATGTGAAATTAAATTCATCATACTCCCAAGCCTGAATGTTAATTACCTTGCACTTCTTGATAAATTGTTCCTTAGGAGGAATCAGCATCATAAACGGATCACCCAATGCGAATTGACCTGAAGAATCCGAAGCAGTATATTTGAATATCGAGGCTAGTATTGGTTTGTTTGCAGAAATTTCCTTTGTAGAATTCATTGGTGCCTCATAGAATTCTCCTTTATTGAGAGTGCGTACAATTGATCCATTTACTGTTAAAGCAGTACTGTCATTTGCCGCTAAGATTCTATATAATGAACCCTTCTTTGAATTAAAATCATTGCTTTCTTGCGGTGCTACAAGAAATGCATTGAGACCCCATGTAGATACAGGTGGAAGCTGTTCTATCAGGCAGTCACGTGATGAGTTACTTCCTGTTCTTGTAACAGGAATTTTTGATCTCTGCTGCCCGCTGAAAACAGCAATAGGTTTGTCGGACTGAATATAGCTACCTGTCATATCCGGTGTCATTGGTGATGAATTTAGGAAAGATTGAACAAGATAAACTTCACCTTTGTTAAGCACTAATTTACGAGTGCCTACCGGATAAGAATAAGATATAGCTTTTGTTGTGATATCAATAGATGTATTGTCTTGAGTTGCTACAATAGCGAACTGTGATGGAGTCCATGATTGATTGAGAGCTGAAGTTGCATCTGCATTATAAGCCATTACATAATAAGATTGACCAAGAACATCTGCAGGCAACACAAGAAACGCATCACTCGTGGTTACTGCCTGGCTGTGTGCGTAAACAGTTACCTCCTGATCAGTTGTTACATGAAACGACTGAAATGCTTTTTTATCTGATTGAAATTGTGAAAAAATGCCACTATCATTGAATCCTACTAACTCAAAATCAAAAAAGCTCACTTTGAATACAAACATTTGAGCCGGATTAGAGATATTGAAATTCTGATTATGTTCAACACCAAATTTATCAAAATAGACTATCTTGCCGGAGGTTATCTTTTCACTATTAATAAAAATATAGAGTGAATCTCCCAATTGGAGCTCAGGAACATCAGAGTATCTGTTATTATGATAATTGGGTAAGTATGTTATCCAAAAATCTTTTCCTTTACTGTCCAATTCATCAGCAAAGAGATTCTGTTCACAGAACAGAAAAAAAATGAAAAGCGAAACTAATCGAATCAAAGAATTTACTCTCATGACTTTGCTTTCAGAAATTGTAAACTAAATTTTTATTTAATTCAAATTATTTCAAAATTATCAATTTATCCAATATGATTTTATCACCGGTATCAATTGCGACTAAATAAAAACCGTTAGATAAATTACGAATATCAAATTTATTATTTAAGACTGATTCCAAATTAAATGATTTTATGACATGTGATGACATGCAATCATAAATCCTGATTGATTTTACAAATGGAAGCTGTTCATTGCTTATAGAAAAATAATTTTCTGCTGGATTAGGATATAAAGTTGAAGTAGCTAATGAAATATTATCATCCTCAACATCAGTCGCTGGCTCTGTACTTTCCAGACATATCTCCCAGCTAAGAATCTCATGCGTTTGAGTTGCACATCCCGTTGCAGATGTAAAGCCAAGAACAGCTTTAGTCCCGCCAATAAGAGATACATACTTAGAAATATCAAAATTCTCAATATAGATGACTCTGTTTGTAAGAGTTTTGTTTGTGTCCAGATAAACAGTGAGAGTCTTGTTCGCAGTACTATAATCAATCTGTGAATAATAGATTGTTTTGTCCGATCGTATAGGAAATATCGCAGAATTCATCGCAATATTAGCACTCTTAGTGTGCTTTGGACTATTGGCTGCAGATCCAAGAGATTGCACAGCAACATGATTACCGTTAGGATCGAAGTAATTTTCTATCTGAGTAGAATCATTAGAGAAAGTGTCATATTCAATAGCTAAAGAGTTAGGAATATTCTCATAACCCAAACCGCCACCCGGGAATCCAATGGAACTAACTCCGGCATTCTGGATGAGGAAAGCGATGCCGTCAGCACCCGGAAGAGAGCCATCCTGGCAGTTATAGTTTTGTCCATCGGAAAATCTGAAAGCGAATTTTGTAGTAAATCCCTTATCAATTGGTATCAAACCATCGAACCATGCTGCCCCGGAAATATTTTGCCTGTTATCTGTAAGTTTGATAGTAGAATCAGCCTTGCGGGCAATGCCCGTATATTTAATTAATTTTGAATTTAGAAAGTTTGTATATGAAAACGGTTTATTTAAGCAAGGCTCTGTAACGCCAAACTTCATAATGAAACCGTCCCAATCGCCTGCCAGCTTCGGCTGAAACGCATTCAGCACAGGGAAGTCAGAAGACTTAGTAATACCCGCAACATACAGACAACCGGAATTATCTACACAAACATCTTCAGCAATATCGTCATCTTTACCACCAATATAAGTTGACCAAAGCAGATTGCAATCTGAATCTAGAATCACTACCATTGCGTCATTTATGCCTTTGAATGCTTTTTGAAATGCGTTTGGTGTTGTTACAATATTATTACTTTGTGTACGAAAACAATATACAACATTATCCTTATCATCTGTTCTTATTGCACCACCTTGATCATATAACGTATTCAATAGTCCTTCTTCTTTCGATCCACCAAGATAAGTATTCCAAATTATATTTCCATATTTGTCAAATTTAACTATAAATCCATCTGCACCACCTCCAGAACTCTTCTGGAATCCTAGTGGTGTGATGGGAAGATCTATACTACCGGTTATACCACTCATTATTACATTATCTTTAGTATCAACTGTCACATTCGATCCATAATCATCTTTTTTACCTCCAAAATATGTTGACCATATCGGAATACCTATCGAATCCATTTTTACAAGGAATGCATCCATTGTCCCGTTATATTTCTTTTGATAAGCATTTCCAATTACTGGATAATCATCACTATCAGTATATCCTGAAATGAAAATATTATTTTCGCTATCTACAACAACACCCTCTGCATATTCATTATTTTTAGCACCCCAATGGCTTGAATAAAGTATCTTGTTGGATTTACTAAATTTTACAATTACAGCATCATATGTACCGGATTGAAATTTATTATAAGCATTTGTCGTGACTGGAAATTTCGAACTGGTAGTTCTACCAATCATCCATACATCATCATTTTTATCAACAACACCATCATCAAATCCTTCAAATTCTTCACCACCAACAAAAGTAGCATAGATCATTTTGCCATCTTCAGTTAATTTGACAAACCCACAATCAGCAGTACCACCAGCGTAATTTGTTTGAAAAGCATTTGTTGTAACCGGAAAATTGCCAGATCTTATGTCACCACCTGCAACTATTTCATTTGTACTACATATATCCAAAAAGAAAAGTAAATCCATATTTGATCCACCAACATATGTTGTCCAAATCATAGCACCCTTATCAGTGAATTTTGTAATAAAGAAATCGCTATTTCCCTTATTATTTCTTTGAAAAACACCTGCCGTTGTAGGAAGATTTGTACTGTAAGAACATCCACCAACTACAACGTCATTCTTTTTGTCAATTCTAATAGACCTAACCCAATCGATTCCACTCCCACCGAAATAAGTTGACCACTCAATATTTTCTGAAATATTTATTTCAGGATCAATTATCAATGTACTATTCTTGTCGTATTTACCTATATCAAAGCTTAGAATTCCACCTGAAAGTTTGTACTTAGAATCAATTATTTGTTTGTGTTCATCATAAGTTAAAGGATTGCGATTTTGTATCATTTTCAATGGAGTTTCAATGATAAATTCATTTTTTGCATTAATTAACAAATTAGTAAACCCTACTGTTCGCAATTTAATTAATGATGGATCTGATAGTGGTTTACAAATGAAATCATATTTAATCCCATCGTTAGTCAGATGGAATTTTAGATCTATATTCGGGTATATGTTTTCTAATGAAATTGACTTGAAATGATTTATTTCGCAATTTCCTGACGAATTACCATTTTTATAAAAATTAATATATGAATCAAATTTTTCCGATTTTTGAATTCTGATGTTTTCAATTGCATCAACAAATTCGATGTCTGTTCTATATGACGATGTAGTCAATTCAGAATTATGATTCAGTGTAAATGAGCTAGTAAGAGCATTTTGAACAATTATTAATTTGTCAGGACAAATATAGTAGGATGTTAAACCCTGATTATAGTAGAATAGAACATTATCATTCTGATTGCATATTATCTGTCCTTTATTCTCGATAAAGCCAATTTGTGAGCTTAAAAGAATATTAGAACTACAAAGTAAGATGAGAATTAATAAATAAAATTGCTTTTTCATAATGTGCTTTCAAATATGTTATATAAGAATATTTATTCATTTTCGTAATACATTTTTATTAGATGCGTCAAAATAATAATTATATAACACAAATAATAATAAAAAAGTTACAATTTTTGAAAAAATAATTGGAGAAAAAATGATAAGTGGCAAAGATGTATCTGAAATTATATATGAAGCGATAGATGAATTAAATGAAGAAATTTCAGGCAGTAAGAAAATTGCTAAAGAATCGGATACAGTTTTGTTTGGTCGTGATAGCTTATTAGATTCCTTGGGATTAGTCAACCTTATCATTACTGTAGAAGGTCTAATCACAGATAAATTAAACTTAAATATAACCATTGTTAATGAGAAGGCTATGTCGCAGAAGAATAGTCCATTCAAATCAGTTCAAACATTAAGTGATTACATTTTAACCTTGATCGAAAGCGAATCCAATGGATAATAATGTTATGGTTATTACCGGTACTCGTAAGGGTATCGGTAAGTACTTAGTTGAATATTATATTCAACAGGGTTATTTTGTTTATGGATGTAGCCGCCAGGATGTTGATTTTTCATTTCCAAATTATCATCATTCAATTATGGATGTTTTTGACGAGAGTGCGATTAAAAAGCTAATATCAACTATCAGAGCTTCTCATGGGAGACTTGATGTACTAATCAACAATGCTGGTATAGCATCAATGAATCATGCTCTTTTGACCCCGATCGAAACTATGCAGAAAGCTTTTAATACAAATGTATTTGGAGCTTTTCTATTTATGAGGGAAGCTGCGAAACTAATGAAGAAAAATCATTATGGCAGAATTGTAAATTTTGTAACAATTGCTACACCACTGAACCTTGAAGGTGAAGCTTCTTACGCTTCTTCAAAAGGTGCTTTAGAATCCTTGACTAAAGTAATGGCAAAAGATTTTGCCGATTTTGGAATAACTATAAATGCACTTGGTCCTACACCTGTAGATACTGACTTACTTCGAAACGTACCTCAGGAAAAGATCGATAAATTAATTTCATTTCAGGCAATAAAAAGATATGCGAAAATGGAAGACATATCAAATGCAATTAATTTCTTCATTCAACCGGAGAGTGAGTTTATTACCGGTCAGATCATTTATCTTGGTGGAATCAGTTGATGAGTTACATGTCCAATATTCAATTCTTGTTTGATGTTTTTGATAAGAATCGCAGTGAAACAGCCGTTATCTGGAAAGATATCAGCTATTCCTACGATTGGCTGCTCGGCTCTATTTCTGCGTGGAAACAGTTCCTGTCCGATAATAAAGTAACGGTTGGTGATGTCGTTTCGCTCAAAGGAGACTTTTCACCTCAAAGCATCGCTTGTATGCTGGCTTTGATGGACAATTCAAATATCATAGTACCTTTCACTCATTCTGTTGAACTATCATCTACAAGAAAATATGAAATAGCAGGGGTTGAGAAACAGATTCTTATCGATGAGAATGATAATTCAACTTTCGAAGTATTTGAACGCAAAGCTGATCATGAATATTATAAATATTTGAGGGATTCCAAAGCTCCGGGTCTTGTTTTATTCACTTCCGGTACTTCTGGTGAACCAAAAGCTGCTGTTCACAACTTTAATCTGTTACTCGAGAAGTTTAAAACACATAGGAAGGCTCTCCGCACAGTCAACTTCCTGCTTTTTGATCATTGGGGTGGTCTCAATACCCTTTTGCATACTCTGTCCAATGCCGGCACTGTTCTGGCTCTAAAAGACAGATCGCCTGATTCTGTGTGTGCTTTCATCGAAAAGCATAAGATTGAACTTCTTCCTGCTTCGCCAACTTTTCTGAATCTTCTACTCATCAGCGAAGCATATAAAAGGTATGATTTGTCATCGCTTACTATTATAACTTACGGTACTGAACCCATGCCTTTGAGTCTGCTCGAGAGGCTGAAGAAGCAGTTCCCTGAGATTAAACTTCAACAGACCTACGGTTTGATTGAATTAGGTGTATTGCGCTCCAAATCACGCGATGACGGATCATTATGGGTAAAGATTGGTGGCGAAGGTTTCAACTGGCGAGTTCTGGATAATATGCTTCAGATTAAGGCTGATTCAGCTATGTTGGGCTATATCAATGCTCCAAGTCCATTCACAGATGATGGCTGGTTCATGACCGGAGATCAGGTTGAAGTCGATGGCGAATGGCTGAAAATACTTGGCAGAAAGTCAGAAATAATCAATGTTGGAGGTGATAAGGTCTATCCGGCAGAAGTTGAGGGCATTATTCTCGAAGTTGAGAATGTATCGGATGTTACAGTCTATGGTGAAAAAAATCCTATAATGGGGAACATCGTTTGCGCAAAAGTAACTCCAATCCACATCCCCGATAATGAAAAGGAATTCATTGCAGAAATAAAGAAATTCTGTAGAACTAAACTACAGTCTTTCAAAGTTCCGGTCAAGATTAAAATTATTGATACAAATCAATATAATGAACGTTATAAAAAAGATAGAACAAATGTTGCACAGAATGATTAATAAACAAATTCGGAGTATTTAATTGCAGGAATTTCTTAAAAGAATAACTCCTGATTATCTCAAAAAGTACATCAGAACTTACAAAGCTAATCAAAAAAAAAAGTATGTTGAGTCTCTTCCCAGATTGACTCAGGATGAGGTCTATTCTGTTCTCAGGGATAAAGCTGAACTAAAAAAAGGCGATGTCGCTTTCATTCACAGCTCTGTTGACCATCTGAATATTGATTTCCCATTCTATAATATCATTCCAATGTTACTTGATATCGTCGGAGAAGAAGGTACAATCCTCTTTCCGACTTATCCCAAGCTTACATCTTATAAATTTCTCCAAAGCGGACAAGTATTCGATGTTCGCCGAACGCCAACATTTACCGGTTTATTAAATGAATTTGCACGAAGATACAAAGGTGCTGTTCGTAGTCTTCATCCAACCAAATCATGTGTGGCAATAGGTAAATATGCTGAAGATCTGACAAACACACATCAGAACTCTCCCTATCCTTATAGTGATCAGAGTCCATATTACAAGATCACACATTATAATGGCAAAATTATTGGTATAGGTGTTGATCGTACTTTTATTTCATTTGTTCATTGCATTGATGATGCTCTCAAAGAGAAATTCCCTGTCAAAGTTTATCATGATGAACTGTTCACAGCTAATTGCAAGGATTACTCCGGTAATATTGTCGAAGTTCAAACTTTTGCTCACAATATGGAAATGATGTATTTCGATCTGCCCGGTTTCATTAATAAGTATATTTCTAACGAAATAGTTAAAGATATAAATATCGATGGGAACAAGTTCTATCGTGCATTTTCAAAGCCACTTTTCGAAGAAATGTACAGATTAGCCAGTGAAGAAAACGTTACCTTTTACCCAAAGAAATTCTACAGGAAAAACCAATGAAACTAGGACTGGTACTAACGAATGATTGGGAACTTTTTGGCGATGGTTCAGGTGACTACTTCGAATTACAGCATAATCCTATGAACGATCTTCTGGATCTGATAACTGCACAAAATGCTAAAATAACAATCATGGCTGAAGTCGGCCAACAGTTTGCTCATCAAGAGAATATTAATAATTATCCTGAATTTGAAAAAATTTGCCTAGGTTGGGAAGAAATTGTTCAAAAAGCTGTTAAGACAGGTAATGATGTTCAGCTTCATTATCATTCTCAGTGGCAGGGAGCAGAATATAAAAATGGAGAATGGCATTTGAACATGGACAGGTGGTCTTTGCCGTCACTTTCGTCTGAAGAAATTGAATTGAATCTCACAAAAGGTAAAGAGTATTTAGATGAGTTGTTGAAACCGATAAATAACAAATATTCTTGCGATGTTTTCCGTGCAGGTGCTTTATGTATTCAACCCTCAGAAAAGCCAATTGAAAAACTTATCAAAACAGGTTTCAAGGCTGATTCATCTGTAACTCAAGGGGAGTTTAGCCCGGGATTTTATGATTTCCGTAATGCATATTCTAACGTTATTCCGTGGTACACGAGCAAGGATATAACTCAGCTTGGGGACAGGGAAGAGGGAATTCTGGAGATTCCGATTTACACTTTCTCTGGTTTAGATTCTTCGGCAATGAAAAAGTATATGCCTGGTATCTATTATTCAATAAAATTTGGAAAATCAGTCAGTGCAGAATCTCTTCAATGGCAGGATGAACGTGAAAGTGTTAAAGAAACCAGATACCCAAGAAGCAAACGATTTTATAAGAAAAATCAAAAAAAGAATTTCAATTTCTACATGAAAGCAATTTTGAGTCAATCACATTTTCATCTGGATTATGATTTTCTTCCACCTGAGGTTTTTGTAAAAATCTTAAAGAATATTATTAATGAAAATGTGAAAAAATTTAATAATGATTTAATTCTGCCTGTTGTTGCACTCGGACACATTAAGGATATACCAAACACTAAAAATATTGAAAAGATTCTGAAATTAATCAAAAATGAACTTGCTGACCAAGTCATCTTCTGGACAATGAGTGATGCAGTAAATTACTGGCAGGACAAAGCACATACAAAAGAAAGGAAATTATCTTGATAGTATTATTAATTGGAAGCGGTGGACGGGAACATGCTTTAGCGATATCATTAGCAAAATCTCCGGATTTATCAAAGATGTATAGCTCCCCGGGTAATCCCGGAATAAATAAAATAGCTGAAAATGTAAATCTAATCTTAAATGACCATCAATCTGTCGTCGATTTTTGTAAAGATAAATCAGTTGATTTAGTCGTTATAGGTCCTGAACAACCTTTAGCTGACGGACTTGCAGATTCATTGAGATCTGCAGGGATCAATGCTTTTGGTCCATCTAAAGCCGCAGCTCAGTTAGAGTCATCCAAAGGATTCGCAAAAGAATTCATGTTGAGATATAATATTCCGACAGCATCATTCCAAACTTTCATTTCAGGTGATGAACACAATGCTTTAAACTATGCCGATACATTAGGCTATCCTGTCGTAATCAAAGCTGATGGGCTTGCTGCAGGTAAGGGTGTTGTCATTGCTCTTAATCATGAAGAAGCTGAAACTGCAATAAACAACATGATGGGCGGTCTTTTCGATAATGCAGGTAAAAGCCTTGTGATTGAGGAATTCATGCAGGGAGAAGAGGCATCAATTTTTGCTATAACAGATGGAACAGATTTTATAACCTTAGCTCCTGCCCAGGATCATAAAAGAATTTTCGATGGTGATTTAGGTCCCAATACCGGCGGTATGGGTGCTTATGCACCTGCACCCGTTGTAACCGAAGATGTAATGACCGAAGTGAAAGAAAAAATTATTATTCCAGTCCTCAGGGAAATGGGTTGTGAAGGCAATCCATTTATTGGATGTCTTTATGTTGGTGTTATGATAAAGGATGGTGTTCCGAAAGTAGTTGAATTTAATTGTCGCTTTGGCGACCCAGAAACTCAGGTTGTTATGCCTTTGGTTGATGGGGATGTTCTGAAATTATTCTACAGTGCGGCAATCGGTAAGTTAGATCAATCATCAGTAAATACTTCAATTAATGGTCATGCCTGTTGTGTTGTCTTGGCTTCACAAGGATATCCCGGTGATTACGAGAAAAATTTTCCAATCAGCGGAATTGAAAATGCTGAATCCCATGGAGCTTTTGTCTATCATGCCGGAACTTCTGACGCAGATGGAGTCATACATTCATCAGGTGGTCGTGTACTTGGTGTTAGTGCCGTAGCTGGTAATCTAAAAGAAGCCGTGAGTAAAGCTTATGTATCAGTAAATATGATACATTTCGAAAATGCCTTTTTCAGAAAAGACATAGCACACAGAGCATTATAAAAAATGAGACAATAATTTGTCACCCAAATTGCTTTAAAATATAAAAATTGCAAATAAAAAATCCTTGCAACTCTAGCGATTACAAGGATATACAGAAAAACACTATGTAGCGCATACGGGAATCGAACCCGTGTTACCGACGTGAGAGGCCAGCGTCCTAACCGCTAGACGAATGCGCCATGTTCCGATGCAAAAATAAGAAATTTTTACCTTTAAAAAAATTTTGCTAAATTTGTTTATATGTTACATCTAACTATTATTAAATATTTTATTAATTAATACAGAGTGCTATGAAAAAGAATATAATACTAATTCTAGGATTGATGATGGGGTTTCTATATCCTATCTCATCCAAAGCAGAGGACAAAATCGAGTTGAGTAGAGAGTTCAATCTCTTTACATCAAAGAACCTTGAAGGATATCTTAAGCCATTGTTTACCTCAATTGGCGAAAGTATCAACTCAAATGTATTTACTACCGGTAATTATAAGGATGACTGGTCAATCGGTATTGACATCTCCATTAATGGAATGTTTATACCTAACGGACAAACCACTTACGATGCAGAGAGACCTGATGCATTTGGTGTAAATACACAAATAGTAAAAACAGCAGAATTAAGAAATGGTAAATTATATTCTGATGTTATTGGAAATAATTCTCAGCCAACCATATATGGAGGGCAGTCTAAAGCCATTTTTGCAGCCCCGCAGAATCATAGATTACCTGATTCATCTTATAAATCTGTTGCTTATGTTGAAGGCAATGATATCAGCTTCATGTCTGGTATTCCAACTATCCAATTTATTTTTGGATTCCCGACAAGGACTCAAATCCGTTTCAGAATTCTGGCAATACCAACAGGTGATTTTTCTGTAACATATTGGGGATTGACTGTATCACAAAATATTGACAGGTTTTTTAATTTATTTAAACCTGAGGAAAAAATGGGTCTTTCAGCTCATTTCGCTTATTCAGCAATTAATGGTGGACCAAGCATTAGTCTAAGTACATGGAATTATGGAATTCATTTCAGTAAATCTTGGAATAATAGTCTTGCATTATATGCCGGACTTCAATTTGAGGGATTAAATGGAAAATTTGAAGCAGTTAGAGATACTGCTAATATTTCCAACTATGTAGACAATCCATACGAAGAAATTCGTTCTGGTAAACCCCTATCTGTAAATATGGAATCTTTCACTTCATTCAGAGTATTAGGTGGTGTTTCATATAAAATGGGTGCAATTGAGTTTCATGGAGACGCTGCCTGGGCAAGTCAACCAATCATGACTTTCGGGATTACATTTACATTCGGGCATTTTGGAAGAAGTAAAGATGACGAATGGGATAAGGAATGGGAACGTGACAGAATGAAATTAAAAGATAATTAATTCAAAAACTAACTAGAGAATAAAAATGAAAAAAATACAAATATATATTCTGATTTTAATCACAATGTTAATTGTGGATGGGTGTTATACAAGTACTGTGGATTCACTCTCAACCTTTAAATTTCAACTTCCGCTAATTTTTTATTCAAATTATAAAAATAAGGCAATCCCGGATACTTCTGTCGATTTTGTTAATTTGGTTAAGTATGATGAATATAACAAGAACAAAGATAAGATCGGAAAAGCAGATATCCTCTCATTCAATTATTGGATTGATTCTTTGGTTATGGATAATAACACACCATTCGATCCTATGGTGCATAATGTTGAATTCGAGTATGTAAGCTTTGCACTTCATTTTGCTAAGCTAAAAGAATTTCCTCCATATCCGGCTGATATTAACAATGTAGTTAATTGGGAAGATGATCCTCTGTCACCTGATTATATTCTTGGGGAATTCACTAATGTTAGTGTTAGGGAATATTATAGAATCCCAGATCATATTCTTGATGTCAATGATGAAATTGCTCAGGTATTATCATCAGCTGTTAAATACAAACCACAGTTTTTCATTAAATCGATTTACAGCAAATCAAAAGGTCAAACAACTCCCAAAAGAAATTTTCCTTTAGTAAATGCTCGATTTGATATGATAATTAGGTTCGAAGTAAATCTTTAGTGAAATTTTTTACAAGAAAAATTCGCAAAAGCAGTCTAACTCAAATTAGACTGCTTTATTTTTGGATATTAATAATGAATGATAAAAGAAGAATTCTCTTTGTTATATTTAATCTTATTTTTGCTTGTTCTGTAGCTGAATCTCAATTTCTTGTACCGCCTGATACAACAAATAATTTAAGAATTAAAGATACTGTTTGTATAAAGTATAATTTTAATAAGGGCGATACCCTGATTTATAATGTTGTTTCTTTCGATAGTGTTGTCATAAATTTTGATAAACCTCTACTCAAAAGCCGTCAGGAAAAACTAATGGTTATTTGCGAAGATATTAACAAATTCGGAAATTTTCAACTTTCTCTAACCTTGATTTCCTATAAATCAAAGGAAAGCTACAAAACTGATAAAAATATTGAAGTGTATGATTCGCCATGGCTGAATCGTAAAATCAGAATTACAATTGACAGTGTTGGGCAAAGAATGGAGCAAATATCAGATGATACAAATATGTATGCACTATCTCCGGGAGGTGCATTCCAGCCTTATCTATTCTTCCCATTTGTAAGATCATGCAAGGCTATTAATGAAACTTGGGTAGTGAATTCAGGTGAAGATCTGGTTGAAAATGGAGTACCAATTCCCAAAATCAAACAATTCTCATTGTTTAGGATTAATCCTCGAATTGATACTCTAAACGAACATTGTGCAAATATCGAATTCGTTAAATCAGCACAGGGCAGTGTTTTAGGGACAACAGCCGGAATCAACCTTAACGTTACAAGCGTTATTAATGGTTTTGGGAATATATACCTAAGCTTGGATAAGTATATTCCAATTTATTTCTATGCAACTGTCGAACAGAAATTAAGTATTTATGTCCCAAATGAAGAACCAAAGCCAGGATGGCACTATATAGCTAGTACCTTCACACTGGAAAAATATTCAAAAGCTAAAATAGTGCCAATGAAAGAAAAAAATCCACAAAGGAAATCAAGGAATATAAAAAAGAAGAAGTAAAAATTTATTTGCAATTATTAATGCTCGTTAAATTACCCCTATATATTAACCAAATATATTTATGTAATCATCGTGTTGTAGTAAGAAAATTTTTTTGTAATCCAGATGTTGCCTTATTTATTATATTAAATATTAAAAAATTCATATATTTGTAACATGAGTTTTATTAATAATAATTTTAAAATTTTATTAATAATTATTCATAAAAATAATAATATGAAAATTTATTTAAGGTAACGGAAATGAATGTTTTAGTTCTTAATTGTGGAAGTTCGTCCCTCAAATTTCAAATTATTGAAACGGACTTAGCTCATATCGAAAATGATACCGACGTAATGCTTGCTAAGGGACTGATTGAAAGAATCGGAAGTCAGTCTATTATTAGTTTTCAGGCAGAAGGTCAAATCGCCTTTAAATCTGCTGAACCTCTTAGAGATCACAAACAGGCTCTGCTTTATGCAATCAAATGGATTACTAATCCAGATTCAAAAATTCCTGGTATTGCAGATTTAGCTGATATTCACGCTATTGGTCATCGTTGCGTTCATGGTGCAGAAAGATTTAAAAAATCTGTCAGACTGGATAATGAAGTTATTTCTGGAATTGAGGATTGTATTCCTCTGGCTCCATTACACAATCCAGCTAACCTAAAAGGTATCTATGCATCTCGTGAGATCTTTGGACCATCTGTTCCTCAGGTAGCTATTTTTGATACATCATTCCATTCAACTATGCCCGAATCATCTTATTTATTTGCTATTCCATACCAACTTTATAGCAGATTTAAAATCAGAAAATATGGGTTTCATGGTACTTCCCACAGATTTATTGGCTACCGGTACAGACGTTTAGCCGGTAAAGAAAGAGATGACGTTAATATCATCAGCATGCATCTGGGTAATGGTGCTTCTGCCTGTGCAATTAAAAACGGCAAATCTGTTGATACATCTATGGGATTGACTCCTCTTGATGGGTTAATGATGGGAACAAGATGTGGGGATATCGATCCAACAGTGGTAGAATTCCTCTCCCACAACGAAGGTATTACTATGGACGAAGTCTTCAGTGTATTGAACAAGCGTTCCGGTCTGATTGGTATATCTGGTTTGACTAATGATATGCGCGAGCTTCTTCAGGAAGAAAGGGAACATCAGGATCGCAGAGCCAAACTTGCAATTGATATGTTCTGTCATAGAATCAAGAAATATATTGGTTTCTATCTAGCCGAAATGAATGGCGCAGATGCAATTTGCTTTACTGGTGGTATTGGAGAAAACTCTGCTGAAATTCGAAAGAGATGCCTGGAGAATTTGGAATTTTTTGGAATTGAGATTGATGACAAATTGAATGAATTAGCCTATGGTGGTAAAGAAATGAAAATTAGCACTCCCGAAAGTAGAATTGAAATTTATGTATTACCAACTAACGAAGAATTACTTCTTGCAAGGGATACTGTTAGAGTAGTATTGAATGCACCAAGAATTTGGTAGATTTTGCAGTGCATTATTGATTGTCATATTAGATTATATATTATTTAAGGAAATTAATTTTATGAAATTTACAGAAATGATTAGGGATAAAGCTAAATCCCTGAATTATCGTGTAGCCTTCCCCGATTGTGAAGATATTAGAACTTTAAAGACTGCCTTATTTCTAAAATCCGAAGCCATAGCACAACCAGTTTTAGTTGGTAACGATGCTTCAATTCAAAAGCTTGCTGATGAGAATAATATCGACCTAAAAGGTATCGAATTGGTTAATCCATCAAATTCTGATAAAACAAAAGGATTTGCATCAATCCTATTCGAAAAAAGAAAATCAAAAGGAATGACTGAAGAATTAGCAATGGAACTTGCTCTTAATCCAATTTACTTTGCGGGTTTCTTACTTGATGCTGATAATGTAAAGGTAGTTGTTGGTGGAAACGAATCATCAACTGGTGATATTATACGAGCAGCTATCTATACTGTTGGTGTAGCTAACGGTATTTCTACTGTTAGTTCCTATTTCATCATGGTAAAAGAAGAGAAAATGATTTGCTTTGCTGATTGCGCAGTCAACCCTAATCCAGATTATAAACAATTAGCTGACATTGGGATTTCATCAGCCCGCAACTTCCAGTCTGTTACCGGATTGGAACCGAAAATAGCGATGTTGTCATTCTCAACCAAAGGCAGTGCTCAGCACCCAGATGTAGAAAAAGTTGTGGCTGCAACTAATTTGATAAAAGAAAAAGCACCTGAATTATCAGTCGATGGAGAATTACAAGCTGATGCTGCTCTTATTGAAGCCATAGGAGAAAGAAAATGTAAGGGATCTCCTGTAGCTGGAAAAGCAAATGTGCTTGTATTTCCAGATCTTGATGCCGGTAATATAGGCTATAAATTAACCGAAAGATTAGGTGGCTTCGAAGCTGTTGGTCCTATTGTTCAAGGATTAGCAAAACCATATTGCGATCTATCACGCGGTTGTAGTGTCGATGATATGATCAATGTGGCAGCTATTTGCAGTTTAATGGCAAAATAAATTTTATGGGGCTGTGTCAAAAGTATATTATTTTTTAATTAGCTTTCCTGTGTTTACAGGAATATATTGTAAATTTTGAATTTGTCATTCCTGCGTATGAGATTGTGTGAAAAGTCTGATTTAGAGGTCATTCCGAACGTAGTGAGGAATCTAGTTCGAATAAATACTGGATGCGCTTCGCAGTCCTTCGGAACTCACGGTCGCTACGCTCTCTCAGAATGACATGATAGTAGTTTTCACACAGCTGCATATTCAGGAAGCTAATTATTAAAAAAAAAATTTACGGTTAGAATTGCATCACTAATTAACCATAAAAAATACACTTTTGATACAGCCCCGCTTTTCCATATTTTTGTTTGTTCGATTTATCACAAACTATAAGTTCTTATTTTTTGAGGTTTAAATGTCAATAGTTTTAGATGGATATAATTTAACGATTGAGAGAGTTGTTGCAGTCGCACGTTTTGGTGAAAAGGTTGAATTAACTGCTGATGCAATTACAAAAATTAATGCATGCCGTGCTTTGATCGAAGAGAAAATAAAAGCTCGTGAAACAATGTACGGCATTAATACCGGTATCGGTGAGTTTTCTGAAATAGTTTTGACCGATGAACAGGTAGGTCAATTTCAGCGTTATTTGATTTATAATCATTCTGCAGGTATCGGCGATCCTGTTCCTATCGAACAGGTAAGAGCGGCTATGCTCGGCAGAATCAATGTTCATGCCAAAGGTCATTCAGGTTGCCGCTTAGCGATAACACAAACATTGATAGCAATGTTAAATAAAGGTGTTACTCCAGTAGTCTGCAACAAAGGTTCAGTTGGAGCCTGCGGTGATCTTGCACCAATGTCTCAGATAGCACTCCTGATGATGGGCGAGGGTGAAGCATTCTTCAATGGCGAAAGATTATCGGGTAAAGATGCTCTCGACAAAGCTGGCATACCAATTCCCGGACTGGAAGCTCGTGATGGTCTTGCTACAATCAATGGTTCAAACCTGCTTACTGCTATGAGTGCATTGCACATCTATGATTTCAATAGATGGCTAAAACAAGCAGAAATTGCCGCTGCCATGTCCTTAGAGGCTCTTCTCGCTAATATGAAACCCTACGATGTTCGTTTGCATCAGATGAGAGGATTCGCCGGAGCCCAAAGAAGTGCTGTAGCTATTAAGAAATGCATCGAAGGTAGTGATTTGCTTTCTGGTAAGGTTAAAACTAAGGTTCAGGATGCTTATTCTATGAGATCCACTCCTCAGGTAATTGGTGCTGCTCACGATGCTATTGCATACGCACGCAAACAAGTTGAAATCGAATTGAATGGTGTTGGTGATAACCCTATATTTTTAGTCGAAGAAAACCTTACTCTTACTGGTGCCAACTTTCAGGGAACACCTGTTTCTCTTCCTATGGAAATGGCTGGTACAGCAATTACTATGGTTAACGTACTTTCCGAAAGAAGACTCAACAGATTGCTTAATCCTGCTTTAAGTGTTGGACTACCCGCATTTCTTACTAAAGGTGCCGGAATGTTCTCGGGTATGATGCTAAGTCAATATACAGCCGATATGCTCATCGTTGAACAGAAAATATTATGTTCACCGGCTTCTGTACAGTCAATTCCTGCCGCTGCCGATCAGGAAGATTTCGTTTCAATGGGTATGAACACAGCTCTTAAGAATATGCAGATTCTTGATAATGCTTTTGGTGTATTAGGTATTGAGTTCATGGCTGCTGCTCAGGCTCTTGATTTCAGAGAATTTCAGCCGGGAATTGGTGTAACAAAAGCTAAAGAAGTTATCAGAAAACATATTGATTTTCTTGACATTGACAGACCTTTGTATAGTGATCACAATACGATGAAAGCTCTTGTTAAATCTTGTGAAATACTGGAAGGTGTTGAATCACTGATTGGAAGTCTTGAATAATTTTTGTTGAAAATAACCGGATACATGATGATATTAAAATCCTTAGATTCATTTGTCGAAATCGCAAAACAGAAGCCACAAGAGAAAATTGCAGTTGCTGCAGCTGAAGACGATAATGTTATCGGTGCTGTAATGAGTGCTTATGAACATGGTATTGTTACTCCTATCCTTGTTGGTGATGCTGGAAAAATAAAGGCACTTTGTTCGGAATTGAATCATAATATTGATAGTATTGAAATTATTGACGAGTCTAATCCTGCCCTTTCCGCCAGAATAGCCGTTAAACTTGTTAAAGATGGTAATGCTCAGATTCTTATGAAAGGATTGGTCAATACTGCCGATTTTCTGCGTGCTGTTCTAGATAAAGAAAATGGATTAAGAAAAGGCGAGTTGTTAAGTCATATTGGCTTCTTTGAATTAGCTCAATATCACAAATTGATCGCTCTGACCGACGCTGCTCAGAATATCGCTCCAACGCTGGAAGATAAGATTTCCATTCTAAAGAATTCAGTCGATTTATTTAATAAACTTGGTTATGAAAAACCCAAAGTTGCTGCAGTTGCTGCAGTTGAGACAATCAATATCAAAATGGAAGCAACTGTTCATGCCGCTCTTTTAACCATGATGAACAAACGTGGTCAAATCAAAGGTTGTATCGTCGATGGTCCTTTAGCATTTGATAATATCGTCTCGAAAGAAGCAGCAACTCATAAGGGAATTATAAGTGAAGTGGCTGGGGATGCTGATTTAATATTAGCTCCTAATATTGAGGTTGCCAACGCTCTTTATAAAAGCTTTACCTATTTTGCTCAGGCTTTCGTTGCTGCCATCATTCTCGGAGCTACTGTTCCGATTGTGTTAACATCCAGAGCTGACTCTGAGCGAAGTAAACTGATGTCCATTGCTTTAGCGGCATCTTATTAAAACGGAGAATAAATGAGAATTTTAGCTATTAATCCTGGTTCTACATCTACTAAATTTGGAGTTTATGATGATCTTAATGAAGTTCTTGTTAAAACACTCCGACATACTGTAGATGAACTTTATCCTTATCCTAGAATTCTTGATCAATATGAATTCAGGAAAAATATTATTATCGATGCATTACAAGAAGAGGAAATCCCACTTTCTTCTTTTGATGTAGTTGTTGCCAGGGGAGGCTTGATCAAACCCATTCCCGGCGGTGTTTATAAAGTTAATGATATTCTTATCGATGATCTCAAAAAGGAAATCCTTGGCGAGCATGCCTCCAATTTAGGTGCTCTTATCGCCAGAGAAATCGTCCAGTCATCCGGTAAAGATATTGATGCATTTATTGTCGATCCTGTCGTTGTTGACGAAATGGAGGACATTGCTCGCTATTCCGGAAATCCTTTGCTTCCGCGTCAGTCCATCTTCCATGCTCTTAACCAAAAAGCTGTCGCTCGCCGTTATGCTCATGATATTGGAGTCGAATATAAGGATTTGAGTCTTATCGTTGTCCATCTCGGAGGTGGTATTTCTGTCGGCGTCCACAAAGGTGCAAGAGTTATCGATGTCAATAATGGTCTCGACGGGGAGGGTCCATTCTCTCCCGAAAGAAGCGGATCTGTTCCTGTAGGGGCTTTAGTAAAGCTCTGTTTTTCCGGAAGATTCCAAATGGTCGAGATTAGAAAGATGATCATTGGTAAAGGTGGTCTGGTAGGCTATTTCGGAACGAATAGTGCTCAGGATATTGAAGAAAGAGTACAGAACGCTGATGTAGCTGCAAGGATAATTTATGAAGCTATGGCTTATCAGGTTGCAAAAGAAATTGGATCTTGTGCAACTGTGCTCAAAGGAAAAGTTGATGCAATCCTTATCACAGGTGGACTTGCCTACTCAAAGATACTCATAAATTGGATCACAGACCGTGTCAGCTTCATTAGCAAGGTAATGGTCTATCCGGGAGAGGATGAAATTCATGCTCTCGTTGAGGGTGTATACTATGCCCATAAAGGAGAAATCGAAATCAAAGAATATGTTTGAAAAAAATTGACCTCTAAAAAAGTAAATGCAATTTTTACTATTTCATAGATTTATGACTAATATTTCGATGGGTTAAAGATGAAAAAGGAAATTATAGTTAGTTTAAATGCAAGCTTTGAAGAAGCCTCCTACAAACAGGATGAAACTGAGTATTGGATGGCACGCGATTTGCAAAAACTTATGGAATATGATGAATGGAGAAATTTTGTCAAAGTTATTGACAAAGCAAAAACTGCTTTTGAAAAGTCCAACCAATCAATCTCAAACCATTTTGTTGAAGTCAACAAAATGGTCAAACTCGGCTCTGGGAGCGAAAGAGTAGTCGAAGATGTAATGTTAACCAGGTATGCTTCCTATGCCTCCAGAAGTTGATTTGAAAAAAAATAGAATTATCAATTTGAAAATGGGGATGCTCTAAACATCCCCATTTTTTTATAAGTCATTCTGAACGAAGTGAAGAATCTAGTGTGTTTTATACCAAGAGTAATTCCAATATTTGTCTCAAAAGGCCCTTTTTCTCAATGTCTGTATCGTCGCACGCAAAGCACAATAGCAAAGTATTTTTATTTTCCGTGAGACGTTTTGCGATTTGATGTGTCATAGTATATACGGGTGTGACATTTTTTGAAAAAGTTATTATGAAAATGTATTAAATAAAAGGCTGGTAAATATGAAATCAATTTCTACATTTTTTGTTACGATTCTTTTGTGCTCCTTTTCATCGTTTTCTCAATCATGGGAAAAAATACGTACTATCACTAAAAATCTTGATAATGTAGTAAAAAATTATTCTGATGAGTTATTATTTACTGCATCTTATAATGATTATACCGATATCGATACATTTCGTATCTTCAAAATGAAAATTAATTCTGATAATCCGGTTGAAATTTATTCTTCAACTGATACAATCAGATATATATATATCACAAAGAATAACACGATTTTAGCATTTAAAGGCGGTGAATCAAGTTGGGGATATAATACTTTAAGGCATGAAAAATATTTTTCTACACGGTCGATAATTAGATCTATTGATGAGGGCAAATCATGGCTTGAAATCCCGGTAAAATTATCCGGCGATACCAAAATACTTGAGAAAGACACGGGTAAGATATATCTATATGCTTCCCATTATTCTGATCAACATAGTGACAGTAATATTTATTATTCGGAAAATGATGGAAAATCATGGATAACATTGAATTGGAATTTTGGATTGATAAGAGGAATGTCAGTTATTAATGATGGAAATATATTGGTTTCAAATGATTCATTAATCTATATTTCAAAAGATAATGGAAAATCCTGGAGTATTCATTCAAAAATTATTCTTCCTATTGATTTATCAACGCTTTATGAAAACAGTAAAGGTCAATTGATAGTGAAATATCCGCGATCTTGGAATAGAGATTTCTCAGATATGTATTCTTCAACTGACAGAGGAATTACTTGGAAACAGATTTTCCTGACTGATACGAGCAAACAGGGCATTGCATATAGAGGTCAAATTAAGGATACAACTATTTATGCAATTGATAGAAACTTCCAATTCTTTAGATCAGATGATTTAGGTAACAGTTGGACTTATCTTAATGATTTTACAAATGAATTGAAAGATAGTTCAATGTTAAGATATTATTCAATAATGAATATAAACGATAAAATTTACATATTCAAACCATCAAATATTATTTTTCAATATGATGAAATTGAAAATAAATTGAAATTAATTAATAAATCTAAGGCGCATGTCCAATATTTTAGTTATCGGGATGAAGATGTTCAACTTTTAATGTCTGATTATGAAACAGGAGAAATAAACAGGATTGAGAATATAAATTTGATTGAAAAGAAAACAACAAATTCAATCTATGTTTATGGTGACATTCAGTATATTCTAAAAAGAATATTAAGTCCAAAGAATAAATTAATTTTACATGTTTATGATTATAACGATAATCGACATCAAGCAGTCTATTCGGATAATAATGCTTTTACATTCCATGAATATAAGGATTCAATAATGTTTGGTGCTTTCTTCTTAGGAAACAAGGGTGAACTCTACTCTGCATACAGGCAAAAATTATATGTATCCTATGATGAAGGGATGACTTTCTCAATATTTTTAGATACGATACCTATCCAACCTTCCCTTGGTGGTATGAGTCCAGTCGGCAATATGTATTTTTTCGGATCTAATGGAGATTATGCCTGGACTTCTGATCAAGGAAAAACATGGACTTCCAAATATGAATATTGGTTTAGTTCTCCTCGTGAAATTAAGTTTAGACAGAATGGAGATATCGTTTATGGAAATTATCTCGTATTCTGGTTATCTACTGATTTTGGTGTAAATTGGACTCAGATCGGAGAGAATTGCAGTGATTTTGGGATGTGCGATATGTCACAACATCCAGATGGAGACTTATTTTTTGTACATGATCGTAATTTATTAAGAAAATCTAAAGATAATGGAAAAACTTGGGAACAGCTTATATATGTCTCTGATTTTGGATTAAATGGTAGTATTCATATTACTAACACCGGGTTAATATTTGCACCACCATATTTTTCATCTGATAATGGATTAAAATGGATTGACAGCAAAGTTAGCGGTAAGGTTGAATCAAATAATAACGGATTAATCCTGCTAGTGCAGTATTCATCTTATTATGGTGGTGATCCTGTTTTTTATAAATTTAATTCGCCGAATGGAATTGAGGATGAATATCCAAAAAATTCAGAAAATCTTATTTCCCCCAATCCCGCCTCCGATTTCATAGAAATATCCGTAGGGGCGAACGGCCGTTCG
>CAYXFU010000008.1:0-18155 GCA_964464375.1 uncultured Hyphomicrobiales bacterium
GGAAAGGGTGAGGAAAATTCTGTATTTATTGTTCATTGGTGTTTGCTCGTTGTTCATTGAAATAAGCTACGTAGTAGCGAAATCTTAATAGAAAATAAATAAACAAAACAGATCAAAGCTCCATCGGAGCGACATAAAAAAATCAAAATACTATGCAAAAGATACAAATTGTATTTCTCCCTTCCTTGAGGAAGGGTCGGGGTAGGTGTTGTATTAATGTTTAGTAAAGTGGTCGTAGTAAATAGTAAAATCAAAAAACTCAATGTAAATGATGCAAAAGTGCAAAACAAAAATCATGATGATTGCAATAAAAGGGAGTTAAGAGAATTATAAATAACTAAACGTTCATTGAAATAGTGCAAAAGATGCAATTCACTTTCGAAAAGATGCAATCTTTTTGAAAGTTGAATAGTCATTTTCACGGAAAGATGTCTCGACGTAAGCGAGACCGGGTCATAGTTGCATTAATTCCCTTTCCAATTTTTGGATAGGGCAGGGTGAGGAGAATACTGAATTAATTTGACATTAATTATTTCTCATTTGTTCATTGAACAGATAAAAAAAAGGACAACCTCACAGTTGTCCTAAGTAAATTACAAATTATTAATTCTTAATTGATTACTATCCCTTTTGTGCGTTAGCTCCGCCAACTATTTCCAGCATTTCTCGTGTGATTGTAGCTTGGCGTTCCTTATTAAACACAAGCTCAAGATATTGAACAAGATCCTTGGCATTTTTAGTGGCATTTTCCATAGCCATACGTCTTGATGCCTGTTCTGCTGCATTTGATTCAAGAAGAGTTCTCCAAAGTTGAATATCAATATGACGGGGGAGAAGATCGTCAAGAATTTCCTTTTGATTAGGTTCGTAAATATAATCTATATTAAACTTCGTTTTGTTTGCATCACTTACATGTTGCTCCAATGGTAACAAACAAATTGTAGAAGGAATTTGTACTAAAAGATTCTTAAACATATTGAAGGAAATCATCACTTTATCAATTCTTCCTTCTGTAAATTCTGCAGTTAAATAATCTGTTATCTCTTTAGCATTCTCAAATTTTAATCCCTGAAATATTTGAGGAAATGATTTCAATAAAGTAGCATTAGAATTCTTGAATGATGAAGCTGCCTTCTTACCAAGAGGAATAAAGTGTATCTTTGCATTTGGATACTCAGTCTTTAATTCCTCATTTATCAATCTGTTAGTCGCTCGGAAAATAGCTGTGTTAAAGCTTCCACATAATCCACGGTCTCCGGCTATTACTACAACTGCTATATTCTTGATATTTTTTCTTTTTTCGAGAAGAGGATGAGAGTAGCTCTCGCCAATTGAATCAACAAGATTCATAAGAATATCACCAAGCTTAGCGGCAAATGGTCTGGCGGCAAGAATCGCATCCTGTGCTCTTTTTAGCTTTGCCGTTGAAACCATCTTCATAGCCTGTGTAATCTTCGCTGTGTTGTTAACTGCTGAGATTCTGCGTCTTATATCTCTTAAAGTAGCCATCTATTAATTCCTGTCAAAAAAATATTTATAAATGCTTCCAGGTTTTCATCAAGTAATTTTTCACATAATCATCAATTGAGTCTTCTAAAGTACCAAAGTTCATAGGAAATAAATTAGCTTCGAACTTTTCCATCTGTGCTTGTGTAAAGTTCTGATACTGATTTATCAAATTATCAGGCATATCAATATAATTGATATTTGATTCTTTACCCATTGAACTGAATACTGCATTAACTAAGTCATTCCAACTTCTTGGTTTACCTGTACCCATATTGTAAATACCGGCATATTTCTCAGTTTCCTGTAATTTCCAAATAACATTTACGACATCTTTAACGTAAATGAAATCACGCTTTTGCCCACCATCCCCGAATTCGAGGGCATTTGACTTGTATAATTTAACTTCTCCGGTTTCAATGATCTGATTAAAGGATCTGTAAACCATTGAAGCCATATCATCTTTGTGATACTCGTTTGGTCCAAAAACATTAAAGAATTTCAAACCAATGAATTCTTTGTCCAAACGATTATCTATTAACCATAAATCAAAAAGGTGTTTTGATAGTCCATATGGATTCAAGGGTCTTAAATCATCAAATAGTGCATCATTATAGCCATTAGATCCATCGCCGTATGTTGCGGCACTACTTGCATAAATAAACCTAACATCATTTTCAGCTGCAAACCTGGCAAGTTCAATACTATAATTCAGATTATTACTCATTATATAATCAACATTAGTCTCTGTTGTAGTTGAGCAAGCTCCCATGTGAATTATGGTACTGATAGAATTTCTTAAATCAGTATCGAATCTGATTTTTTCAAGAAATTCATTCTTATGAAATAATCTGTGGAATTTTTTTCCAACAAGATTTTTCCATTTATCTTCTGTTCCCATTCTATCAACAACAATGATATTGCTTTTACCATTTTCATTGAATTTTTTTAGGATACAAGAACCAATAAAACCGGCACCACCAGTGATTACTATCATTACTTAATATTATGAGTATTTTTAAATATGGACACAAAACCATCAGCCGCTTCAATTAAAAGCTTAGAAATATCATCAGTTAATTCTTTTTTATTTGAAATTAAATTCTGTAATTCGAGATAGTTATTATCCAAATATTCAAAGAATTCTTTTTCAAAATCTGCTAATACCTCTACGTCAAATTCATCTAAGTAACCATGAGTAGCTGTCCATATCAAAGCTATCTGTTTATTAACAGGTAGTGGAACGAACTGCTTCTGTTTCAATATTTCAGTCAATCTTGCACCACGGCGCAATTGCTGCTGAGTCGATTTATCAAGATCTGATCCAAATTTAGCAAATGATTCTAGTTCCCTGTACTGAGCTAATTCAAGTTTCAGAGGTCCTGCAACCTTCTTCATAGCTTTAATCTGTGCATTACCGCCAACTCGTGATACTGAGATACCAACATTCATAGCAGGTCGGATACCTGAGTTAAATAAGTTAGGCTCAAGATAAATCTGACCATCAGTAATAGAAATAACATTTGTTGGAATATATGCAGCAACATCACCAGCTTGAGTTTCAATAACAGGCAGAGCAGTTAGTGTACCGCCACCCATTGCATCTGAAAACTTAGCTGCTCTTTCCAGAAGTCTTGAATGAAGATAGAAAATATCACCGGGATAAGCTTCACGTCCAGGTGGACGTCTCAATAGCAATGAAACCTGACGATAAGCAGCTGCTTGTTTTGAAAGATCATCATAAATAACAAGAGCATCCATGCCATTGTCACGGAAGTATTCTCCCATAGAACAACCGCAATATGGAGCAATATATTGCATAGCGGCAGGATCAGATGCATTCGCTGCAACAATAATTGTGTATTCTAAAGCACCAAACTGTTCCAAATAAGAAACAACATTTGCTACTGTTGAACCTTTTTGTCCGATGGCAACATAAATACAATATACCGGACGAATATTGTTAGCTTTAGCTTCAGCAGAATGAGTATATTTTTGATTGATAATTGCGTCAAGAGCAATTGCAGTTTTACCAGTTTGTCTGTCACCAATTATTAACTCACGTTGTCCTCTACCGATTGGTATCAATGCGTCAACTACCTTCAAACCTGTTTGAAGAGGCTCCTTGACAGGTTGACGGAAAATAACACCAGGAGCTTTTCTCTCAATTGGGAAGAACTGAGTTGTATTAATATCGCCTTTATTATCAATTGGAATTCCGATTGGATTTACTACTCTTCCAAGAAGTTCTCTACCTACAGGTACAGAAGCGATTTTTTTCGTACGGCGAACAGTATCACCTTCTTTTACTAAGCTGTCATCACCAAGTAACATTACACCGACATTGTCTTCTTCAAGATTGAGAACCATTCCAAAGACATCATTGGGAAATTCCACAAGCTCTGATACCATTACTTTTGTTAAGCCATAAATACGAGCAACACCATCTCCAACCTGGAGTACAGTACCAACTTCGTACACATCAGCTTCATTTTCAAAACCTGACAGCTGTCGTCTTAAAATTGCAGAAATTTCTTCTGGACGTACATCAACCATAAATTAACCTCATCACGAATTTATATTTTAATAATGTATTTTACTAATTTCTTGATAACTGTATAAACAGATTATCTAGCTGACTTTTTAAACTTGCATCATAGACCCAGTCGTCAATCTGAACCATAATTCCACCTTTTAAATCGGCTTCAGTTATGAATGTGGGTATAACTTCCATATTAATATTCGAAGATATTTTAGAAATTATCTTTGCTTTCATATCATCGTTTAGCTCAATGGCAGAAATGATATCAACCTTCTGCTTGTTGTTAAATTTGAAGTACTGCACTTCGTATTGGGCTATTATATCTAGTAGAAGCTCTGCTCGGCTTTTTGTTACCAGGAAAACAATAAAATTCAAAGCCATTATACTAATATGGTCTTTAAATAATTCAGTTATAACTCCCTTTTTCTTGTTATCAGGTACTACCGGGCTTTTCAGAAAAGCTTTCAACTCTTTCGACTTCGAAACAATCTCTTCAACGATTTTAAAATCATTGAATAACTTATCTGTTACTTTATCCGCGATTGCAGTTTCAATAATCGCTCTTGCATATCTGAAGGAAACTTTTTGTTCAGTCATTTCTATTCAATTTTAGTTTTTAGGAAGTTTTTCAATATATGATTCAACTAATTTTGTATGCTTGTCTTTGTCCAGTGTTTCGCCTAACAATTTTTCAGCAGCAATTACAACGAGACCAGCAACTTCAGATCTTAATGCAAGAATAGCTGATTCTTTACTTCTTTCGATTTCTTTTGTTGCCTCATCAACTTTTTGTCTTTTAACTCTATCGGCTTCTACAGAGGCTTTATTAATTATTTCCTCAGCTTGAATTCTACCTTTATGTATAATTTCGGACATGTCCTTTTGGGCTGTCTGAAGTTTTTCCTGACTTTCTATCAGTAATTTTTGAGCTTCCTGATTCGCTTTAGTTGCATTATCAATCGAATCACGAATTCCTGCTTCTCTCGAACGAAGTCCATTCAGAATTGGCTTAACACCAAACTTGATCAAGAGTAATAGAAGTAGAAAAAAGTTGATCAGGGTCCAAATCATCAAACCTGGTGATACATTTAAAACACTTTCCATTGTTGAACCTTATTTATTCTTAAAATTATTTTCAAATTAATTAAAATTACTCTGGTCTTTTTCCTGAATGTCAGGAACAGCCTAGAAAAAGATCAAATATACTAAATAACAGGGACCGGGGGTGATACCGGTCCCAATATCTAAAACTATTTAACAGCAAGTAAGATACAAATAACTAATGAGAACAATGCAACACCTTCGATAAGCGCTGCTGCGATAATCATTGTTGTTCTTGAGTCTCCCATAGCTTCTGGTTGGCGAGCACCTGCTTCTAAAGCGGCAGCTGCCAGTTTGCCAATTCCAAGTCCTGCACCGATAACAGAAATTCCTGCACCGAATCCTGCACCCAAGTGAGCCATGTTAATATCCATCTAAACCTCCTAAAGTAAAAAAATATGTAAAAAAAAAAACATTATTTTCGTTTTAATGAACGTGCTCAGTATGACCTTCAGATTTGTGATCACCCATTCCAACTCCTGTAAATACGGCAGTAAGAATAGTGAAAATATAAGCTTGAAGGAAAGCTACCAGTATTTCGAGTACGTACATGAATAATGAAAAGAATACTGATACCGGAGCAACCGCTAAAGTTCTAAAGTAAAAGATTAGTCCGACAAGGGACAAAAGCACAACGTGCCCAGCTGTCATATTCGCAAAAAGACGAACTGTGAGAGCGAATGGTTTTGTAAATATTGACAGAATTTCAATTGGAATCATAATAGGAAGAAGCCACAATGGTGCTCCACCTGTTAAATGCTTTAAAAAAGCTACAATGCCAATCTCTTTAATAATTGTGTAGTTAATAACAAAAAGAGAACATAAAGCAAGTGCAGCTGTAGTGCCTAATGCACCAGTTGCGGAATGTCCACCTGGCATTAACCCAATGAAATTCATTGCAAGAATAAAAAAGAAAAGGACAACGAAATAGGGAAGAAGCCTATCTGTAATGTGCTTTCCACCTAGATTTGGTCCGATAATATCATCTCTGATAAAAATAACGGATGCTTCAATTAAATTTTGCATTCCTTTAGGTTCTTTTTCTTTTGTCTTTTTATATGAGCGTCCAACTTTGGTGAAAACCCAAATCAATAGAATCATTGACAACCATTGGAAGCATACAAGACTTGTAATGGACATATCAAGAGTCGGAGCTTTTTCATTTGATGATTTAACAAGTTTATGAGATTTGTGATCAATCTTAAACAAACCTTGTTGTGACATGGTCTCAACTGATGAATAAACATGAAAACCGACTTCTTTATCAAAAATGATAACTGGAAGAGAAGCTATATGATACTGATAAAAGGTTAAATCTCTGTGCTCACCAAGGCTTTTTAATAATGTAGGAAAAACCTCAGTTGGTGGAACATTTCCATCTGAAGTGTGAGCATTTTCAGTGTGCTGTACTTCATTTGGTATGTTCTTAGTAGGTTGCTGGGTACTGTCGTTCCCATTTGTATGTAATTCATTATTGGCATTATTGTTTTCAGCTAAAAATGTTTCAGTACCAGCTTTTGACATAAATTCCCTTTATTTGTTTTTTTTATTCTGCAAATTTAAAAAATTTACTCGATTATTTAGGTATAAAATTTCAACAAAAATTAAAATAAATGTAGAAAAAACGAAACTAATCGCAAAATTGAAATGATTTGGAATGTAATATTTAAGCAATATGAATATCATTATTGCAATAATGAAATACCTTATCACAAATGAACCAAATACAATTTTATTAAATGAGCTAAAAGATTTTGATAAAGCAAATTTTGCTGTAATCAGACCCGCTACAAAGTTGAGTATAGATAATATCAAAGCCGATACAATAGAAATATCCATTTTAGTTATTCTTTTCCTTTAGTAAGATTCAGTACTGTTCTGATAAAACTATACATACCTGCAGCTACTCCAAACAATGAACAAATGACAATTAGCCAAGGCGATGTATGAAATTTTCCATCGAGCCACCAGCCAAGTAGAACCATCAGAAGAATTGTTATGGCCATTTGCCAGCCAAGGTTCAAATATGGACCTAGTTCTTTAGATATGTCCTTTCTGCTTTTTGGACTATACATTATTTCCCACTGAATTCGGCTTTCCTTTTTTCTAAAAATGCTGAAGTACCTTCATGGAAGTCATCTGTTCCGCATATTTCTCCAAATTTTATAGATTCATAAACTAATCCATCAGAAATGCTTAGAGAATCAGACATAATAATTGAATCGATTGCTGCAGAAACAGCTAACTGACCTTTTGATAAAATAACATTTACGAATTCTATAACTTTGGTCATTAGGTCAGCTTGTTCATAAACACCATTTACTAATCCAATTCTGAAGGCTTCTTCGGCATTTATGTTATTCCCTGTGCAAATCATTTCAATGGCTTTTGCTCTTCCTACAATTCTAGTTAATCGTTGGGTTCCTCCATAACCTGGGAGAATACCAAGATTTACCTCGGGCTGACCGAATTTCGCATTTGTTGAAGCAAATCTTATATGACATGCTAATGTCAACTCACAGCCTCCACCAAGTGCAAAGCCGTTCACAGCCGCGATAACCGGTATTCTCAGGTTTTCCAATCTATGCATTATTTTAGACCCAAACTCAGAGAAAAGTTTACCGGAATATTTATCACATTCATTTAATTCAGATATATCAGCACCTGCAGCAAAAGCCTTCTCACCAGCTCCTGTCAGTATCACTGCTTTGATTGTTTGATCTAATTCTATTTCTGAAATTGCTTCATCAATATCCTCAAATAATTGACAATTTAAAGCATTCAATTTATCTGGTCTGTTAAGTATGATCTTTGCAATGTTATCTAATCTTTCGAAAATAATTGATGAGTAAGGCATATAGACTCCTGGTAATGTATCTGAAATTTTATTACTAATTTTTAATTCATTTAGAATTTAATTATGTATAAGTTTGCAATTTAAATAATATTCGATTATTCTTGATGAAAAAAAATTGTTTTAATAAATATTCTATCATTTATCTTTTAATCTTCTTTTTGATGTTTTCAGGGGAAAATTCTCAATTAAATTCTAAACCTGTTCAAAAGAAAAAGCAATCTATAACTGGATCTAAATCTAAAGCAAAAACTAAGACACTTAAAAGTCCCCAAAAATCTACTTCAAAAGATAAAAAGAAACAGAAAAAATCTAAACGAAAAGCCAGATATTCTCCTCCTATAACAATGTCCTACCCATCAGGCTTTGATGTAGTTAAAGATACTGCTCTTAGTGATGGAGTTAACTACCGAGTAATTCTATATGGCAGTAAGTACAAACATAAAATTCATTTGCTTGATATTGATTTATATACTGAAAATATTCAGTTGGACATTTTAAAAGGTCAGGGAATTTATCATGGCTTAGAGAAATTGCATAATATGGTTGGTATTTATAATTCCACACATCCGGACACAATTCTAGGAGCTATAAATGGAAATTTCTGGAGAGCATATACAAATCATCCTATTGGTCCTCTAATAATAAATGGTGAAGTGCTTGAATTAATTACATATAAACAATGGACTTCAGGATTATTTGATAAGGAAAATAACCTTTTCATCGATAATTTTTTCATGGGTTGTGAAATACTAAAAGGAAACAGAACACAATTTGAAGTGGACATGGTTAACAGAAGAAAAGACTCATCCGGAATAGTTCTCTATAACAAATTCACAGGCTCCTCAGTCCCATATATCTCTGTTAATGATTATCTACAAGACCTCAATACAATGATCGAGGATGCACAAATAGAACAGGAATTGCTCGATTCGACGGATTTAGAGATTGATTCAACAAAAATGATGAAGGAGATATTTCATACAAAAACAATTTCAGCTATTGAATTTAATTTCAATAAAATAGCCCTGAAGTATCTCGAACAGCCTGCTGTTAATAAAAACATTAAATGTATTGTCGTTAATAATGATATCGGTATTCTATCAATGCCCGAAAAAGGATGCATAATTTCATTTGGGAATAATTTTGATTTGACAAAAATTCCAAGAATTGGGGATACAGTTACACTTAAGTTCACCACAAATTTTTATCAGGATGTTGAATTTTACAATGGGGTTTGCGGTACACCTAGGTTGGTTAGAAATAATATCGCTAAACATGAAGCATTAGAAGAAGGATCCAGAGGAAGACGATTTATCTCGATGCAATTGCCCCGAACTGCAATCGGAACGAACGCAGGCAAGGATAGACTTTTTCTTGTTTGTGTAGAGGGAACCTCAAGAGGTGCTAGAATTGCCGGAGCCAGTTTACAGCAATTATCATTGATTATGAAAAAGCTTGGAGCCCATGACGCTATGAATCTAGATGGTGGTGGATCTTCAATTATGCTTTTGAATAACAAAAATGTACTTGTGCCCGGGAGACCTGATGCCTCCAGAAGATTATCTGTAGGAATAGGTATTTCTAAAAGAAAAGCAAGTCAAATAGGTAAAAAATCAATAAAGTAAGTATTTGTTTCTGATTTGACTGAATGATTGAAGTCCCTTGTGTATTATATCCATAATTTCTTTTTCATCTGAATCATTGAAAATTGCTTCGAACAATTTTTTACTACCTGTCACTTTCTCAAACATGATTTTTCTGTCTTTATTTACTTTGGATTTATCAAATAATGATGGTTGTAATTCTTTGAGTTTTAGAAATAATCTAATACCTGAAGAATAGGGTAGGAAGCCGTTGTCATATTCAAATTGTAATTTCAATCCAGAAACCCCGCCTTTTAATATTGGTTCAAGTTTAACACCCGGAAGATCTAGTGAATGAGCCATTTTTTCAAGATTGAGTAACTCAATTTTCCCGACAAATTGAAATGGTAATTGAGGACCTAATCCTATCTGAAAAATGCCTAATTCGCCAAATATACCTGTCATTGCACAACCTCGTATAGAGTTAACAGTTGGAATATTAGGTGAAGTTGGAGTCCATTTGATATCAGTATCTTCCCATACCATCCATCGTTTCCAATTTTCCATTTGTACTACCGATAGATTACATTTTCTTGGTTTAGAATCCCTATCCTTAGGTAGCCAACCTTCTTCGTTAATCATATAGCACAATTCACCAATTGTACAACCATGTATATAAGGAATGGGAATGATACCTACAAAAGAATACAAAGTAGAATCAATAACGTTACCGTCAACAATCATTCCACTTAATGGATTTGGTCTATCAAGAATAACTACTGGAATTCCCCATTCGGCACAAGCATCCATCATTTTATAAATAGTACTGATATAAGTGTATGATCTTATTCCAATATCCTGAAGATCCACAATAATCATATCGATATTGTCAAGTTGAAATTTTAGTGGACGTCGGTTTGTACCATAAAGAGAGTAAACATTGATTCCAAAAAGAGTATCATTTGAAACACTTTTACCGGCAGATACCCAAGTTTTGAAACCATGTTCGGGTGCAAAAATTGCATTAACTTTACATTTACCTGATTTTACAAATTCTTCAACTGTTAGTGTTCCTTTAGAACATCTGCCAGCATTATTTGAAAGAATACCAATTCTCTTGTTTTTAAAAAATTCGAAATTATTTTCAATAACAAGATCAATACCTAGTTTAACCTTCTCTTTTTCAAGTGGGAGGGCATTGTATGTATAAAATAGAAAAAAGAGGAATAACGAAAAATATTTTAACATTAGAAATCTTGAATTAATCGAACCATACAAAAATATGAAAATTCTTGATTGCTAATTCGCGTATTTATTAAATGGCTTTTTTATTAATTCATTCGCTTCATTCTGAGATCCTTGATAATCCTTCCATAAGGCTACTTTTTTATACTGCTTAATCGCTAAATCTCTTTTACCCTGAATATCAAATATTTTTCCGATTTTTAAATTAGTCATAATCATAAATCCTGATGTTTCAGTATCTATTTTTCTGCTTGCTTCATCACATTTATAAAAATACTTTAGAGCAACTTCGTATTTTGATTGAATCATCAATGAGGTTCCAATATAATAGAGGGCTTCACGTGCTGTTTGTACATCATATCCCGGTTGATTGTCCATATAACGGAGAATGATATCTCTCCATACCTTATCGAATTTATCTGTATCCCAAACACTCACGTAGCATCTTCCAAGATATCTGTGAAACATGGCATTATTTGGATATTTTTGGTTAAGTTCTTCTGCCAATTTAAGAGCAGAATTTGCATCTTTTTCGAAATCATAGAAAACTTGCATTAATAAAAACTTTGCTTCAATATTAGCATAGCGTGCATATCTTGAAGCTGCTTGCAATTGTAATTTCCCGATTGCCTTATCGCCTTTAGGAGCAAAAACAATCAAAGGTTTTATTGCTGGATATTGCTCAGGTAGAGCTGCTGCAAAGTAATTATAAATACCTGTCCCTAACATTATATCATGATTGCTGGGAGCAACATTATAACATTTCAAAAGAATGTCAAACCCATTAAATCCATCACTAGCCGCTTTAAACCAGCTCTTTCTAATTGCATAAAATCTACCTCGATATCCAAGTGCACCTCCTTTAAAGAACAATGCAGAAATATCTAGTGGATTTTTTGTCAATAAATCTTCACACACCAATAAAACTTTATCGATTTTATTCAGAAACACCTGATCGTATGACTCTGTATTTCTATAAGTGGATATTTTCCACCAAATCACCATAGCATCAAGGAAATATCCGGCTGGATTTTCAGGATATTTATCGATTACTTTTTTGAATGTTTCTTCAGCATTACTAAATTGAACATTATATATATAATCTGCACCGACTTTAATCAGACTATCTGCATCAGTTTTCAATATAGGCCACTGCGCATTCGATCTTAATGTAGAACAAATTATCAAAACAAGAAGACAATAATATATTTTCATATCTGGGCTTAAATTAACTTAATTAAATAAATGAGACGAAGAAATAGTCTTTTTATGGGTATTGGAAATAGAAGAAAAATCTCGGATCAAAAGTTTTGAAGAAATAAATGGAGAGAGATATAATGATTTTGAAAGAAAAAGTATATTAAAAAACAAAATAAATGTAACAATTATTCCACCTTCAAAACCATATAACCCACCAGATAGAATTCTAGGAATTGAAGAATTCGTAAAGAAAATAATATTTGTATTTTCCATCAAACCACTGACTGGCGAACCTATGAATAACGCAAGAAAAAAATTCCAGTAGAAATGAAATATAGTAGATAAAATTATTGATCTTGTTAGGATAAAAATGATTGCAAAAAGAATTCCTGCCATAAAAGTATTTATAAATGCAATTATAGAAAAGTATGGGTTAAAATAATGAGCAGTTGCAAAAGCTAAACTAGTTAGTATAATTGAAATTGTACTACCAAATCTATCCTCAATTGCTTGGAATATTATTCCTCTAAAAAAAATTTCTTCTATTGATACGATTAGCAAAAAACTGAAGATTGAAGTTATTAGATTGCTTAATAATGGTTTTGAGACGACTATTGATTTACAAAAGGCTAAACATATAAAAACTAAAATTAAAGTATTAGCAATACTGGTTAACAATAACAAAAAATGATTCCCTAACTGATCTTGCTTTAAAACATTAAAGTATCCAAAAAAATACCATCTTGAATTTTCTCGATAGAATTCACTTAAAGTTGAGATTGCCAGGAATCCAATAAAAATAATTAAAGTAAAATTATCTATTATGAAAGTATTCCCATAATTCAGTAATGAATAAAATAGCAAGATACTAATTGAGCAAAAAATCAATATCCGAAACCACCACACATCTTGAATCTTCTGAAGCTTAGTGGTTAACATCATTTTTGCTTAATTTTGATTTTTTTTATTATGTATATACTGTTCGATATACTCTTTCATCAAATTTCTTACTTCTTCATGTTCATTGCCAACAATCATATGATTAAGCTGAGGGCAATAGGAAGCATAATCATTTTCACCACGACGTCTGATTAAAATTTCATAATCGTTAATATCTGTACTAGACGATAAACCTGCGGACATTTAAAACTCCTGATTTGTAAAATCAGATTATTAAGACTATTTAATCAAAAATAAATTTGGAATAAGTGAATAAATTAATGAAAATTGTAATTCTTCAATCGATTAATTTGTGAAATATTAAAATATTATATGTTATTACTCAAAGAATTACAAAAAGCAGTTGCAATACCAAAATCAATTTTACTTAAAAAAATTGCTTTTAAAGTATTTGGGAAAGATGATTTCCTAATTGAAAAAGGTTTAAATATTGATATCCCTAATAATTTCATATTGATTCAGTTGAAACAATACAAGCTACCAAGTATAAATCTACTATCTAAATATGAAGATCAGATTCTTGACATCGGAAATTATTACATAATGCATGAGTTCAATCTTCTTGGATCGGGGTGGGTAGATGTTAACATAAAGAATAAATCCAAATTTGATGAAAAGTATGCTCAAATTGACTGGAATCGTGACTTTATTTCGAATTATGGATGGGACAGATATCAGTCATCAAAAGAATTAAAATATGGTGAGATTAAGGGAGTTGATGTCAAAATACCATGGGAATTAGGCAGGTTACAATTTCTACCAATTCTAATCTATTGTGCTTCAATTGAAAATGAAAAAAATAATATTTCAGAAAGGGATAAATATCTAATTGAATTTCAGAATGTTATATTAGATTTTGTTGGATCTAATCCTGTTGGTAAAGGTGTACAATGGAAATCACCAATGGATGCATCAATCAGACTAATAAATATAATAGTTGCAATGGATTTGTCTGTCACATTTTTTGAATTATTTGATCAAAGATTTCTTGAAATAATAAATGAAACTATTACTGTACATACTTTATTCATACTAAAAAACCTTGAATGGAATGAAGGACTAAGGGGTAATCATTACTTATTCGACCTTGCCGCCATAATTTTTTCAATGTGTTATACCGAAGTGAATGACGCTTCATCGAAATTACTTAAATCAACTATAAACGAATTTATAAAAGAAATAGATTATCAGTTCAATGATGATGGAAGCAATTTCGAAGCATCCATACCATATCATTTTTTTACTTCAGAATTAGTATTCCATACTTTTAATCTATTAAAAGGTTCTCAAAAAGTGGAAATATCTGAGAAGATTAAGATTAAAATATCCAAAATTTATAATTTCTGCAACGATAGTATTTTACAAAATGGAAACATTGAACAATTTGGAGATAATGACTCTGGTAGTATGCTGAAACTTCTTCCTTTTGAACATTCTGTTGAAGAGTATTTGTATAAACAACATATTCTATCTTTGATTAATCCTCAAAGAGATAAATCTGATAAGTATCAGTCAGATATATTTTATCAATCTATTTTATCTTCACAATTAAGATTTAGTTCCAATGATAATTCACATGACTTTGAACAAATCGATTTAAAAGAATTTAAAGAGTTTGGAATATATATTTATAAATCACATGATATAAATCTTCAAATAAGATGTGGAAGGGTTGGTCAGATGGGGAAGGGTGGGCATGCTCATAATGATCAACTGTCTTTTACTCTTTTTTATCGGGGTTATTCATTTATTACAGATCCCGGAACATATTGCTATACTTCTGATAGAGCTGTAAGAAATAAGTTCAGATCAACTGAATATCATAATTCATTAAGTGTTATAGGTGAAGAACAAAATGAAATATGGTCAAAGACATCAGATGATTTATTCTGGTTAATTGACAAAGCCAGATCTAGAGTTATAAAAGCAAATAATCATTATTTCGAGGGAGACCATAGAGGTTTTGGAAGTGTTTATTCAAGAAAATTTCAAATAACAAAAAGTAGGATTGAAATCGCTGAAAGATTTAACCTCAGAAGAGATATGACTCTAAATTTACATTTGCATCCAGATGTTAAAATTGAAGAATTCTATGATAACATTAAACTGACACAAAATGATATAAGTATTATTGTTGATCTTGCAGATCAGAATTATTCTATAGAAAATTATGAATATTCTCCGGCCTATGGTGTTATTCAACTTTCCCAAAGAATTAGGATTTCTATAGAAACAGAATTCTACTTATGGTCAATAAATCTAAAGAATTGATTTGCCAAGCAATGCAGCACCCACAATACCAGCATCTTTTGTAAAAAATGCCTTCACAATTTGGGCTGTGCTAGCTATTGTCGGCAATGCTCTTTCTCTGATAGTTTCTAGAGCAGTATCGAGTAGTAATGGATGTGCCAACGAAATTCCACCCCCAACAATTACTAATCTAAGATCAAGGAAATTTAGTGCTGAAGTTAATCCAATACCTAATGTATAACCAATCTGTTTGAATATCTCAATAGCAGCGGGGTCGTTTTGTTGTGCTGCTTCAGACACAAAATATGGATCTGGTCTTCCGTATTTATGTAACAAGGAATCCGGAAATCTTTTTATTAATTGAGTACCTAAAGCTGTTATTTGATTTCTGCCCACATATTCTTCAAGAACACCTGTTCGGAAAGGCATTTTGCTATTAACTGGGGCATTATAATCAATAATTATGTGCCCGATTTCGCCAGCTCCCATAGCTTCGCCTCTGAAAATTTTTCTATCAAGGATTATTGAACCACCTACACCAGTTCCAAGTGTAACATAAATGAAATTCTTTGCATCTTTTCCGGCACCTAGTTCTAATTCTGCAATAGCTGCAACATTGGCATCATTATCAATAATACAAGGTAAAGAGAATATATTTTGAAGAAATTTGCCTAAAGGTATGTCAATCCACTCAGGAAGATTAGGTGAAATACGGACAGTACCTTCCTTTTCAATAATTCCAGGAATACCTACACCGATTGATTTAACAGTAGGATATTTTTCGAGAATTGTATAAATTGTTCGCTTCAATGAATTTAAAACATAATCTAAACCTTTTGCCGCATGTGTTGCTTGACTATGCTGGAAAATTAATTTGCCGTCACCGTCGATTACTCCTGCCTTTAGGTTTGTACCACCCAAGTCTATACCTATAAACATAATTATTATTTCTTATGAAGTTAAACATAAACAAAAAAGAAGGCTCTTTTAATTATTGGATTAAGTATAAATTGTCAAACACAGTGTCTTTGCTGTTATACATTATTTCCAAGAAAGTATATAAATCTAATTATTTCTTACAATTCTTAGTATCATTTATGATATTTTATCGGAATTTTGTCGAATATATTGAATAATTATACACTATTTAAACTGAATTAGCAATCCTTTTGTTAATATGACGTGTAACGTTTTATTGTCGTGCTAATAGATTTGTGTTCTAAAATAATATTTAATATTTCAATTATTTTCTATTCAAATATCAATGCATTAAGCTATAAGGGATGTAACTTTCAATTTTTTTATTATTATATTCAAGTTATTAGATTTATTAAAGATAATGGAAGGAAAAATTTATAAATTTTACTACGCGAGTAAAAAAACCTGAAAAGCTCATTAATTTTTATAGGTATGTATTTAGTTGAGATATTCAACAAAGTAATGATAAAGAAAATTTTTGAAAAATTCAAATGGAAGAAAATCCATGTACTCAAAATAAATTTTCAAATCTACTAAAGAAAAATGGAATTAGAAGTATAGTTAGTTGTATAAATGTTCACGCGATAGAGGATGCAATTGAAAAGTATAAATAAAACAACTGGAAAATATTTAATTATAAATTCGAGATCCTTCGTGTTAGTAAAATGGTTTATCAAAAAGAATGAGAGGGAAAACAGTATTTGAATTGAATGAAAAAAATATGGAATAGTCAAAATAAAAAAAAGGGTTTCGTTAGAAACCCTTTTCTGTTGGCGGGGCCGACGAGGCTCGAACTCGCGACCTCCAGTGTGACAGACTGGCGCTCTAACCAAGCTGAGCTACAACCCCAAACAAACTGTGTGGACCCAAGGAGGATCGAACTCCTGACCTCTTGAATGCCATTCAAGCACTCTCCCAGCTGAGCTATGGGCCCAAATTCAAAAATGAGTTAATGAAATATACATTCAAAAGAGAAACAAAAATAACAAATATTTTTTATTATGCAAAGAAATATTTTTTAATTATCTCAAGATTAAGAAGCTGGATATTGATTTTTGATTATTTAAGATAAGGTATACATAATACATACCACTGGGTAACATCATAACATCAATCTCAGTGTTACCTATACCAGCTTCTCTGATATAAATATTCTGTCTATTTACTTCTTCTCCAATAGAATTATATATTCGTATAAAAGCATCAGAACTAGTGGTTAGTAAAAAACTTAGATTAATCGTAGTTGTATTTCTATCAATGAGATTAGGATAAATGATAAGATTGGCATCTGTGTCAAACTTTGTGAAATCCAAAGGATTAACACCACATGAATAATGAATCATATTTTTGATTAAAAAAAAGTAGTCATCTTTGTTGTAGGGATATTCTCTTAAAGATTGGATTGTTGAGACAGATAGACGACAAAGTGCTGTATCGTTTATAAAAAATGAAATTGGAATATCGCATGCATATTGGTAATCAAATTTTGTTTTATAAAGTTTAAAATTAACTTCAGTAGAATTAAATTTAAAATATAAAAATGGTTCCTGAGCTAACTTAGAATCAGGAATAATATAAAACACAACTCTTTGGAATTCATCTATAGGATAGGAAGAAGGTGGAGCAATAACAGTACCGGCATTCTTCATAGATTTCATTATATCCGGATAGCCAAATCCAATATTATTATCTTTCTCTGGATAAACTGATGCGTAGCTGTATAATAACTTTCTAACCTCCCATGGTTTCTTTTCAGGAAAAGCTGAAAGAATTTGTGCAATCGCTCCAGCTAGAAGAGGAGTTGCCAATGAAGTACCATTAGCAGAAATAAATCCATCAGAAGAATCTGGATTAACACAAACGACTTTATAGCCCAGAGCTGACAGATCGGGTTTGATTTCTCCAGTTGCTGTTGGTCCTCTTGATGAAAAAT
>CAYXFU010000008.1:18165-19867 GCA_964464375.1 uncultured Hyphomicrobiales bacterium
AGTTGGTGTAATTGAATTATTTGATAAAACCAAGGCACCTACAGTAATTGCACTATCGGCATCAGCAGGTGTATTAAGTGTTTTAGGACTGGGTCCGGAATTACCTGCTGCATTTAGACAGACAACACCACGCTTAACAGCTTCGTTGATAGCAGATGCTGAAATTGATGAAGAACCATTAAAATCTTGATCATAATGATATGGTTCTTCAGAAGAATCAAAATTATTGTAGGCTAATGATGAAGTTGTAATGTCAACTCCTAATGACTCAAGCCATTCCATTGCTGCAGCATAATTATCCTCTTCAATTCTTGTTTCTCCTTTCATTGATTCTGTTTTAGCAAGGTAAAACTTTGCATTTGAAGCAGTACCAATAAGTTTCCCTGGATAATATCCAGCAATAGTTGAAAAAACCAAAGTACCATGTCCATCCTGATTAGATGGATCGTCACCTTGGTTTGATGTTACTGAATCAAGTTGAACAAAATCAAATTCTGCAATTACATTACTGAATTTTGTAGCGTTATGATTTCTCCATTTAAAACCATTATCGAGAACACCAATTATAATGGAATCTCCAGTTATACCAATATTATGAAGTAAATCAGAACTCATTAGAGAGTTTTGAAAAAAAGAATCTCCATATAAGAACAGACCACAATTATCAATAGTATTTTCAATAAATATTTGTGAAAGATCGAATTTCTTTTGAATACTTCTAGGAGAATTAATAGTTTGGATTTGGAGCTTTGAGGATGTAGGATTAACATTTATGACAAATGGTAAATCTCTGATATCATTTGAAATTAACGAGTCACACTCGACAACAATGTAATTTCTCCACTTAAGAGAGTGAATCTTCTTTGCTCCTAAATCAAGTACTGCATTTATATATTTTTCATAAACAGGAGCATCACTAATGCTTATAATATTATCAAAAGACAGCACTTTTGATCTCCTACTCAAAGCTTTTGGAGCGAGAGATTCATAAGTTTTTTTATAAAGTGCTGAGCCTTTGTCAAATTTTTCGGGTCCTTTATCAATAAAAAAAACACGAAAAGTTTTTAATTGAGAATACGATAATTGAGTAGATAAAATTTCAAATAGAAACCAAAAAAGAAGTGTGAAAATCCATTTTAGATTTTTTTTTCTATTTTTATCAATTTTATTCATTTATCGCCGTGTTTCTTTTCTGATTTTAATCCTATTTTATAACTTAAATTAACGAATTTAGTAATTAAAACTTGTTTAAAAATATGTCATCAGTTCTTATTACAGGTGGAGC
The DNA here is from genome assembly GCA_964464375.1 of uncultured Hyphomicrobiales bacterium. Classification (GTDB taxonomy): domain Bacteria; phylum Bacteroidota; class Ignavibacteria; order Kapaibacteriales; family UBA2268; genus CAIOZA01. Next base: position 19,451 of record CAYXFU010000008.1, read on the forward strand.
AAAAAGATTAGGCAGCGGACTTTGTCTGAAATTTGCCAATAAAGGCTGGGATGTTGCTTTTTGTTATAATAATTCAGAAGATGAATCAGAAAATACATTAATTGAATTGAAGGACTTTGATATTAAAGTTATCAAGTTTAAATGTGATGTAACTAATTTAAATGAAATTCAAACTGCTTTCGAAAATTGTTTTCAAAATTTTGGTGTTCCTGATGTGATGGTCAATAATGCAGGCGTATATCCAACTATAAAGGAAATTAATGAGATTGATGATTCACTATGGAAACATGTAATTGATAGTAATTTATCTTCACAATTCTATACATCCAAAGTCTATTCAACGTTTGTTAAGGATAACGGTAGAATAGTCAATATTGGCTCTCTTGGTGGTCATGAGATTTGGAAGGGAAGAATACC
>CAYXFU010000008.1:19917-67890 GCA_964464375.1 uncultured Hyphomicrobiales bacterium
TCCAATTGACAAGAGCTTTAGCCCGCGAATTAGCACCTAAAATTTCCGTGAATTGCATCTGCCCCGGAGAAATACAACTAGACGAAAAAGGACCGGATGAATCTTGGTCTTTACCAAAAGATAGAATTCCTATGGGAAGATCAGCCTACGTAGATGATATTTTCGATGGCATTTATTTTTTTGCAACCGCGTCAAAGTATATAACGGGTCAAGATTTGATAATTGATGGTGGATACCATTTAGCAAGGTAAAAAATGATAAATCAACAACTAAAAGATGATGAAATTAAAGCTTTAGATTGGAAGCTAATTAAAAGATTATTTGTATTTCTGAAACCATATCAAAAATATGTAATATTGGCATTATTTATAACAATTTTAACTTCAGCACTTGGACCTTTAAGACCATATCTAACCAGAATAGCCATTGACAAATATATCGCTACATCAAACCTTACCGGTTTATTAGAGATTATTCTTCTAATATCAGGGACAATCCTTTTCCATGGAGTAATGCAATTTTTAATGACCTACCTTATGCAATGGGTAGGACAGAAAGTTCTTCTTGATATCAGATTAAAATTATTTGATCATATAGAAAAATTAAATTTCAGATTTTTAGATAAAAATCCGGTTGGACGTTTAGTTACTAGAGTTACTAATGATATTGAAGGCTTGAATGAGATGTTTTCATCAGGTGTTGTGATGATAATCGCAGATTGTCTTCTTATTATTTGGATCGTGGGATTCATGTTTTTTATAAATTGGCAACTTAGCCTAATAGCATTATCAATTCTTCCATTACTGATTGTCTCAACTTCAATATTCAGGAAAAAAGTTAGAACAATCTTTAGAGGTATCAGATTAAATGTAGCAAAGATGAATTCTTTTCTTAACGAGTATCTATCTGGTATTTCGATTATTAAATTGTTTAATAGAGAAATTGATAAGTCAATTGAATTCGACTCAATCAATAATGAAAATAGAGTTTTATGGGTTCGCACAGTATTTTATTATGCTTCTTTCTTTCCAATAATTGAAATAATAAGTACAATTTCACTAGGTATTGTTATTTGGTATACAGCAGGTAACATCCTTTCAGGATTAATGACAATAGGTACTCTTATAGCTTTTCTTCAATACACTGAAATGTTCTTTAGACCAATAAGGGATTTGACAGAAAAATATACTACGCTTCAAAGTGCTATGGCTGCTGCCGAAAAAATCTTCGATCTTCTTGATACTGATGACATCACTCCTCAACAAGAACAACCATCAGATTTTTTAGGATTAAAATCTGGTATAGAATTTAAAGATGTTAGCTTTAGTTATGATGGAGAAAAGGAAGTTCTAAAAAATATTAATTTCTTTGTACAAAAAGGCGAAACTGTGGCTATTGTTGGAGCTACCGGTTCTGGGAAATCAACATTGATTAATCTACTGTTAAGATTTTATCATTATGACTCTGGACAAATTCTGGTAGATGGTCGGGACATAAGATCTATTAATGTAACAGAATTAAGAAGTAAAATCTCTTTGGTTATGCAGGACGTTTTTCTTTTCTCAAGGTCTGTATCCGATAATATACATCTAGGGAAAGACTTTAACAATGATGATATTCGTAAATCAGCTTTAGCTGTTGGTGCTGATTCATTTATTGAAGGTTTACCCAATCAATATGGTAACGAGGTGATGGAACGTGGTTCAACCTTATCTTCTGGCCAAAGACAATTAATTTCTTTTGCTAGAGCTTATTTTAATAAACCAGATATTTTGATATTAGATGAAGCTACTTCAAATATTGATACGGAAACAGAAAGATTAATTGAATCCTCACTTCAAAACTTATTAAAAGATAAAACTTCCATAATAATAGCCCATAGACTTTCAACTATCAAGAGAGCTAATAAAATTGTAGTTTTGCATCACGGACAGGTAAGAGAAATAGGAACCCATAAAGAACTTTTGGAAAATGGTGGAATTTATTCCAAATTATACAATTACAGTTTCAAAATTTAAATAATTAATTATGGATCAGATAAAAAAACATTATAAATCAACTTTTAAAGCCTACGATAATAAGAACTTCATTCATAGCAGTGAGGGAAGAATAATTCGATTGATATCCGAATATCTTTATCCTGAACAAAAATTAAAGGCTTTTGGTATAAAACGTACTGTAATTTTCTTTGGCTCTGCCAGAATTCACCCGGAAGAACTTTTATTGGAAAAAATTAGTATTCTAAATGAAAAGCTATCTCAAACAAATACAGATTCTGAAATTGATCAACTCAATGAAGAACTAAGGATATCACAAAATAAATTGAAGTTATCCCAATATTATGAGGATGCTCGTGTTTTGGCATATAGACTAACCGAATGGTCTAATTCAGTTCCTAAGCAAGATCAGATTCATATTTCCACAGGTGGTGGTCCGGGTATAATGGAAGCTGCCAATAGGGGGTCTTTTGAAGCCGGAGGCTCATCAATTGGATTAAATATTAGTTTACCATTTGAACAACATCCAAACCCATATATCCACAAAGAATTGAATTTTGAGTTTCATTATTTTTTCATGAGGAAATTTTGGCTGGTGTATTTAGCTCAGATAATGGTTGTTTTTCCTGGAGGATTCGGAACGATTGATGAACTGATGGAAATTCTTACTTTACGGCAAACTGGAAAGATGAGTAAACCTAAGGTTATTGTTCTATATGGTCAAGATTGGTGGAATAAGATAATTAATTTTGATTATCTTATTGAAATGGGAATGATTAGTAAAGAAGACATGAATTTATTTAGGTTCGTAAATTCATCTGACGAAGCTTTCGAATTAATTAAAGAAGAACTTAAAAACAATAAAATTAAAAAAAGATTTTAGAAATTATGTTACATATAGGATTTTAAACATGAAAAAGATTTATAGCTTTTCCACGCTAATTCTATTTATTATATTGACGATTTCACTTGAAGCAAACGAACTAAAGTTTAATAAAGTAAAGCCAATTGAGAACGATACTTTATTTTTTACTTATTCACTAAAGACCATGTTCAAGCAAAGTGACAGTCTTTTTGCGTTTCTATATTTGTTTAATAAAAACTCAAATGTACCTGAATTAGCAAACATAACACTTAAAAAATATGCTAAAGATACTTTAAAAGGTAGCTTCGTTATTCCTAAGAATACATTATTTGGCTTAATTAAAGTTGGTGATCGGTATGATTTTGATACAAAAGAAGGAGAATATTGGGATTTCTTGGTTTACAATGATTCAAAAATGGTCAAACAAGGAGGTTATTTTAAATCTGGATTCTCATATTTAGGTAGTTTTCCTAAAAACTGTAGCCGCAATCCTTCTTTTGAAAAAGCCATTTCTAATTTTGAAAAAGAACTGACTCTTTATCCTGATAATATTAAAGTTAAGATAGCCCTATTATCTCTTCAGTATGAAACCTTTAAAATCCAGAAGACTGAATACGAAGACAGATTGAAAAGAATAATTAGTTCAACTAATATTAATTATCAATCTGAAGATGATATTACTGCAATTACCAAAGCACTAAGAACTCTTGGTAACAAGGAAAAGGCTCTTGACATTGAGTTAAAATTTGCTAAAGATTTCCCTAATTCAAAATTAGCTGAAGATCATGATTTTGAAACATTATCTAAAATAGAAAAATTTGATAGTTTTGTTGATAAATCTTTATCCTTTTTACGTAAGCATCCTGCTTCAGAATATAATGAACGTGTATATCTTGCTTTGATTAAATCTTATTTGCAAACAAAGAAATACCCAGAAATCCATGCATTATTAAATTTACCCGCAACACCACCAGAGGTACTCTACCAATTTGCTGAGAACCTGACTTTTAACAATTCATTTGATTTATCATTAACAGAATCTGAGAAGAAAAGTGAAGCATTAGCTTACATTGATTCTGCAATATCAAAATTAAATATTAAATTGGTTATCAACCAATCTTTAAATTCTTCAATTGATGCCATTAACAATATTAATAATATGATACTTGACATATTATACTTAAAATATCGTATTACATTAGATAACAGTATTATTTATCAAGTTTTTAGAGATTACAATATAAGATCTATTAACAATACTTTATTGAAGATTATTGCTGATGTGTTTTATTTAAATGCTAATTATAATGATTATTTAACATTAAATGAATACTGTTATATATACGATATTAATGCATCTTATAGTGACAGCCTTAATAGTATCGTTCATTCTAAATTATTTCCCTTACAAGCCTTTTCTGACTATAAATCAAATTTGGATAATTTAGCATTTGCCAGAAAAGTAGACCAACTTAATTTTGAAAGATGTAGTGATAAATTGAAATTCCCATCAATTTCTACTTATAATGATGTTAACCTACAATTATCAGTTTTCCAGGGAAGAATTCTGGTTCTTTATTTTTGGAACTTTGATTGTGACCCTTGCGTCGACTATATTTCCAAACTTGAGAGTTTATATGCCCATTATCAGAGTAGCAGTGATGTGCTAATTTATCCAATAATTCTTCTCCAGAAAAATCTTGAGAAGAATACTATCACAGATTTTGTTAATAAAAACAAATTGAATATTCCAATTTATACCGATTATTTAAATGAAGCATATATTAATTATACAGTAACTGGTATGCCAACTCTAATGATAATCGATAGGGAAGGGAATGTAGCTTACAGATTCAATGGACTCAGTCCACAGGAAAATAGAATTGATGAAATAATTGAGAGGATTGACTTTCTTAAAGGTGAGACAGATGAATAGATGTCCATGGCCAGGAAATAATGAACTAATGATTGAATATCACGATGAAGAGTGGGGAACACCTCTACATGATGATAGAAAGCTTTTTGAATTCATTATTCTTGACGCCTTTCAAGCAGGTTTAAGTTGGTCGACAATTCTTAATAAGAGAGCTAATTTTCAAATAGCATTAGATAACTTTGATGCTCAAATAATTTCATTATATGATGAAAATAAAATTACATCACTTATGAATAATAGTGGAATTATTAGAAACAAACTAAAAATTAACGCTACAATCCAAAACGCAAAATCGTTTCTTGATATACAGAAGGAATTCGGAACTTTCGATCAGTATATATGGCAATTTTCTTTTGGAAAAACTATCGTAAATAAATTTACTGAAACGAAACAGATACCAGCAAAGACTGAAATATCAGATTTGATGAGTAAAGATCTTTTAAAACGTGGATTTAAATTTGTAGGATCTACTATATGTTACGCATTCATGCAAGCATCAGGTATGGTCAATGATCATCTGATTGATTGTTTTAGGCATAATGAATGTAATCGTACTTAAAAAAATTAATTTCTTTTTTTTTCTTGTAGATTATTATTTATTTCTTTTTACTAATTTGTATTTTTTGAAAATGTATCACATTGAATTTGTTAACTGGAGCAAGAATGAATATTTATTTTAGAGGAATTCACGTAATTAATCCTTATAATAATTTGAATGAAAAACTCAATATTTGGGTTAAAGATGGTCTAATCGCATATATTGGCAAAGAAGAACCTAGTATTGATGAAGAAACCGAGACTGTCCTATCCGATGATTTAGTCTGTTCTCCAGGCTTTTTTGATATGCACGTTCATTTTAGGGAACCAGGATATGAGTACAAAGAGGACATCGAATCTGGAGCAAATTCAGCTGCGAATGGTGGTTTTACAGGCGTTCTTTGTATGCCCAACACTAATCCTCCAATTGATAACCCACAGGTCGTAGAATTCATTAGAAATAAAGCTAAGAATCACTTAGTTGATGTAGAGGTATCTGGCACATTAACACAGGGGAGACATGGTAAAGCTATTTCTCCTATGTTTGAATTGAATGAATACGCTGTCAGAATGTTCACTGATGATGGAGATTGTGTCTTGAGTTCGGATGTTATGAGAAGAGCATTTGAATATGCAGGAACAAAAGATTTACTAATTTCGCAACATTGTGAAGATCACACTTTAACTGAAAATTTTTCGGCAAACGAGGGTGTAATTTCCGGAAAATTAGGTTTAAAAGGATATCCTCATATTGCAGAAGAAATAATAATTGATCGTGATATTAAGTTAGCTGATTATTGTGGTAACATGAAATATCATGTGTCCCACATTAGCACTAAAGGAGCTGTAAATATCATAAAGGAAGCAAAGAAACGTGGGCAAAAGATCACATGTGAAGTTACCCCACATCATTTTGTGTTATCCGATGAAGTTCTTACAAATTACGATACTAGACATAAGATGAATCCACCTTTAAGAACTCAGGATGATATAGATGCCCTTATCGAAGGATTAGTAGATGGAACTATTGATTGTATTGCAACAGATCATGCACCACACTCATTACATGAGAAACATGTTGAATTCGACAAAGCTCCAAACGGCATTATTGGTTTAGAAACAGCTGTTGGTTTATCACTTAATTATTTAGTAAAAACTGGCAATTTAACTTTAGAGATGTTAGTAGAAAAGATGTCAGTTAATCCAAGGAAAATACTAAAATTGAAAGAGATTCATTTTAAAGTTGGTGAAATGGCTAATATTACAATTTTTAATCCAGTTGCAAAATGGACTGTAAACAAGTCAGAATTTAAATCAAAATCCAAGAACACTCCGTTCCATAACTTTGAATTAACTGGTAAGCCTGTTTATGTTATAAATAATAATCAAATCCATAGTTGCATGTTGTAAAGATCATGGAAAACAGTAAATTTTTAAGCAGTGATGATGTAAATGATTTAAGATTAAAAAAAATAATGTTAGAAGAACTAAAATCTAAGCTTATTCAGAAAATTAATAGTAATGATCCTGACTTCATCAAGGCTCTCAGGCTACTAATATCAGACGATAAAACGGATAATATATGAAACAAGTAAATGTAATATAATCTGTATTATGTAAACTAACATGAAATGATGACGCGACAAATACAAATTTTAAAAATTATAATAAAGGTTACAAAATGAATATTTTAAAAAACCGCAACTTTTATGCTATCCTCTTGATAATTTCTGCAGCATTATCAAGATTTCTTCCACATCCCCCAAACTTTACTCCGATAATGGCTATGGCAATTTTTGGTGGGGCTGTTTTTTCTGATAAGCGAATTGCCTTTGCTATACCAATTGTTACAATGCTGATCACTGATCTCTTTTTTGGCTTTTATAGTGCAATTTGGTCAGTATATCTTGCTTTTGCCATAAGTGTACTTCTCGGGATGTCATTAAAATCAAATATAAAAGTATCAAGAATCCTTTTAACCTCACTTTCTTCATCTTTAATATTTTATTTACTAACCAACTTTGCCTTTTGGTTCAGCAGTGGTTTATATCCTCTAAATTTGGCAGGTTTAAACCAGGCATATTTGATGGGTTTACCATTTTTTAGGTATTCACCTCTTGAAATGTTTAGCTTCTCTCTAATTGGTGACTTGTTCTTTACTTTAATTTTCTTTGGTGCGTATCTTTTAGCCGAAAAATATGTTGTTAAGCCACAATTATCTTAGAATACTAACATCTCAATAACTTTACAGACAATTACAAAAAAACCTCAAACAAATGATTGAGGTTTTTTTTGTAATTTTGTATCGGGTATCTATTTCCTTGAGAAAAATTCAACAAATGTACTGACAGCCTTTGTCGATGCGCTGACCAATGTTGCAGCATAGTTTAATGGTGGATATATCTTATGTGAAACTAAATTTACCAAACTACTGACTGTGTTAATTATATCGTTTGCTTTCTGTACTTCATTATCTAAGTTCTGTGCAGTGTTTGTCAATTGTTTTGTAGCTATGTTAACTCCATCAAGAGTTTCAGAAATTTTAACCTTTAATTCGGTAAAATCATTTGTAAGTGTTGTAAGGTTCTTTGAAACATCTTTAGTTAAGATTGTAATTGAATTTGTTGATTCCTGTAGAAGTTTCGTAAGTGATCTTAAGGATAAAATTAGAAATAACGATACAATTACCGCTAAGATTAAACCCAAAACAGCTATTGTGTTAATATCCATGTTTATTACTCAAAATAGTTTAAAAAATCAACTTTTCATTTCAGTTTTGAAGGCTTCTGCACCAGCTTTTGTGGCATCTTTAAAATTCTCTAATTTATTCTCTACAGTATCCTTTAAAGAATATGCTTTTGATTTAGCATCAGACACAACCTTTTCTGCATTTTCCAAAATATTTTCTGCTTGTCTTCTGGCAGAGTCAACAATACTCTGAGCTTTAACTTTACCTTCATTCATTGTTGATGATACAACCGCTCCTACAGTACCTTCGATATTTTCAAAATACTCTGATGCCTTATCATAAATTTCGGAAGATTTTTCCGAAATATCCTGACGAAATTCTTTGCCACTTTTAGGAGCAAATAACAACGCAGTTAATGCACCAGCTAGACCACCGATTAATGCACCAGCAGCGAATCCTCTCAAATAATTGCTTTCTTTGTTAGACATAATGACTTTTCCTTTCAATTACCAACTTTCTGGTAATGTTATTTGTTTGTTTTGTGATAATAATATTTTTTCAGCTAATTCTCTTACTGCCCCATTGCCTCCCTCATGAGCGCAAATATAATCTGCTATCATAAGAACCTGTTCAGTGGAATCCTTAGGACAAGCACCAATTCCTGCTACCTGCATAGCCTGGATATCATTAATATCATCACCAATGAATGCTATGCAATCAATGCTTATTCCAACCTTCAAAGATAAATCTTTTAAATCTTGTTTTTTATTGTGACTACCGAGAATGACGTGTTCTATCTTAAGTTTATTGGCTCGGGCAGTGACAATTTCGGAATTTTCACTTGTAATGATTGCAGTGATAATTCCACCCTTTCTCAATAATTCGATTCCCATGCCATCTCTTATTGAAAAAACTTTTACCTCTTCCCCATTTTTAGAATAAAAGACCTTACCATTTGTCAAAGTTCCATCAACATCCATTACAAGCATTTTTATATTTTTTAATTTTTCTGTCAATATTTTGGTATCCTGTTATTATTACATAGTTTTGTATTCGTGCATTATTTCGAGTGCAATTTAAAAATAAAACTTAATACACTATTAAAAAATTACTAATTTTAATATATGAATCACGAAAAAGGCTATATAAATATTTTTGTTTCATTACCCGAAGAATCCTTTGAAATTGCTTATGGATTTATTTCAAATTATCCAATTACTGGTATTGAAGAGAAAATTGATGAAATTATCATCACAATCCCAGAAATATTATGGAATGACACTGTGAAGCGGATGTTAATTGAAGATTTAAAAAAAACCAGTCCAGGTGCAAAAATCATTAAAGAAGAAATTATTTATGATAAGAATTGGAATGAAGAATGGGAAAAATCTATTTCTGCAATAATAATTAATGACAGAATTGCCATTACACCTGAATGGGCAATTGATCAGATAACTAATAATATCAAGCTAGTAATAAATCCTAAAATGTCATTTGGAACAGGTCATCATGCAACAACAAGAATGATGTGTACATTATTAGAAAATTCAGTAAAACAAGGATCAAAGTGGATAGATGCAGGAACAGGTACAGGTGTGCTTGGAATTCTTGCAATCAAACTTGGTGCAAGTAGTGTATTTGCATTTGATTTCGACGAGTGGTCAATAGAAAATACTAAGGAGAATCTGGCACTTAATAATATTACCACCGAAATTGATCTTAAATTAGCAAGCATACTAGATATAGAACTACCTGAATGTGATGGCATAGCTGCCAATATGTACACCCACCTTTTAACTCCTTCATTTTCAAAATTTAAAAAAGCACTTGAGAATTCAAATGGAGATTTGATTATTTCCGGAGTACTAATCTATGATAAATCTGAAATAATTAAAGCCGCTGAGAAGGCAGGATTAGAGCATATTGAAACAATGAATGTAGATGAATGGATAGCTGTTCATTTTAGGGCTTGATAAAATGATAGAACAGAATATTGCGGCAATTGATATCGGTACAAATACAATTTTAATGGTAATTGCAAAAGTCAAACCTGACAGAGAACCATTGATACTTGGCGATTATCATGAAATCGCCAGACTAGGTGAGGATCTTGACAAGTCAGGAATAATTAAAATTGAGGCAATAAACAGAGCAAAAACTATTTTAAATAACTACTCAGATATTTGCAAAAAATATTCAGTTTGTAAGATTAATATTGTTTGTACAAGTGCATTAAGAGATGCACAGAATTCAGATTCTGTTATTGAAGAGTTAAAAACTGCTATTGATGCAGACTTTGAAATAATAACTGGCAAAGTAGAAGCTCAAATGAGCTTTATGGGTACAGTTGAGGATTTAAACACCTCTTTAGTAATAGATATTGGAGGTGGTTCTACTGAATTTATCTCTGGAGAAAATGGTCTGATTTCTTGTAAATCAAGTATACAAATCGGTGCAGTTAGACTTACAGAAAGATTTATTAAATCCCATCCACCCACACAAATTGAATTATCAAATATAGTTGATTTTATTAAATATAAAATTCAAAAAACTATTATTCCGGAAAGTATTGCATCATTTTTTGCTGTTGCCGGTACTCCAACAACTTTGGCTTTTATAGATTTAAAGTTAACGGAATATGATTTTGACCGAGTTCATGGATATAGATTAACTATGGACGCTCTAAATAATCTATTAGATGAGTTTATTTCGAATGATATAAACTACATTATAAATAAAATGAAAATACATCCTAAACGAGCTGATGTAATAACAACTGGAACATTAATATTAATTGAAGCCTTAAAACACTTTCAACAAAATTATTGTATTGTAAGTGGTAAAGGATTAAGATTTGGATTATTAAAAAGAATGATCGATGATCTAGAAAAAAATTGATATTAGATTACTTATACTTATTTTTGTTTTTAAATTATTTGAATATTGAACAATTGATTTATAAATTTTATCTTGGAGACTTTATGAAGCGTACTTTAGTTTTGATTATTTCTGGATTATTCGTCACACTTTTACTCATTTCTTCTTGCACTAAAGTGGATAACTCCCCTATTAAATCTGAAATTTTCAATACAACAAATATCCCAGATATCATTGACAAAATGAAGATCGATAAAGCATTAAAAAATGAAGATATTGAAATGTTTTCAGCAAGTCTTGCTCGCAATTCTATGACATTAGATTCACTCAATGGGAAAACTATCGGTCAAATAATTGATTCACAGAGAGATTTCTTAAGAGAATCGAGTGTCTCAGGATTAGTAACAACTGCAGTTCAGGTTTCTCATGGTTTTAAATATTTGGGATGGCAATCTAAGGATGAGGGAGATAAAAAGTTCAATGTGTTCGGTTTTGCAATTCAAAATAAATCTAAACAAGATATTAAACATGTTGTTGGTTTATTAAAATTCGTTGATGAAACCAATCAAATGATTCGTGGTTTTAGAATCAATGTTACACAGGAAATCAAGGCAAATACTTTATCGCAATTTAATTCAACTTTTCCATTCGATGAAAAAAACCAAAATGACATTAAATTAAGAGAGATGTTAGACAAAAAAGTTCCTAATCTATATGCAGGCTGGCAACCAACTTTAATTGAATATTCAAATGGGAAAAAATTATCTCTTGATACAATCCCAGTAAAATAATTACTTGTTTAATTAAGAAAAAAGAGGACAATCTCAATTGAGAAGTCCTCTTTTTTTAATAGGGTCGATAGATACTTTTACTTTGTATAATATGACATTACATTGTCAATGATTTCTTTTTGCTCTGCCGAGTGAATTACAAAAGAACCAGATGCTGTTGATGCACTTGCTTTTCTACCTATATAAATAATTTTCATTTTACCATCAATCAATTCACTTAGCCTAGGAGATATAAAAGACCATGCTCCCATGTTCTTGGGTTCTTCCTGAGCCCAAATGATATTTTCAGCTTTACTGTACTTTGCTAGAATTGCCTCAATTTGAGATGTATGCAATGGATAGAGCTGTTCGATTCTTACTAGGGCAACATTATCTATCTTTTCACTCTGACGTTTAGCTAGGAGCTCGTAATAGATTTTACCGGTAGTGAATGTAATTGATTTTACATTTATTGGATTAACGAAAGAATCATCAATAATATGCTGGAATTTTCCTTCAGATAAATCGGCGATCGAGGATACGGCTAATGGATGACGAAGCATTCCTTTAGGTGTCATTATTATCAAGGGTTTTCTCATAGGACTTAATGACTGTCTTCTTAAAGCGTGAAAATAATTTGCAGGAGTTGTATAATTGCCTACGATTATATTATCTTCTGCACAAAGTTGAAGAAACCTTTCTAAACGTGCACTTGAATGTTCAGGACCCTGTCCATCATAACTATGAGGAAGCAACATTGTAAGATTCGAAGTTTGAGCCCATTTTGATTCAGCACATACTATTATTTGATCTGTCATAGCTTGTGCCATATTGGCAAAATCACCAAACTGAGCTTCCCAGATTACTAATGAATTACCCGATAAAACACTATAACCATACTCAAAACCTAATACAGCAAGTTCAGAGAGAGGACTATCAAAAATCTTGATTTTTGATTGATTTTTTAATATATGATTTAAAGATATATATTGATCCTCAGTTTCTATATCTGTGAAAACTGCGTGTCTTTGACTGAATGTTCCACGCCGACAGTCTTGACCTGTAAAGCGAATTTCTTTGCTCTCAATTAGTAGTGACCCGAAAGCTAATGCTTCTGCCATAGCCCAATCTATTTCAGATTGATCGGATTTAACCATTTCCTTTCTCTTTTTGAGTAATTGTTGAAGCTTTGGATTCACTTTAAAATCAGTAGGATATTGAGTAATTTTTTCGGCTATCATTCTTAATGTTTCGGAATTTACAGCTGTATTTAACTGTTCATCAGAGAATAATTTTTTAACAGTTTGATTTTCTTTCTTTGTAGATTTGATGGTTGATCTATTAACAAATGCTTCATTTAAAGAATCTCGCTTTCTTTTCACTATTAAATTAATTTCTTCCTTCTCGATTATCTTTCCATTAACAAGTTCAGAAGCAAATATTTTACTTATTGGACTCATCGCTTTAATTTTTTTATAAAGTAAAGGTTGAGTATATGCAGGTTCATCTGACTCATTATGTCCATATTTCCTATAGCATAACATATCGATAATAATATCACATCCAAATTTTTCCCTGAAATCATAGGCAAATATAGCGGATGTAGCAACTGACTCTGGATCATTACCGTTTACATGAATTATCGGAACCTGGATCATTTTTGCAACATCAGAAGCATACAAAGTTGATCTTGCATCAAGAGAATTTGTAGTAAAACCTATTTGGTTATTAATAATGATATGAATTGTCCCACCAGTTTTGTAACCTTCTAGTTGTGAGAGATTAAGAGTTTCTTGAACAATCCCCTGACCAGCAAAGGCGGCATCACCATGAACAAGAATAGGAAGGTTTTTTGTAAATGAATCATCATGAATTTGATTATTGAGAGCTCTTGCCATACCTTCAATAATAGGATTCACTAGTTCGAGATGACTAGGATTAGAGGCTAGAATAACATTTACTGAATTCCCGTGAACAGAATTGAAAACACCTCTATCGCCTAAATGATATTTTACATCTCCTGAACCTTGATACGATTCAGGATCCATATATCCTTCAAACTCTTTAAATATTTTTTCAACAGATTTACCCATCAGATTTACCAAGGCATTCAGCCTACCTCTATGTGCCATTCCCATAACAACCGAATTTAAATTGTTATCAGCAGCAAGTTCGAAAATTTTATTAACTAGTACAATGAATGATTCACTTCCTTCAAGTGAAAAACGTTTTGATCCCACAAATTTAGTATGAATAAAATTCTCGAATTCTTCTGACTCAACAATCTTTTCAAAAATTTTAATTGATTCGGATCGTGAAAACTCGTGAGTAAATCTTGTGGTTTCAACTTGGTGTTTTACCCATTCCTTTTTATCTGGATCTTGGATATGCATGAACTCTATACTAATATTACCACAATATGATTCTCGCATTAATTCAATAATATCACGTAATGGTAGATTATTTTCTGCCCAGGTGTCATCTGCATGAAAGATTCTGTCGAGATCCCAAATAGTAAAGCCATAATATGAAGGTTCAAGTTCGGGGTAATAATAAGATGATAACCCTAGAGGATTAACTGATGCTAACAGATGACCACGTACTCTGAATGCATTAATTAGCTGAATAACGTGCGCTCCTTTTTCAATAATTTCAAACTGATCTGTTTCACCTAACTTATTAACCTTTGATAGATCTACTGACCATCTAACGGGTTCAAATGGAATCTTTAAACTTGCAAAAATTTGATCATAGAAAAACTCGGATCCTATGAGAATTTTATGTAGATAAGATAGAAATTCTGCTGATTCTGCACCTTGAATTATCCTATGATCATAAGTATTAGTAATAGTTACAGTTTTTGATACGGCTAGTTTAGTAAGCATTGAAGGATTTACAGATTGAAATTCCATAGGATAATCTATTGCACCACAAGCAATTATCAATCCTTGCCCAGACATAAGTCTAGGATTTGAGAATGTTGTCCCAATCATACCTGGATTCGTCAGAGTGATACTTGTATCATTTAAATCTTCAGGATTTATATTGTTATTTCTTGTTTTAGTTAGGATTGTATCGAAAGATTCAATGAATTCAAGGAATGCAAGATTTTGAGCAGATTTGATATTTGGAACCATTAAAATTCTGCTTCCGTCTTTTCTTGTAATATCAACGGCTAATCCAAAATTGATTGAATCTTTATGAACACGATACGAAATTCCATCCTTTTGTTCAAAAGAACAATTTAAACTTGGATATTTAATTAAAGCTCGTACAATAGCCCATGCAAGAATATGTGTAAAGGATACTTTCTGTCGTTTAAGCTTAGCAAGATATTTATTAATAATTCTACGATTCTCATCAAGAGCTTTAACTGGAATCATTCTTACTGAAGACGCTGTTGGAATTTCGAGACTACTATGCATATTCTCTACAATTTTAGTTTGTACAGAATTTAATTTTTCTAGTTCTAATCCATTTGATTCAACTGAAAGTTGTGATTTTTCAGTATTTTTAAGAACTAATTTTGATTGGTTTTCAGGTGAAAGGTCAACATTATTTGCTTGTTTCATGTTGAAATATTGGCGCCATTCGGGAGAAACAGATTCGGGTTCTCTTATATATTGAAAATATAGTTCTTCTTCAAATGCTGTGTTAGGATATATCATTTTTTACTGTATTTTATTAAAAATTAATAAGATTTAAATCAAATTATTAGGAATTATTTTAATTGAAAATATAGGACGCAAAAAATATCAATTAATTATTGTTACACCTACCTGAATATTAAGGTAGATGTAACAGTATAATAAATAAAGTTTATGCTTCTTCGATCCAATGAGTAACAAGAGCTCCATATTTCTTACTTATCGATTGGGCAGTATCGTAATTGCCGCTGTCGGCTATGACTTGGAAAGCTGGATTTTCACGATCCGGCATCATCAGAATCCAATCATCATCAATGAATATTTTTATTCCTTCTACTAATTCTCTTGTGAAACTTTCCGAATATTCCATTGCTTTCCTCATAACCATACCTTTGAATTCCCATGGGCAATCTACGATTGTCTGATGCTGATACCTTCTAGGTAACTCATTGTCATAATCAAAGATTTCTCTTTTGGTTAAAGCCAGCATTTCTAATATTTTAGCAATCGAATACATACCATCATTTGCAAATAAAAAGTCACAAAATATAAATCCACCATAAAGACCACCAACAAAATGTTGATCAGTTTCACGAGTAGATTCCATCATAGCTGAATGATTGTTTTTTATTCTGACAACTTCAACATTATAATCTTTAGCAATTAAATCAATTTCTTTACTTGCACAAACTGATACAGCTATTTTGTATGGCTCCCTGTGTTTGTTAGTTTCTAGAAATAATTTAACAACTAAAGATAATAGCCTTTGATGATCGTAACGAACTCCCCTACCATCTATTAATGAAATTTTCTCAGCTCCTGGATCAATAACAAATCCAAGTTCATACCGAAGGGATCTCATAATTGTTGAAACTTCATCATCAGCTGGGTTATGACTGTCAGTATTAGGAGAATATCTTCGTGTGGCATCAATAAAATCATGCAATGATAATGAATCCACGTGCATTTGACCTAATATATATGGAAATATTGTTGATGCTAATCCATAAGAATAATCAACAAGCAATTTGAATTTGGTCTGTTGTATCAAATCAATATTTACTGAATGCAGAAAACGATTAATATATATTTCGTTTGTTCTTTCTGGATAATAAATATGACCAATTTCATTATGATGAACTCTATGAACATCCTCACCGAAGAAATATCTTTCTATTGTCTTTGTGCGGGCAATAGGAATATCTCTCCCCTCTTTGTTAAAAATAATAATATCGGTTTTATCAGGATTCCTTGGAGAGCGTCTCACATGAAGTCCACCTGCATATTTTCCAGTTCTTAGCTCTTGGCGTGTTTGCGGAATTGATGTTGACTGAAGATCATTTACATTCACTCCAACAGAAGATAACCCTGCTGTTATGGCACGTTTCATTATTCTTGAAACTTTATCTGGATCTCTTGATGCAAGCAATGTAACATTTTTTCCAAATGTTAGACCAATTGCAGAACCAAGTTTAGAACAGAATTCTGGGTGAATTTCTATATTAGAAATACCGGTGATTCTAGCGTCAGTGAATAGTTCCCTTAACCACTTTTCTTCCTGAACCATAGACCTCGATAACGTTGCCCCATCCTCAACATGTTTAAGTGGCCATAGTTTAATGTTTGCCATTAATTTAGCACCATTGCCAATTGAACAACCGACAGATATGAAAACATTTTCAGCGATTGTAGTGGAATTTCCAATAGAAGTATCATTACAAATAACGCTGTCTGTAATGTCGGCAAAATTTCCTATTTTTACTTTATCCCAAAGTGTCACTCCAGATAAACGGCTCCCCATTCCAATATCTACATTATTGCCAATTACAGAGTCAATTAATACAACCTGATCACCGATTATTGTATTATCACCAATAACAACATTTCCAGATAATTTAGCGGTAGGTGATATCTTGGAATGTTTACCAATTTTTAAATTATTTTTTTTGAAATCAAGTACATTAAGTTTTACGTCTCCATGTAGTGCATCTATCTGCCCTTGCTGATATTCATTAAGGTTTCCAACATCTTTCCAGTAACCTTCGGCTATGTATCCATACAATGGCATCTTTAGTCTAAGCATCTCGGGAAACAAATCCTTACTGAAATCATATTCTTCTTGATATGGAATTAAGTCAAGTACTTCTGGTTCTAAAATATAAATACCAGTATTGATAGTATCCGAAAATACTTCACCCCAAGAAGGCTTTTCAAGAAAACGTGTGATTTTTCCATCTTTATCTGTCATAACGATACCATATTGCAGCGGAGATGGAACTCTGGTCAATAAAATTGTAGCTTTGGATTTATTCTCTACATGAAAATCAATAGCTTTTGTTAAATCAAAGTCAGTCAGTACGTCACCAGAAATAATTATGAATCTTTTATCTAAATACTCATAAGCATTCTTAACGGCTCCAGCTGTTCCATAATCTGCGTGTGCCTGAACATACTGCATTTCAACTCCAAAATGAGACCCATCACCAAAATGATTGGTTATGACTTCAGGTTGGAAATAAAGAACAGATACAATTTCTGTGATATTATGTGTTTTCAAAAGATTTACAATATGGTGAACCATTGGTATATTTAAAATTGGTACCATAGGTTTAGGTATAGTCATCGTTAAAGGTCTTAATCTTGTACCAAATCCACCTGCCATTATTACAGCTTTATTCATATAATCACCAAAAACAAAAAAATTATAAATATTAAAGTTTATGCAATATATTGATTTTACTCTTTTTTAGAAAATAATTTCCAAAAAAAAATAAATTAAGTAGTTTTGCCATTTTTTAAATTCATTTGAATCTTACCTTACTTTCTTAAATTATTTCTCATAATTCATATTGAGGGTAAATCCGTTAAGATAAATCAATCGTCTTAATTAATTAATTCTATACATCAAGGAATGATTTTTCTAGAATTCTTTAAAAAATTAACATTTCTCAAAAAATCATGCTTTATTAATAATTAATTCAGATTAATCCATCTCTTATATTTATTTTTGTAATATTATTTAAATACTTTTTATCGGAGAGTTTTCTGAAAGCTTTAATAACCGGTGCTACAGGATTTATAGGATCTCATGTAGCCGATGCTCTAATTGACAAAGGTATAGATGTCAGATGTATTTATAGAAAGTCAAGTAATTTAAGATGGCTAAAAGATAAAAATATTGAAACCATTGAAGCCTCTTTATCGGATGTTGACTCTTTATATAGTGCTGTTGAAAATGTTGATTACATATTTCATATTGCCGGTGTTGTCGCAGCAAAGAATTATAATGAATTTTTGAAAGGGAATCGAGATGCAACTAAGAATCTGCTTGAAGCAACAATAAAATCTGCTCCTAACATTAAAAGATTCTTGCACGTTAGTAGCCAGACAGCTGCCGGCCCAGCAAGTTCTTTTGCAAATCCAATAACAGAAGATGATGAATGCAGACCTATCACTGCTTACGGCAGAAGTAAAAAAGAAGGAGAGGATGTAGTAAACAGTTATCAAAAAGAGTTACCAATTACAATCATTAGACCACCTGCTGTTTATGGTCCAAGGGATCCGGCAATTTTACAGATTTTTCAGCTTGCAAACAAAGGATTGGGAACATTAATTGGGTTCAATCAAAAGTATGTAAATTTAATTCATTCTGATGATTTGGTAAGAGGGATAATTGATTCTGCATTTTCGGAAAACACAATCAACGAAACATATTTTGTCGCCTCTGAAGAGATATATAATTGGCATACAATTATGGATTCCATAAAATCAGCTTTAAATAAAAAAATGTTTATTAAAATTCGCATTCCACATTTACTTGTTTATTCATTAGCCGGATTGTCAGAATTTTTCGGACAATTTAGTGCTAAACCACCAATATTTAATTTTGATAAAGGTCGGGATTTTGTTCAGAATTACTGGACATGCTCTGTAGAAAAAGCAAAAAATGATTTTGGTTTCAAACAATTTGTCTTACTAGATGATGGTTTAAAATCTACAATAAATTGGTATAAACAAAATAATTGGATGTAAGTTAAGAATAATTATGTTTAGAAGATTTTTTTTTAATAAAACTTTTGCCATTTCAATATCAATCCTGATACTTATAATATCAGTATTATTGTTTATTTTAAAAATTTCTAGCATTTCATTGCCGCCGTCAAAATTTTGCACAGAAATAGATAAAATCTCAGATTCATGTAAAGTATATTTCAATCAATTCGGTATTCCCCATATAATCACAAAAAACGAAAATGATGCTTTTTTTATGATGGGTTATATCCATGCTAGAGATAGAATCTGGCAAATGGATTTAATGAGAAGAACTGCTAAAGGTGAATTATCTGAAGTTTTTGGAGATGAGACGTTAGATTACGATATGTTTTTTAGAGGATTAGATTTAAATGCTGTATCATCAAAGATCAATATTAGTTTGAATAAAAGTGTAAAAAGTGCTCTAATAGCTTATTCTGATGGAGTTAACTATTTTATAAAAAACAATTATAAAACTCTGCCATTTGAATTTCAAACACTTGACTATATTCCATATGATTGGACGCCAATTGATTGTATTCTGATCGGAAAACTTATGGCTTTTGATATGAGTGTAGGATTTATAAATGACATTACCATTGGAGAAATTGCTACTAAAATTGGCAATGAAAAATCCCTGTCCTTAGTTCCTCAATATCCATCTTGGGCACCATGTGTACTTGATGATTCAATTATAAAACTTCCTCAAATTATGAATAAATTGGATACATCTAAGAAGCTTAGATTAATTGATAAAGGTGCAAGGACAATTGTTTCAAAAACATTCGATCATTTGCTTTCATTTTTTAATATTAATTACAAAAATAATTCAAATGGTGGAAGCAATTCGTGGGTGTTAAAAAAGAGCAAATCTTCAAATGGGGTTATTTTAGCTAACGACCCTCATCTAGCTCTAGGTTTACCACCCAAATGGTATCAAGTCCATCTTACATCCAATGATATTAATGTTACTGGGTTTACACTACCAGGCATTCCTTTTTTCTTAATTGGAAGAAATGATAATATTGCCTGGGGTATCACAAATGTAATGCTTGATGATTGTGATTTCTTTATAGATAAAGTTGATATTGCTAACCAAAATTACTATTATAATTCTTCAGGATTGAAACGTAAATTTAATTTTAAAGCTGATACTATTAAAATAAAAAAAAGAGAATCTTTTACATACTATTTACGATCAACTGACAGATCTTCAGTAATTTCTGACTTTCATTTATTGAGAAAACCTTCTAATATTACTAATAATAAATATTATGACCAAAATTATCAATATTTTAAAAATTACTGTTTAACTTACTCTTGGACAGGTCAACAGCTTACTAATGAGGCTACAGCTTTATATAATATTCTTACTGCAAAAGATTGGAATCAATTCACTAATTCACTCAGCACCTGGGGTTCTCCGGCACTTAATTTCACTTATGCTGATGTTAAAGGAAACATGGGTATTTATCCCGTGGGTATTATTCCTGTACGTAGAGAATCTAATCCTCTGATACCGACTCCTTCCTGGCTTGGTAATAAAGATTGGCAAGGATTTATTTATCCAAACCAATTACCAAAAATTTATAATCCAAGTAAGAAATTTGTGGCAAGTTCAAATAATAAAACATCTCGTAACAGTCCATACTATATGTCAAATTACTTTGAACCATCCTCTAGAATTGAACGAATTTACCAAATTATCCAGGTTCAGAAAGAGTTTTCTGTTAGAGATGTACAATTAATGCAATCAGATATTTTATCTCCTTATGCTCAGAAAATGATGCAAATTGTACTTCCTATTCTTGAATCAAATATCAACAAATTCGACAATATGCGCAAACAAGGATTATGGGTTCTAAAAAAGTGGGATTATATTTTTTCTCCCGGAGCAGTTGCACCCTCAATATATTCATCATTTTTTAAAAATCTGATATATGAAACATTTGTAGATGAGCTTGGTGAGAAACTACTCTGGAATTATTCTTACGTAACTTCAATACCTTCTATGAAGATATATGATATGATTGTCAATGGTGATACTGTATTTTTTGACGATATACGTACTCCTTGGAAAGAAGAAAGAAATAGTATAGTATTACGTTCTTATCTAAAAGCAATAAATGAGTTATATCAATATTTTAATGATTCAAATATATTTAATTGGAAGTTCAGCAAACTTCAAACTCTTGAACTAAATCATACATTTTCCAAAAATAGCTTTCTTAAACCGAGTGTGAATTCAGGACCATATCAAATTGGTGGAAATTTCACAACTATTAGCAAAGCAGATTGGAAAATCTACAATCCTTATAAAATTACGGTAGGAGTTTCAGGAAGATTTATTGCAGACATGGAGGATTCTGTCATTTACTCTAGTTTACCTGGAGGAGCATCAGGAGATCCGGTTAGCCCAAATTATAATGATCAGATTTTGCTTTTTCTAAATAGTGGTTACGTCAAGATTAATTCAAAGCGAGAACCAACCACGGATTATAAGTTAGGAATCGAGTTTTTACCAAAAAGATAATTCTATTTCATTACTATATATACACCCGTTCTTCCAGATAAATCACTATAACTTCTGTAGGAATGATAATCTAGATTAACTGTTTGTATATTTCTCAAAAAAAGATACCACTTGTATAACTCAAAGGGTACAACTAAAACCTAATATAAGTTCTGAAATAGACAACCAATTAATAAAGAATTTAAAATTCTAGAATAATATAGATTTCTTTAGCATTTATTATGTTAGATTGGGTCAATAAATACAGCACTTAGAAGAAGAAATGATTGTTTATATAAAGTTATCTAATTTTCACGATTGAAATAGAAAAATTCTGATAATAAAATTCCGAGCTGATTTTCTATTTGCTTATAAACACCTACATTCCCTCCATTGAAAATAAAAGAAAATGCAAGCTGCTCACCATCCAAAGTCTTTACTAGTCCACTAAGACCACTTACATTGCTGTGAGTTCCGGTCTTAGCTTTTAAATTTTGTTCAGCTAAGGTACCAATCATTCGATTTCTTATAGTGCCATCATAACCAGCAATAGCCATTGTGGTATCCAGAATGTGCCTTAAAGGCGAATAATAAGTAGATTCTAATAATCTTATCACAGATTCTGCTGAAACCTTATTGCGACGTGATAAACCAGATCCATCATTAAATTGACAATCCATACAAGGAACATTAATAGTATCAAGAACTTTCAATATAATCTGTTTTGCTTCTTTAGCATTATCTCTCATTTTTCCTGAGTTTGCACCAATAATTTTAAAAACATTTTCAGCTAAATAATTATCACTATTTTTCATAGTTGGACTGATTATATCAACAAGGTATCTTTCATTTTCAGCAATCAGGTATTGTTTTGAATTATTGGATGATTTTAGTTCTTTCTCTCCAAAGGTACCATTAACGACTATTCCATTATGAGTCAAAATTCGTTTAAATGTACCAGCCACAACAATTACAGGATCAGATATGAAATAACTGTATGAATATGTTTGACCAGATTCTATGTTCCCAGTTATCTGAAATGACTGTGCGTTATTTACATCACTCTTTTGAATAATGTGAATTCCATTTTTTAACGCAGCAGTTATGAATCTTACTCCTCCACCATATTCTTCAGACATTATTCCTTTTGGTACTAAATTACCCTGTTTCTGACCTCTTTTATGCTCAATATTATCACCTAAAACCTTTGATGAGTTTTGGATAATAAAAGCATCGGATGGAGGATTAGTTTTTACTGATGAGTATTTTGCTTTTCCTTGTGGAATACCTTCAACAGTTATAGTAACAACATTATTTTCAAGGGAAAGAGCAGTAACTGGTTGTAGAGCTTGAACAACCTCTCTGTCACCACTATATTCAACTCTCTTCTCGATTTTATCGAAATATGATCCATCAGCATAGACATTACCTCGAATTTCAATAATTCCTTTTGATTTTATTATTCCGGCAAGATTTTCAAGATCGGAGGTTTTGAGTAAAGCATCACCCCGTCCGTAAATATAAATATCACCGTTCAAAACTCCATTTTTAATATCTCCGGTAGTATAAACACTTGTTATAATTTTAAAATCGCTCTTAAGAGAATGAAGAGCAGTTAAGCATGTAAATAATTTTGTGATCGATGCTGGTGTCAAGAATTCATCAATATTCTTTTTGAAAAAATACTTTTTATTTTCAAGAGAATAAATAGCAATTTCAAATTTTGTATTTTTTAGTGCAGGATCAGAGAGTATTTTAGAAATCTGTGAAGATAAATATTTAATAGATTTAATGCTATCTTCAGGAGTAAAAGTATGGATTCTGTATTCTTCTGTATTCTGTGATTTCATGCAAATACTAGCAATTATCACAACAAATACAAGAAGAAAAAGAAATTTTTGTTTCATATTTTTATTAATGATATTCATATCAGATTCCATATGTATTTTTAAAATTATTTTTTATAAATTCAATAGGCTCAATCTCATTCGGATTTATCCAATTTATATTTTGATTTTTTCTAAACCAAGTCATTTGTCTCTTTGCATAACGTCTAGTGTTTTGTTTTATCAAATCAATTGCCTCATTTTCAGAAATTTTACCTTCAATATAATCAATTGCTTCCTTATAACCGACAGTATTCAAAGAATTAAGATCAGCACTATAACCACTTTTAAGAACCTGACTTGTTTCCTCCACTAAACCATTTTCCCACATTAATTCGGTTCTAAGATTAATCCTCTTATAAAGCATTTCACGCTCAAAATCTATACCAAAATAAATTGGTTCAAATGGTACATCAGTATTTTGCTTTTTGTGAGATTCCGAGATAGGAATTTTGTGAAAATAAAAATATTCTAGAGCACGTATTAATCTCCTTGGATTCATATCATTATACTTTTCTGCCGAGATAGGATCAACTAAGAATAGTTCCTTGTAAAGAGATTCTCTACCAACATCCTTTAATCTTTCCTCAAGATCTTTACGATATCTTGTAATCCTGATTCTTTCTTCCTCATTCATATCATCATCAAATAACCCCTCACATAATGATTTTATGTAAAGTCCACTACCTCCTGTGATTAAAGGCAACTTATTTTTTGACAATATCTTCAGACTTACTGCTCGAGCATCCTTACCAAATTTACCTGCATTATAGTTCTCGTCAGGATTAATAATATCAATAAAATGATGTTTTACTTTTTTAAGTTGTTCTGAGTTAGGTTTTGCTGTGCCTATATCTAATTCTCTATATATCTGCCTTGAATCTGCTGAAATTATTTCAGTCGGAATCAGATCAGCCAATTTTATTGATAAATCTGTTTTTCCGGACCCAGTTGGACCTAGTATAACAATCAGAATATTCTGTGAAATTAATCTTTGAACATCGATCATTCTGTCCATCCATCCCGACCAATCAATGGTACAAATTTGAAATTATCATACTTAGTTTCCAGATAGGATTCTTCATCAATCTTTTCTAGCAAATGCATTGATTGCACATTTTTATCTCCAACCGGAACAATCATTTTTCCACCTACAACTAATTGACTAATTAATTTAACCGGAATTTCTGGTGCAGCTGCCGTAATAATAATTTTATCGTATGGTTGATAAGTTGTCCAGCCTAAAGTACCATCTGCTAATCTTAATGAAACTGATGAGTCCAAATCTTCTAAAAGTGCTTTAGACTGCCTATAAAGACCATCAATTCTTTCAATTGAATAAACCTTAGCTCCGAGAAGTTCAAGAATACATGCTTGATAGCCGCTTCCTGTTCCTATCTCAAGTATTTTTTGATCAGGCTTTACATCCAGTAATTCCGTCATATAAGCAACGGTGTAGGGTTGGGAAATTGTTTGATTGAAATCAATTGGTAGAGCTGTATCTTCATACACGCGGGCAATCAAACTTTGATGAACAAAAAGTTCTCTTGGAAGAAAGGCTATTGCTTCAATAACAGAAGTATTATTTATTCCTTTCTCTCTTAAAATATTTGCTAACTCATATCTTTTACTTTTAAATAGATTGAGCTTATAAGTTGATATTCTTAACATTAATTTTTATTTGGTAGAAAATTTTTCCAATAATAATTTTTTGAATTCTTTTTTGGGGATATTATATTCAATTTTTCCTTCAGTCGCAAATGATATTGCACCTGTTTCTTCTGAGACTATAAGAACTATTGCATCTACTTGTTCAGATAAGCCAAGAGCGGCTCTATGCCGAGTACCCAAAAGACGGCCGTCAACAGATGTTGCTGTGGACAAAGGCAATATACATTTTGCTGTAATAATAAGGTCATTTTCAATTATAACCGCACCGTCATGCAAAGGAGATTTTGTATTAAAAATTGATAAAAGTAATTCTTTGGTTACAAAGGATTGCAGTTCAATGCCTGAATCAAGAGTCATTGTCACATTCTGTGATCTAGGAAACACTAATAAGGCTCCTATATGCTTTTCCGCCATTTCTTCTACGGCTTCCGCAACTTCATCATAGGTCTTAGATATTTGAGGTTTGATAAACATTCTAAAAACCTGGGATCTTGTTATTATCATCAATAATCTTCTTATTTCTGGTTGGAAAAGTATAATGAATGCAACAAGCCATATACTTGTAATTGTCTTAATAATCCAGCTAACAGTTTTTAAATTGAGAGCTTCTGTTACGAAAGATAAAAATACCATTAAAACCATTGATATTAATACCTGTATCGCAACTGTACCTCTAAGTGCCTTGTAAAGCCAATAAAAGATAATACCAACAATTAATATATCGGCAAGATCAACAATTGATACAGTTATAAAACCAATTTTAAATAATTCTAACATAATAATTCAGTATAAATAATTCAATTTATCTATTGACTTTAATAATTTCTGATAAAAGTCTTTGACCCTATACCTATTTTTAATAAAATAGATATTGATCTAAACAATAGTTAAAATAAGGAAGCATTATTGTACATTTAATCCAAAACTTCTTTATTCAATTATTTTCGAAAATTTGATTTAATAATGCTTAGTTGATTCAAAATACTAAAAGGAAATAAATTTAAGTTTAAATAATTTTATTTTTTGCAAAAACATTAAATCAATAAATAGCAAAATTACTTAATATAAAATAAGCCCCGAAAAAAAATGCGGGGCTTATAATGTAAATTTTCACAAAGAAAAATTAATGCTTATTCACCCTTTTTGGGTGTTTCTTCAGTATTCTTTTCCATTGCTGCACGTTTATTTCTCCAATACTTACGTTCAGCTTTCATTTCATCCTGTGTTTTAGGACCAGTAGGAGGTACCTTCAATACCCAACCTGGTTGAATTATATCAGGATTCTTAATAACATCTGTATTGCTTTGCCAAATCTTTGGCCACTGAAATGGATCACCATATATCTCATTTTTGCCTGCTATGTTCCACAAACAATCGCGATTTTCGGCCCAAGTTCCAACTGTATAACCCTTAATTTTCTTTTCTTTGTAGAGTCCTTTTGCATCGCGCGCTAAAGAAATAATTTTATTGTAAAATTCTGGTAGAACTGCGATTTTAACCATTCTCATTTTATTTATTTCTTCTTCGAGAGCTTTGATTTCATCAGTCTTATCTGCTAATTCATCATCAGATAATCTTTGCATTTGGCGTATTTTACCTTCAATCACTCCAAGTTGTTGACGATATTTTGCTATATCAGCGTCTGTAGCTCCAATAAGCGCATAATAAGCATCCTTACAGTTCTTAATCGATGTATTTGATTGAGCTAATTCACCTTTCAGTCTTAAAATATCGGCATCAAGACCAGACAATTTTGCTGTGAGTTCTTGTATGCTTAATTGAAATTCGTTGATTCTAAAAATGGCTTCATCTTTTGTCAATTCTTCATCAGCTTTATTTGGCGGAGGTGCCTGCTGTGAATATAGAGAACAGACGACAAAAGAAGTAAAAATTAAAATTAGTATAAAAGAATATATTTTTTTCATTATTATCTCCAAAAATTATTTAACAAAATTAAGAAAATTAGAAATTATTTCTGTTCTGGTTTCCAATCAGGCCAGATATCGGGCCAAGTTGCTAATTTCTGCTTGATGAGATTGTTTTCATCTTCGCATTTCTTTAAATCAGATTTGCGTGCATTTAACTCGGCTTCTAATTTAGTTTTTTCGTCTTTTTTCTTCGAGATATTCTCTGTTAAACTCTTTTCTTGCGATCTAAGCTCTTTAATTTGCTTAAGTTGTTCTTCAGTGATTTTATTGGAACAACTCCCAAGAAACAGAGCACAAGCAATAGCTATTGATCCTATAGTTGCAACTGAGAAAAATTTCCTCTTCTGCATAATGCCTCCCTAAAAACTTTAAAAAAATTTTGCTTCTACCTTGTATTACTGCAATATATGTATTATTTGTTTATATTCAAAGTTGCTTAAAAAAATTTAATAAAAAATTCACCAAAAAATTTAATTATTTCCAACCTTCTTTTAAGTCATATTATTTAAATTTAATAATGATTTATTAATTATTAAAGCTACAGATATTATGTAAATACATTAAAAATTATTATTTTTGATGTTCTTCAATTTTAATGTTTAAAAATTATTATTACTATGACCAACGAATTTCCTAAAACATATGAACCTAAGGTTGCCGAATCAAAATGGTATGATATATGGCAAAATAACAACGTCTACAAAGCTGATAATAAATCAGATAAACCATCATATTCAATCTTGATGCCTCCGCCAAATGTAACAGGCATACTTCATTTTGGACACGTTTTGAATCATACCTTACAAGATCTCTATATAAGAAGAAAAAGAATGCAGGGTTTTGAAGTTTGTTGGTTTCCGGGTACTGACCATGCTGGTATTGCAACTCAAGCAAGAGTAGAAAAAGAACTTCAATCAAAAAATATTTCGAGACATGATCTAGGAAGAGAAAAGTTTCTAGAACATGTATGGGACTGGAAAGAAAAATATGGTGAAATAATCATCAAACAATTAAAAACATTAGGTATATCCTGTGACTGGTCAAGAACAATTTTTACATTAGATGATCATGCATCAAATGCTGTAAAAGAAGTTTTTATCCAATTGTTTGATGAAGGACTAATTTATAAAGGGAAAAGAATTATAAACTGGTCTCCCCTGTCACAAACAGCATTGTCTGATGAGGAAGTCGAATTTCGGGAAGTAAATGAGCATTTATACACTATGCGATATAGATTTGTTGATAATCCCAGAGAATATTTGTCAGTTGCAACAGTCAGACCTGAAACAATTTTTGGTGATGTTGCAGTTGCTGTTAATCCAAATGATGAACGGTTCAAACATTTAATTGGTCTTAAAGTTATTGTTCCATTAGTTAATAGAGAAATATCAATTATTGCTGATGATTATGCCGATCCAGCATTTGGAACAGGTTGTGTCAAGATTACTCCGGCTCATGATACTAATGACTTTGAAGTTGGTTTACGCCATAATTTACAAATGATAAATTCAATAAACCCAAATGGAACTTTGAATGAGATTACAGGAGAATATAATGGAGTTGATCGGTTTGAAGCAAGGAAAAGCATAATATCAAAGCTAAAAGAATTTGACCTTATAGAAAAAATCGAAGATTATTCACATAATGTTGGCTTCTCGCAACGTGGTGGAGAGCCAGTAGAACCATATCTTTCAGACCAATGGTTTGTTAAAATGCAGCCTCTTGCTCAAAAAGCTTTGAAAGTAGTTATAGATGGTGAAGTAAAGTTTCATCCAAATCATTGGATAAAAACATATGAACATTGGATGACAAATATTCGTGATTGGTGTATATCTCGTCAGTTATGGTGGGGACATCGTATTCCAGTTTACTATACCACAGAAGGTAAATTTGTTGCAGCTCATGACGAAGATGAAGCAAGGACTAAACTGGGATTGACAATGGATCAACCCTTAGTGCAAGATAGTGATGTTTTAGATACTTGGTTTTCATCCTGGTTATGGCCACTTACAACAATGAGATGGATGGAAGATGGAACTACTAATCCCACTTCCGATATGAAAAAATTCATGTCAACAGACTTATTGGTTACAGCCCCAGATATTATATTCTTCTGGGTGGCAAGAATGATTATAGCAAATGAAAAATTCATCGATCAAGTTCCATTTAAAAATGTCTATTTTACCAGTACTATTCGAGATGGTATTGGAAGAAAGCTGTCCAAATCACTTGGCAATTCCCCTGATCCTCTTGAAATAATCAAAAAATACGGTGCTGATGCTGTTCGATTCACTATGCTTTATCTTTCCCCTCTTGGACAAGATGTTAAGATGGATGTTGATGTTACTGCTCAAGACATACCATCAATGGAAATAGGCCGAAACTTCGCAAATAAAATTTGGAATGCTGGCAGATTTTTATTGATGAAAAAATCAGAATTGACAACAATTGATGACAACTCACTTGATATTCTATCAACAGCCGATAAATGGATTTTATCAAGATTCAATACAACAATTGACGAAATCGACAAAGCTTTGAATGATTTTAAAGTTAATGATTATTCTAAGATTTTATATGATTTTATTTGGAGAGATTTCTGTGATTGGTACGTAGAAATTTTTAAAATTCAGTTCTACGATTCTGATAATGATGCTTATAAATCAAGATTAGTAAATTTTGCATTAAAAATTTATGATGATATTTTAAAGTTGATTCATCCAATAATGCCATTTATATCAGAAGAAATATACCATCTGACAAATAAAATTAGCGATGTTGTTAGTATAAGCCAGTTGGATTATCCAATTGCAGATAAAAGTATGATTGATTCTGATATTGAAAGTAGTATATCGTTATTCCAAAAACTTATTGAAGAAATTCGCAAATTAAGATCTGAACTTAATATTAATCACTCGGTTAAAATTCCATTAATCATTGCTACTGAAAATGAAAGCTTACTTGTTCTTCTTAATGAATTGAAAAAAGTAATTTCAAATTTTGCCAGAGCTTCAAATTTAGATATAACTACTAATTATACCAAAGGAGAAAATACAATAGCTTCAGTAGTTAGAGACATTGAAATTTATTTGATACTTGAAGGAAGTGTCGATACAGCTAAGGAAAAAGAGAGATTACTTAAAGAAATCGAGAGATTTGAAAGGAACATCAAAGGCTCCGAGGCTAAGCTAAGCAATTCAAATTTTGTAGACAAGGCTCCTCCTAGTGTTATAGCTTATGAGATGGAAAAACTTGAAAGTATGAAAGAAACATTAATTAAAAATAAAACAAATCTTGAAAGTTTGAATTAGAATTATTATTTTTAAACAAAAATTTACAATTCAATTGAGATAATTATGATACCAATTTTCCAAAAAATTCTATTACCCGAAATTGATAATCTGTCAGATATCAACACTTATATTGCTAATGGTGGCTATGAGGGATACAAAAGAGCGATTTCCTTATCCCCTGATGAAGTGACAAATGAAGTTAAAAAATCGGGTTTAAGAGGACGCGGTGGAGCATGTTTTCCTACGGGATTAAAATGGTCTTTTATGCCTAAAGGAATTGATAAACCTAAGTATTTGGCAGTCAATGGCGATGAATCAGAACCTGGTTCATTTAAAGATCGCCAAATCTTTGAACATAACCCACAACAGCTTATTGAAGGTATTATGATTGCTGGTTATGCCATGAATATTAAAGCTGCATACATTTACATTCGAGGCGAATACCACAAGTGGGTCGACCTCATGCAGAAAGCAATTGATGAAGCCTACGAAAAAGGTTTTATCGGATCAAATATGGCTAAAACATTTGGTAATGATTATTTTATTGATATTTATGTTCATAAGGGAGCCGGAGCTTATGTATGTGGTGAAGAAACGGCTCTAATGTCTTCATTAGAGGGAGATCGTGGATACCCGAGGGTGAAACCACCATTCCCTGCTCAAAAAGGCTTATGGGGCATGCCAACTACAGTAAATAACATAGAAACCATTGCAACAGTACCACAGATTTTCAGAATAGGTGCAGAAAATTATTCAAAAATTGGGGCATCCAAACATCCAGGAACTCTCCTTTTTGGAGTTTCTGGTCATGTTAATATGCCTGGTGTTTATGAACTACCAACTGGAACTTTACTGACTGATATAATATTTGATGTCTGTGGTGGTATTCCCGGCAATAAAAAGATTAAAGCTGTAATACCTGGAGGCTCATCAATGCCACCACTCAGAGGCGATGAAATTGAAGGCATAATGATGGATGAAGAATCGTTAAAACCTTTCGGTACTCACATTGGAACAGGTGGTATAATGGTAATGGATGAAGATACCGACTTAGTGAAAATGACATTAAGAATTGCTCACTTTTACCATCATGAATCCTGTGGTCAATGTACCCCTTGCCGGGAAGGTTGTGGTTGGCTGGAAAAAATTCTAAAAAGAATCAAAAGTGGAGATGCTACAACAGCAGATTTGGACTTATTAGTGTCTGTTTCGAATAATATTGAAGGTAACACTATTTGCGCTCTTGGAGACGCTGCTGCATGGCCTGTTAGAGGTTTTGTAACCAAATTCAGGTCTGAGTTTGAAAAACATGTCAAGCCATCAAGAACCTTTGTCCCTCAAAATGTTGTACATGGAAAATTAAATACAAGGAACACGTTGGTTGATAGTAATTAGATTAGCTGCTCTAGTTAATTCAAAAATTTTAGGGTATTGATTAATCCAATACCCTTTTCATTTAAGCATCAAATCTTCGAGTTTCTTCAAACTATCTAAAGTTCCAAAAGCTATTAATTCATCTTTTTCAATTAGAATTACTTTACTATCAGGATTAATAATAGGATTATCTTCTCGGATAACAGCTAAAATAGTGGCTCCAGTATTCTTCCTCAAGTCTAAATCACCAATTGTTTTACCAACCCAATAGCAATTTAGTGGAAGATTGATTTGTTCTATCATAAAATTGTTCTTAGAAGAAAAGTTTAGTTCCAAGAAATTAACCACAGAAGGATGAAGCATCATATTGACCAGTCTTTGTCCTCCAATTGAATATGGATTAACAACTTCGTCTGCACCTGCTCTTTTAAGTTTTTCAATACTTGAGTAATCGTCTGCTCTGACAATAATGTGTGCTTTGGGATTAAGAACTCTTGCGCTTAGGGTAACATAAAGAGTAGTGGCTGAATTAGCTGTAGTAACAATGACTCCTCTAGCTGATTCTATACCGGCTTTTAATAAAGTTTCATCCTCGGAAGCATCCCCCATAAGCTTTAGAATTCTATCACTTTGATTTAGTATATCATCTTCAATGAAATCATTATCAATAACGATAAACTTTTCATTATGATTTAGCAATTCTTTGGCAGCAAGTTGTCCTACTCTGCCATAACCGATTAAAATTATATGATCCTTTAAATTTTCAATTTCCTTCTTCATCTTTTTTCTTCCTCGGTAATTTGAAATTTGAATTGTAACTAAATTCTCCATAGTAATTGTGAAAATATAGAAAAGACTTGCAATACCGATTGTCGCGATAACTATTGTAAAAAATCTTCCGGTTGTGTCTAATGGATGAATCTCACCATAACCAAGAGTTGAGATTGTGATGAATGTCATGTAAAAGGAATCAATTGTACCAGTATTTGGTATGTTCTTCCAAAGATATGAATAACCTAAAGTACCAATAACCATTATAAAAATTAGTATAATTACAGGAATTGCTAATTTTCTGACAAATGCTTTTTGATTTTGAATTAGTGAAATATGCTCATTCATATTTTCTTTAATATTTAAATACTTTTTAAAATTAAACTAGACAATTACAATAATTGAAGATTAAATCTATCTTTTAAATAATGTTTTTTTTAAACCCAAAATTAGTTTATTGTTAATTTTGATTTTACAATTATTCAATTTAAAAAAAATGGTTTTATGAAAAAAGAAAATGATATGAATTATTTCATACGCTCATTGGAAGAACGAGCTAAAGAATTACATTGTCTTTATAAGGTCGATGAAGTTTTAAATACTAACAAACATTCCCCGGATGATATTTTTGAAAAGTTAATTAAAGTTATTCCTACTGGTTTTCAATATATATCATATTGTGAATCCAGAATAGTTATTGAAAATAAAACTTACTCTCTTGAGAATTTCAAGGAAACACCATGGTTAATATCTGCAGACTTAAAGATTCATGATGTTGTTGTGGGGCAAATAGATGTTTATTATTTAATTGAATTGCCTAAATCAGATGAAGGATCATTCACTATTGATGAAAGAAAATTGATCAATACTATAGCTGACCGGATTAGTCATTATCTACTTTATAACAAACTTAATGATATATATAGTGAACTCAACAGTCAAAGAGAAAATGAAGATAATAATAAAAAACCTGAATGGAATGTTATTCTAAATCTCATAAAACATACAGATCAAAACTTATTTTCAATTATCTCCAGAAAAATGATTGTTCTTTTATTCTGTAGAGGTATTCAGGAAGCAGCTGAAATCTTTGCAAAAATTGGCAATTTGGATCCTGAAGAAATTAGAACAGAAATTAATAAACCATCAAAAAAGCAAATACTGGAACAGTCGTACCATTTAAGTAATGAAACATTTGCAATAGCGAAAAAATACTTATCTGAACAGGACATTCTGAATTATATTCAAAAGTGGATAAATGAAGAAAAATCCAGTTTTCTGGTAAGGACTCTGGCAAATCCTCATACTCCAATAAACGAAATCTATGATGCTATTAGAAGATATTTAATTGTAAATCCTTCATCAAACAGTGATGATTCACCATTGAATAAAGGAATCAGAGTGTCATTGATTCGGCGTTTTCTTTCCGACCAGCTAGAATACATAAATATTGCCAAGAATCTTTGCACCTTACAAGATTTTGACGATCTTTTAAAGAATTTGATTTTTCCACCTGATGGTCATGGTAAATTAGGTGGTAAAACAGCAGGTCTATTTCTAGCCAAAAAAATAATTGAAAGTTCTGAAGAAAATAAAGAATTGTTTAATAATATTAAGATGCCTAAAACATGGTATATCACTTCTGATGCTATTATGCACTTTATGTACTATAACAACCTTGAGGATGTTATTGAACAAAAATACAAGGATATAAATGATATAAGACACGAGTACAGTTATGTTATTCAAGCTTTTAAGAATGCTTCATTTCCTGCTGAATTAATCAACGGATTGTCTAGGGCACTTGATGATTTTGGAGATAGTCCAATTATCGTAAGAAGTTCAAGTTTACTCGAAGATAGATTAGGAGCTATTTTTGCAGGTAAATATAAAAGTTTATTTTTAGCTAATCAAGGTACAAAGCAAGAACGTCTTGAGTCTTTATGTGATGCAATTGCTGAAGTTTATGCTTCGGTTTTTGGACCTGATCCAATTGGTTACCGAATTGAGAGAGGGCTTTTGGATTTTAATGAAGAAATGGGTATTATGATTCAAGAAGTAGTTGGCACTCATGCGGGTAACTACTTTTTCCCTGCTTATGCCGGTGTTGCTTTTAGTTTTAACGAATTCAGATGGTCACCAAGAATTGAACGTGAGGATGGACTCATCCGTTTGGTACCTGGACTTGGAACAAGAGCGGTTGACCGAATTGGAGATGACTTTCCAATATTGATTTCCCCAGGTAAACCCAACTTAAGGCTAAACCTTTCATATGAGCAAATTGTTGGATATGCTCCGAAGAATATTGACTTAATAAATATCAAAACAAATTCTTTTGAATCATTGGCCATTGATGATTTATTGAAAGAAATTGGAGATCATTTTCCTTCAATAAATAAAATATTTTCTATAAGAGAACAACATCATCTCAAAACACCAATTGGACTCGGAATAGATTTAAAGAAGGATGATGTTATTGTTACATTTGATAATTTAATTAATGAAGGTAAAATGTTGAAGCAGATATCAAAGATGCTTAACATCATTCGTGAAAGTATGAAAGTACCTATTGACCTTGAATTTGCTTCAGATGGCGAGAGTTTGTTTATCTTACAATGCAGACCTCAAAGCTCAAACAGTATTTCAAGTCCTGATGTTATCCCAAAGAATATCAGCAAAGATCTGATATTGTTCACTGCTGATAAATTCGTTTCAAACGGCAAAGTTCCTGATATACAGTATATAGTTTATGTAGATCCGGTTGAATATTCAAATGTTAAGTCTCTTGATGATCTTAAATCTATCGGTAGAGTGATAGGTAGATTAAATCAAATACTGCCTAAGAAGAGTTTTATCCTAATGGGACCAGGTAGATGGGGTAGTCGGGGTGATATACGTCTAGGAGTTTCTGTAACTTACACCGATATTTTCAATACTTCGATGTTGATTGAAATAGCAAGAGCAAAAGGGAATTACATACCAGATCTATCATTCGGGACACATTTTTTTCAGGATTTAGTAGAGGCAAACATTAAGTACTTACCTCTTTATCCCGATGAAGCTAACATTATTTTTAATGACAATTTTTTCTCAACTTCGTCAAATAAATTAGAACAATTTTTTCCTGAATATGCATATTTATCAAATGTTATTAAACTTATTAACGTACCTGAAATATCAGGAGGAAAAAAAGCCAGAATGCTTATGAATGCTGACGTAAGTAGTGCTTTATGTTATTTAACTAATACTACCCAAAAAATTACTAATAATTCTACGATTAATGAGGTTGAAGCTAGGATTACTGACCCTTGGGAGATTCGCTGGGAATATGCAGAGAATATTGCATCTAATCTTAGTTCTCAGAATTTTGGGGTTATAAACATGTATCTATTTGGAACAGTTTTTAATAAAAGTGCTGGCTCTAAGTCAGATATTGATTTACTTGTTCATTATGATGGAAATGAATCTAACAAAGAAAAACTGATGATCTGGTTTGAAGGATGGGAACATGCCCTAAAGCAGCAAATTTTCATTAATACTGGGTATCTTGTTGACAAACTCTTAGATATCACATATATAAGTGATAACGAACCTGTAAAAAATGATTATTTTCATTCATTGATTACAAACCATAATCCAAAATGTTATAAGTTAAAACTAAACAGAGGCTAAATTATTAATATAAAAAAAATATTATTGATTCTGGTAATCTTGTTAGTGACTACTAAGAATAGCAGAATTATGGGACAATTGCCTTATGAAAAAAGTAAATTTTCTTTTGGTGCATCAGCAAATTTACTTTTTGTTTCACACTTAGTTGACTTTAATCAATTACCAGGTGTGGAGAGTTGTTGCCCACATTACTCTAGTGGCAATGGCAGTGGTTTTTCAGTTGGTTTGATAGCTGATAGAAAAATCGACGCATTTAGTTATATAATTCTAAATATATCATATATTAGGTTAAATGCAGATTTATCATCACCTGAATATAAATGGATTGAGCTAAATAATCAACCTGCATTAGCAGAGATAAATCATAAACTAACTACTACATTTGATTTTGTAACATTAGAACCGGGTTATAAGTATATTATTCCTATAGGTTTAACAGTTGGAGCAGGTTTAAATTTTAAAATACCAATATCAGCGAACTATAATCAGTCAGAAGTATTAATAAAGCCTGAAAATGAGGGTACTTTTGAAAATGGTAAGAGAGTTAGATATGAGATATCAGGTAAAATCGAAAAAACGTCTAAATTAATGGCATTGCTAAATATATTTGCAGAGTACAATTTCCAACTGGATAATTTTAATTTGTATTCTTTAGCCCCTACATTATCCTATTCATACGGCTTAAACTCTCTATTCCGGGATAGAGCCTGGAAAATGTCATATTTTGCTTTAGGTATTCAATTTAAGTATAATCCATTTAAAGAAATATCATCACCTTTAGAACCTAAATAACCTCAAAGAGTTTGTAACATTTTCTTAGCTTTGGGAACATATATACTTTTGGGATAGTTATCAATGAGTGATTGGCAAGCTAGTTTTGCATTATCAGTTTTACCAATCTTTGTATAACACTCCGCTAATAGCATCTGAGCATTATCCTTTCTGAAATTAGCTGTCGATCTTAAAACTCTTTGAAAGGATTGAGCAGCTTTATCAAACTGGTTTTGAGAGAAGTAAGACTCCCCTATCCAATAATTACATGAAGTAATGACCTGATTACTTTTTGACCCTAATGCTATCCGATTGAATTCAACTATTGCCGTTTCATATTTCTTCTGTTTCATCAGAGATAAGGCAAGTTCAATATCACTTTTTTGATCGATTTTTTTTGAATTTAGTTCAGCTTGTTCGTTGGCTTTGATTACATTGTTTTTGGTAAGTTTAGCTTTTTCATTTGCATCAATATTCTCAATTTTTATACTTTTGGGTATTAATTTTTTTTTCTTTTCGATAGATGGAGTTGGATTTTCCTTTTTCTTGCTGATTTTAGAGTAAGTTGCTTCGTCAGATAAAATTGTTAACGGCTTCTTTATATCTGATTTTGATATAGCTTCTAGGGCAATATTGTCTTGATTATAATCACCAGCGATAGCTGTTTGAAGGTTTTTGTTTGGATTAATATTCTCTTTTATCTCTGTAAGTGTAGTTTTAATATCAGAAATGTCTGTTTCGATATTGGTAATTTTATTTTTAATAACTGATTGTTCCTCAGTATAAATCTTCATTTGTTCTCTTAAGGAAGCAATTTTGATTTTTGGTGAACTCCCACTTTTAATATCGTTGCTAGCAAGATCATTTTCACTCGTATAGTTTGGCTTTTCAAGAGTTGCTGGAAATACTGTTTCCTTTTCTTCATCAAGGTAGTAATGTTTTTTTGTTTCGTCGGTTTTATCTTTTATTTTTCTATATTGTGATCTAACAGAATTAGGTGATCCGCATGAAGAAATCAGCAATGAAAGCACAAAAACTGTTACTATTAACCAACTGTATCCTATTATACAATTTCTTCTTGTAAAATTTATCTTAGTATTTTTCATAAGTTCTTCTATTTTATAATATTTAACATATTGTTTAATCTAATTTATTCTAACACTTATTCAATGAATATGCCAAATTTGGGACTTATCATTAAAAGAACTCAAAAGAAATGTTTAATTTTGTAATGAGTTAATACTTTCTGTGGAATTTTGATAAATATATTTTGGTAAAAATGAAGATATTAGTAATAAATTGGCAGGATATAAAAAATCCATTTGGTGGTGGAGCTGAAGTTCATTTACATGAAATCTTTAAAAGAATAGTTATAATGGGTCATGAAGTAACACTTCTTTGTTGTTGCATAGATGGTGAACCATTTGAAGAGGTAATTGACGGAATTAGAGTGATCCGGAGAGGCAACAGATCCCTGTTCAATTTTATTGTAAAGAAAAATTATATTAAACTTATTGAACAAAATAATTTTGATATAATTATTGATGATATAAATAAAATTCCATTTTATACTCCACTTTTTGTGAAAAAACCATTATTGGCAATTAGTCATCATTTTTTTGGAACTAGTATTTTTAGGGAAGTTGATGTAGTAAGCGGCATTTATGTTTATTTAGCAGAATTTCTTGTGAATTTTATCTATAAAAATATTCAGTTTGCAGTTGTTTCGCAAAGTA
This sequence comes from uncultured Hyphomicrobiales bacterium, assembly GCA_964464375.1. Lineage (GTDB taxonomy): Bacteria > Bacteroidota > Ignavibacteria > Kapaibacteriales > UBA2268 > CAIOZA01. The sequence continues at coordinate 58,882 of CAYXFU010000008.1, forward strand.
CGCTCGATGAATTCATAGAAAGAGGTTTTAGTAGAAATAAATTCACAATAATCGAAAATGCAATCCATCAAATAGAATATCCAATGAAGGTATCAAATAAAAATGATAGTCCTGTTATTACATATTTTGGCAGATTGAAGAAGTATAAGAGTGTACAACATTTGCTATACTCATTCAAAGAATTATCTTTAGAATATCCAAAGGCGAAGCTCTATATAATGGGTAGAGGGAATTATGAGACCAAACTTAAAAATCTGGCAAAGCATTTATCGATAGATAATTCTACAACTTTCTTTGGGTTTGTATCCGAAAAACAAAAAATAGAATTATTATCAGAATCATGGGTAGTAGTCAATACTTCAATTAAAGAAGGTTGGGGTATAACTAATATAGAAGCAAATGCCTGTGGCACAGCTGTAGTTTCTGCAAATGTACCAGGGCTCAGAGATTCAGTGAATAATGGTAAATCAGGCCTGTTATATGAATATGGTAAGATAAACGATTTAACTATTAAAATCAAACAAATTATCCATACTGAAAAATCGTTAAATGAATACTCAAATGGTGCTCTTGAATGGGCTTCAGGATTCTCTTGGGATCAATCAGCTCAGAAAATGATAACTCTTTGTGAAAAAGTCATCAAGAAATTTTAGCCTTTTTAATTAGCAAAAATATAAAAAAAGTAGCCGGAGTATTAACCGGTTAGTGATTTATCAATAATTTTTTGACAATAAATTTTTTTTCAGTTCTAATAGTTAAATAAAATACCCCTGATTGAAAGTTAGAGCTATTAAAGTTAAAAACTGATAAATTTAAATTTTCATCTGAAAAAATCGATACACCCAGCAGATCAAATACTTTAACTGATTTTATCAAATCATTAGTAGCGATTATTTTGAATTCGTTATTTGCTGGATTTGGAATAATATTAATTTCTAAATCATTATCTTGATCTGCAACATCCAATAAATTCACAAATATGGCAAGTGATAACTCACTTGTACAAGGCTTTTGATAGGTACTTACTTGATAGTTCCCATTCTTAGATGGATGTAGAATTTGATCAGTTGAATCAACAAGTTTAACTCCATCAATATACCACTGATTTCCTAAAAAAGCTGAGGATAACAATTGATTATTCTTTCGCGTGATTTTGGGTTTATCCGGCACCTGATTTATATTCACATACATAGATGATGAATCTTTAAAATTATCTTTCTGTATTGTTTGAACAAGATTTAGAATTCCACTGCCTATACTACTCCATCTAACAACTACAGATTTTCCTAAGGATGATCCAACAATACTTCCTCCATTTGCTGACCATTTATTCTCGGCACCTGCTGGTAGCTCACTTGAATATATCCATTCCGAATTTTCACATACTTCACTATAGCCATTTATTATAACATTAGAATTTGTAACTGAAACATTTAGAAAAGATGTATCAGAACATTCAGTAGCTAAATTCTGTTGAACAAGTTGGAGTTTCCCATCAGGGATGAATTCCCACATTATGTTAACCTTATACCCTGATGCTGATCCAGAAATTTTACCACCTTGCAAAACTTCCCATGAATACTTAAGTTGATCATCCTGAGTAGTTTCGTAGGAAACAATAGAATTTACTTTTGCCATAGTTGGTCCATAAATTGAAGCTTTTGGTTTTTCTTTTATATCTATATTTATTGAATTAGTATCACTGCAACCTTGAGAATTTTTCTTTATCAAAGTAAGCACACCTCGTCCCGAAGTAGATTTCCATTCAATAAAAACTCCGGCTCCATTAATAGGTCCAGAAATTTTACCACCAGTAACATTCCAATCATATTCGCAACCTTGTTGCGATGCTGTCGTGTAATAACTCCAATCTGATGAACATACGGACAAACCTCCTGTTATAAAAGCAGAAGGCCTGGGTAACACATTGATCACTGATCTTGCAGTATCAGAACAACCTGTTATTGAATTCTTTTGAATTAAAATTACTTCTCCAGTTCCATTCTGAGACCATTCAATAATAACTGCTTTAGCTGTTGATTCACCAATAATCGTCCCATTTACAACCATCCATTGATCGGTTTCATCAGTTTTAGAATTACTGTTATAAATCTGTGGTGTTTTTTCACAGCAGATAAGATTACCAGATATTTTGGGGCTTGGTAAATTATTAATGACTACTTCTATATCTGTGGTATCTTTACATCCATTCAAGCTTTGTCCAATTACTTTTAAACTTCCATTTGTTGAACCAGTTCTCCCCCACTTAATATTAACAGAACTATCAGCATCTGAGCCTAGTATGCTTCCTCTGGTAACAATCCACTTATAATTAGATAAATTTAAATTACCAATAGAATAGAGCACATTATCATTTTCACAAACAATATTTTGTCCTGAAATTGATAGATGAGGTTTGGGATAAATTGTAACTACAAAAAGATTACTATCTCTACAATTGGTTAATGCATTTGTTTCAATAACCTTCAAAGTATCGTAAATGGGTAAAACATCGGGAACTATATCACCCCAAAACATAACCACTTTATTTGGATTTCCTTGTGATTGGTATACCATTCCTAGCTTTGATGTCCAGTTCCAAAATCGATTAGAAGTATAAGAAGTTTGATAACTATAATAGCTTCGATCGCAAACAATTGAATTGCCTGATATTTGAGGATTAGGTAATTTATTAATCACAATATCTCTTGAATCAATACTACCTGTAACAACAGGATCAGTAGAAACAACTCTTACTCTGTATCTTGTACCAGGTAAGGTTGCTTTGGAGATATGGCAAATAATAGATCCTGATATTTGTGATGTAATGGAACCAATAGTGGAAAAATTGGTAAAATTCCCGTTTGTATCAGAGAGTTGTACTGTAAATACATTACCAACATTAAATGTTCCTGAAGTTGAATATGCTACAGATAAATAAGAATCCGCACATAAAATTGTATCATTAGTTGATGTCGAGATTGTAGGTAGTGCCGGAGCAATTTGTATTCTATAATCTTCATACTCTCCCCACATTCCATTTGTGCAATTATTACAACAAGGATTTTCAGCATAAGAAGTATAATATGCCCAGTAACCAGAATAAACAACCCTTAATCTTGTTACTCCTAATGGAGCCGTAATTGGAATAGCAATTGATCCATTAATATTCATATTTGATGGTGTTAAGGATCTAAACACACGTTCATCGATATCAGTGAAATCTCCATCTTTATTAAAGTCTATCCATATTGTAGCGCCTGAGCTATTAAAATTAAAACTTGCCCCATCAACCTGAAAATTATAAGTTTGCCCCTGATAACATAATTCAGATTGATAAGTTGCCCAATAATCAGAATAACCTGATGGAGCATAGGTATTGTTTGCGTTTAAGATGCCATTGAAATTGAAAATTCGAATATATCCAAAGGAAGGATTTAGTAGGCTGACAGGGCAATACTGGGAATATGCCAATCCACAAAACAAAAGAAAAACAATTAAAATTGTAAAATTTTTTTTCATTCCCATTCTCCCTTAATTATTGGATACTATTAACTTATAATAATAAATGAGATAGTGTTTTGTTACAATAAAATAGTATTTATTTAAAAAATTATCCAGTTTAATTAAATAAATTTTTATGATTGCATTAGATTTGGGATAACATTTTCATAAATTTTAGATAATTCTTGAATATTAGTGGAAATAATATCTTTAATAATGAATACTGATCCCTTAACTTGTCCTATTTTTAAAATACTTATATGATTATCCTTACAAATACTTTCAAGTAAGCCGTAATTATTATTTGATAATGATACAATTACACGTGACTGTGATTCTCCAAATAAATATTCATTATTTAATGATTTTAATTCAATATCAGCTCCCAATTTGTTTGAAGTAAGGGCTTTTTCTGCTAAAGTAATGGCGATTCCACCCTCACTGCAGTCATGTGCTGAATTAAGTAATGATTTATCTATTGCTGAAAGAATAGTTTTATGTAATCTTGATTCTTCGTCCAAATCGAGAATTGGAGATTCGCCAGTAATTAAGCCAAAAATATTCTTTAAATATTCAGATCCACCTATTTCTTGTCTGTCATTTCCAAGTAAACAAATAATATCGCCTTCACTTCTGAAACCAGCTCCTAAGACTTTTGATATGTCATCTATCAATCCAAGCATACCTATAGTTGGAGTCGGGTAAATAGCATGGTTTCTTGATTCATTATGGAAACTAACATTTCCACCAGTTACCGGAGTATCGAAATGACGGCAGGCGTCACCCATTCCTCTGACAGATTCTTTGAATTGCCAATAGACTTCCTTATCGTAAGGATTACCAAAGTTTAAACAATTTGTAATTGCAACTGGTTTAGCACCAGTACAGACAACATTTCTGGCAGCTTCAGCTACAGCTATCTTAGCACCTTCATAAGGGTTTAGATATACATATTTACTATTACAATCAGTTGTGACAGCTATTCCTTTCCCAGGTAACTCTTTCAATCTCATAACAGCTGCATCACCTTTGATGGTGACCGTGTTAGTTCTAACCTGTGAATCATACTGTTCAAAAATCCAACGTTTAGAAGAAATGGTTGGTGAGGATAAAATTTTCCAAAATATTTCTTCACTTGACAAATCGGTTGATAAAGTTGAAAGATCAAATGTACTGGTTTCTTTGAGATACTCAGGTCTTATTGAATCTCTATCATTTTGAGGAGCACCTCCACCCAAAACAAGATGATCTGAAATCAATTCACAAACTTGTTTGCCATTTCTATAAATCTTAAGTAAGCCATCGTCAGTAATATTTCCAATTTGAGTTATGGGAACATCCCATTTTTTACAAATTCTAATGGCTTCGTCCTCTTTACCTTGAGCAATAATAAAAAGCATTCTTTCCTGTGATTCAGAAAGCATAATTTCATAGGCTGACATATCCGTTTCTCTTAGTGGAACTTTGTCTAAGTCAACTGACATTCCTGATTCACCCTTAGCACTCATTTCAGATGTTGAACAACAAATTCCAGCTGCTCCCATATCCTGTACTCCAACAACAACATCTGCTTTAATCAGCTCAAGAGTTGCTTCAAGTAATAATTTTTCCGCAAAAGGATCCCCAACTTGAACAGTAGGTCTCATATCCTCTGTCTTTTCGTCAAATTCTCTAGAAGCAAGTAATGATGCTCCATGTATACCGTCTCTACCTGTACTGCTTCCAACAATAAATACGGGATTTCCTAAACCTGTGGCGGAAGCGGTAGCAGTTCCTCCAACTTTAACTATTCCAACTGCCATGGCATTAATCAAAGGATTATCATGGTAGCAATCATCAAAATAAATTTCACCGGCAACAGTTGGCACTCCAAAACAGTTCCCATAATGACTAATACCGGCAACTACTCCTCTCAATAAAAACTTTATTCTATCTGAATCAAGATTACCAAATCTTAATGAATTTAATGCTGCGATAGGCCTGGCACCCATAGAAAAGATATCTCTTAAAATTCCTCCAACACCTGTCGCAGCACCCTGAAAAGGTTCGATAGCAGAAGGATGATTGTGACTTTCAATTTTAAAGCAAATTGCATAACCATCACCTATATCCACCAGTCCAGCATTCTCTTCACCTGCTCCAACCAACAATCTTGGACCAGAGCGGGGTAATGTTTTTAAAAGTTTAATTGAATTTTTATATGAGCAATGTTCACTCCACATAACACCATAAATTCCAATCTCAGTATAGGTAGGTGTACGACCAAGAAAATCAGTTATCAATTTATATTCATTTTCAGTAAGTCCACATTCAATTGCAGTTTCCAGAGAAACTTCAACTTCAGAATAAAGGTGTTCAGCTAATTTCATGTTTTTAAATCATTTTATTAATAAAGAAACAAAATTAAGATATTTTTAGGAATAATTTTAACCCAAAATAGCGACAATTCAAAAGAAATAAAAAAAAGCCGGATAAATCCGGCTTTCATGATTACTATAAGTTTATTTTTTTTCCAACTTTAGTTTCTAAGCATGCTTTTTAGCTTCTTTCTTATGTTTCTTGTCTTCTTTTTTCTCAATCTTCGATTCCTTTTTTACTTCCTTTATTTCTTTCCTGACTTGTTCTGTTTTGGGATTATTAATTCTATTTTTTTCAACTGCAGGTGGTTTAGCAAAAGCAAATGAACCAATGAATGCTAATGCGACGATTGCTGCAATAATTCTGAGTTTCATAATGAAACCTCCTTATATCAAGTCTATGAATTTTAATTTAATTACAATTCAAAATTATAATATTGAAATGCAAAAATTGTGTAAACTAAAATTTCTTCAATTATTTCTTTAAGCAATATTTTGTAAATTGCTTTTTTATATATTGAAAATGAAAAAACAATGTTCGCAAATAGAATTCACTCGATGGGTACTTCAATATTTACTCTGATGAGTAAGCTAGCAATTGAACATAATGCTATAAATCTTGGTCAGGGATTTCCAGACTTTGATGGTCCTTCATGGATTTTCGATGAAGCCTTTAAAGTTATGACTGAAGGTAAAAACCAATATGCACCAATGCCGGGAATTTTGACTTTCAGAAAAAAACTAGCTCAAAATTATAAACATTACTATGATATAGATATCGATCATGATAATGGAGTTTGTGTTACTGCTGGTGCAACTGAGGCTTTGTTTTCATCGATTAGTGCTTTTATAAATCCAGGTGATGAAGTTATTTTATTTGAACCTGCTTATGATGCCTATCCAGCTGATATTTTGTTATCAGGAGGTATACCAAAATATGTTACATTGAGGAAGCCAGATTTCGGATTTGATTTTAACGATCTCGATAATGCTTTAACATCGAAAACTAAAGCTATAATTATTAATAATCCTCATAACCCTACAGGAAAAGTATACACAAGAGGTGAATTAGAGGAAATTTCAAAATTTGCTATCAAAAATAATTTGATAGTAATTAGTGATGAAGTTTATGAATTTCTGACTTATGATGATGCTATTCACATCCCAATTGCTTCGCTACCGGGAATGTATGATAGAACAATTACTATATCATCGACAGGGAAAACTTTTAGTCTAACTGGCTGGAAGATTGGATATGCTGTTGGGAAGCCAGAACTAATTGAAGCAATAAAAAAGATACACCAATGGACGACATTCGCTGTTAATACTCCAGGCCAACATGCAATGGCATTCGCTTTCACAAAGCTGGATGAGTATTTACCAGATTTTAAAAAAATGTACCTTGGCAAGAGAAATTTAATGCTTAAACGACTTGAGGATAGCTCATTTGTGGCACATAAGCCATTAGGAAGCTATTTTATCATGGTTGACATTCCTAAAGACATTAAAGATGATGATTTAGCCATGAGGCTTGTGAAGGACTATCAAGTGGCAACTGTTCCGACTCAGGGTTTTTATGGTAAATCCAGAGAAGGAGAAACAATGTTAAGATTGTGTTTTGCAAAAACCGATGAAACAATTATGCAGGGTATTGAAAATTTAAAGAAGTATGTTTGATTTGAAAGATATTCCCGGAAAAAGTAATGATTATTATATGAATGAAGCTTTGAAGGAAGCTAAAAAGGCATTAATTTTTAATGATGTACCGATTGGAGCAGTCATTGTTTTCGATGGTAGAATAATTAGCAGGGCTTATAATCAAGTAGAGAAGCAAAATGATCCTACATCTCATGCAGAAATATTGGCCATAAAAAAAGCTATTAAGAGAATAGGTTACAAACATCTTTTGAACTGTCAATTATATGTAACACTTGAGCCTTGTTCAATGTGTGCTGGGGCAATTGTATTGTCTAGAATTGAAAAAGTTATAGTAGGCACCATAGATCCAAAATCAGGAGCTTGTGGATCGATAGTCAATATTATTCAGAATAGTGCTCTTAATCACAGATGTGACTTAGAGTTTGATGTTCTTCAAAACGAATGTTCAATGATAATTAAAGATTTCTTCAAGAATCTCAGAAATGGAACAATTGAAAAATAATATTATTGAAAATGCATTATATCTTGTTCCTACACCAATTGGGAATCTGGAAGACATTACTTTAAGAGCTATCAATGTACTTAAAAGTGTAGACATTATTGCTTGTGAAGACACAAGGCATAGTGGTATGCTACTAAAGCACTTAGATATTGTTGGTAAGAAACTGGAAAGCTATCATAACAACAATGAACGTGAAAAGGCAGAACAATTAATCAAACACTTGCAATCAGGATTATCAATTGCTATTATTACCGATGCTGGTTCACCTGGAATTTCAGATCCATCGTACAGATTAGTAAATTCAGCTATCAACTCAAATATAAAAGTAATTGCATTACCGGGACCAACAGCATTTGTACCAGCATTAGTCGCAAGTGGAATGGCAGTAGACTGCTTCAAATTCCTTGGATTTCCACCTCAAAAAAAGGGCAGACAAACTTTTATAAAAAATGCTTTGAATGAAGTATCAACAACAATTATGTATGAATCGCCTTATAGGGTAATTAAACTAGTAAGTGAAATTATTACTTATGGTAATTCCGAAAGGTTGATTTGCATAGCAAGAGAAATATCTAAAATCCATGAAGAGTACATTCGGGGCACCTGTTCAGAAGTTTTAAAGATTATGATTGATCATAAGAATTTAAAAGGTGAGTTCGTCGTCGTTATTGAAGGTAACAAGGAATAATTTTAATATATTATTATCAAATTTCATAATATGAGAATAAGAATCAATCTGATATTTGTTTTTCTTTTTTCTATCATTATTAATCTTCACTCACAGGCAGATAACAGCTTAAAAAGGTTTATTGTAAAATTGAGACCAAATGAAAGCCATTTGCCAAAGGAATTACAGAAATTTGATTTCAGACCTGCTATGAGTATTAATGTACAACCTAAGATTAAAAATTCTAATAATTTTCAACTCTCAGAATCAAACAGAAGCAGAATTTCAAATCTGAATTCGTATTATATTCTTACAGCTAA
>CAYXFU010000008.1:67900-116706 GCA_964464375.1 uncultured Hyphomicrobiales bacterium
ATCTTTAATTAAATATATTGAATTTATTGAGCCAATAAGAACTTATAGAATTAACCAAAATATGACAAAACCGAATGATCCTCTTTTTAATTTACAATGGGGTTTATCAAATATTCATGCTCAAAAAGCATGGCAAAAAGCAACCGGAAAAGGGATTGTTGTTGGTGTGATCGATACAGGAATTGAATGGAACCACCCTGATTTAATAAATAGTTTATGGATTAATGCTAAAGAAGACATTAATAAGAACGGAAGATTTGATCCTTGGCTCAGTACCGAGATCAGAGATGGAGTATCCAGTGATTTTAATAATATTGATGATGATGGAGATGGATATGTAGATGATGTGATAGGGTATGATTTTGTAAATCAGTCAATTGAAAATCTTGGCGACTGGCAGGGAACGGATCCGATACCTTATGATGAAAATGGTCATGGTACTCTTGTTTCGGGGGTAATAGCAGCAACTTCAAATAACAACATTGGAATAACAGGTTTAGCTTTCGATGCAAAAATAATGGTTCTAAGAGCATTCGACATAAATGGCAATTCTCAGACAGACAACATAGCAAATGCTGTTGTTTTTGCGGTTATGAATGGTGCAAAAGTAATCAATTGTAGTTTTGGGGAGCTATATTCTTCTCAGCTACTCAAGGATGTTTTTGATCTTGCAATTTCGATGGGTGTTACTGTTGTTGCTTCTGCAGGAAATGAAGGGAGCAATTCTCCTCACTATCCTTCAGATTATGATGGTGTTATTTCAGTAGGGTATTCAAACTCATTAGACAAAAGAGATAATTTTAGCAATTATGGCCAAAGGTTGACATTGTTAGCACCTGGTGTGAAGATCAAGTCAACTTCATTTGATGGTCTTTATAAGGACGCAAGCGGTAGTTCATTAGCTGCTCCTTTTGTATCGGCCACGGCAGCAATGTTACTTGAACAAAATAACAGTTTAAAACCTTTGGATATTTGTGGCATAATGCAGTCAACAGCAACAAAAATAGATAAGGATGGTTGGAATATTTATTCAGGCAGCGGTATTTTAAATGCTGGTGATGCATTGAGTGCTATTGCTCCATCTAATATCACAATTAGATATCCCGAAAATAATCAAGAAATCTTTAAACCAAATATTGGTCAAAGTGGAATTCCGATTGTTGCTTATGTTGCAACTCCCCTATTTGATAATTATATGTTATTATTAGGTTTAGGGAATAATCCTGATAGATGGGATACCATCTTTAATTATTCTAACCAGTCCTTAAATGACACAATTGCGTACTTATCATCATCAAATTTAATTGATACAACTTATATAATCAGATTAGTTGTCAATTTGAAAAACAAAACAAAACTTGAAAACAGATCATCATTTCTTATTAGTTCAAACACATCAAAAATTAAAATATTTAATGCAAAAATAATTCCTGTTTATAAGGATGGAAAAAGAATTTTATTAGCTGGTATCACTACTAATAGGAATTCAATTGTTACTATAGGGCAACTTTCCGAATCAACTAATCAATATACTAGTTATTCTGATCAAGAACAAATTACAAAATATCATGTTATACCAATCGATTACAACCTAATTCCAGGAGATGAATATAACTTTAAAGTAAATGCCCAATCTTCATCAAAAGGAATTCCGATTGATTCTACAACATTGATTTTTAAAATGCCGGACGACAAATTTCCAATAGACAAAATTATCCAGAAAAAATATTCTACACCTTTGTCGTATTTATTTAACAAAACAGCAGACTTTTATGGAGATAGTTCAGAGAATTATGTAGCTAATGATATAACAAACGGAATTTGGCAATCAACTAAAATCTTTCAATACAAACAGGATAGTTTAATAACTAAAGACAGTACATCAACTGTTTCTTTACCAGTTGGAATTGGTGATTCAAATGGAGATGGTTTGAATGAGATATTAACAAGAAGTCTTGGTTCAACAATTGTATATCAGCCAAAATCAAGTGGAAAATCTCCATTTTCTAATATTATTTTTGCAGATACTACATCCGGAAATCTATTTGCTGGTGAATTTTATGATTTTACAAAAGATGGGAAACCTGACATCATTGCTTATTCTGATACAGCTTTTCACCTCATTACTTATGCAAATGGCAAATACTTAGAAGTAGCAAGAACACACCTTGACAGTCCCAATTCATATTTCGGAACTGCCCCCGGTGTAGTATGCGAAGATTTTGACAATGATGGATATGACGAATTATGTTTTGGAAATGAGAAAGGGAATGTTTTTATTTTTGAATTTAGGGATAATAAATTCAATCTGGAGTGGAGCTCCATGCAAAACGTTTCATCAAGCCCTCAATATATTCTTAAAGCTGACATTGATAATGATGGAATTCCAGAAATTGTCATAGGCAATTTTGGCACAAGTATTTTATTTGATGCAAATGTACCCGTTGACCCAATTTGGACTTATAAAGTTCTTAAAAGCTATGAACCTAATAATTACTCTTTTATTTGGGCTGATAATTTTTATGGTGTAAGACAGGGTTCTACTCCAGCTGGTGTATTTTATAGGAATGGATTAGCAGTAGGGAATATCGATAATAAACCAGGTGATGAATTGATTATTGCTCCCTTTCCAAATTTTTATGTTTTTAAATGGGATGTCATAAATAGAAAATTTATCCCATTCTGGTGGTACCCATCGAGTTTTACTAATTCTGCAATCATTCATGATTTTGACAAAAATGGAATTAATGAATTTGGATTTTCGACAGGTCAATCTACTGACTTTTTTGAATTCAATCAAGATGATAGTAAACCAAGAATACCTGTTGAATTCCAAGGATGGTCAATAGATGATTCTACTGTGACTCTTCAATGGAAAAGTCAGGAGAAGGGTTTAAGGTACAATATTCTGACCGGTATTGAAAGTTTCGGTAAGATATTACTTTTCAGAAATGATACCATATCTGAAAGTACAATTAATATTAGTCCATTAAAATTGAATAATTATTATTATTTTGGAATAAGCTCAAGTAAAAATAATATTGCTTCAAATGATACATTCTTCATTAAGATTTATCATCATTCTACAATAAAACCATTAAAATGTGAGATACTGAATAAGAACAATATTTTGATTAAATTTAGTGGAAAACTAGCTGATGCATATCCTGATATAAGTAAGTTTAGACTTAAAACTCCAGACTTGATGATTCCAGAAACTGTTAATAGAAAGAGTGACTCAGAGTATTTATGCTTTTTTAGTGAATTAAAACCAGGCAATGTGCTTTTAGAAATTGATACATTCCGAGATTATTATAATGCACCTACTAAACCCGATTCATTCAATTTGATTATTCCGCAACTTCCTATTTCAGAACCAGCACTTTATCTGAAAAGTTTGAGAATTGTTTCAAATCTTGAGTTAGAACTTCAGTTTTCTGAACCTACTAAAAAATCAGAATCTATTGATTTGAGAAATTATCATTTATTACCGGTGGGTTCAATAGATTTAATAAATGAGACCAATGATCCTTCAATATTTCAGATTATCTTGACACCTAATTCAGGGATTGGGGCATTAGGCAGAACATATACATTAACTGTAAGTGATGTACATTCTTTGTCTAACACAATAATTACATCTGGTGCAGGAAATACTCTTTCTTTTGTTTTCTTTAAAGATGATTTTGAGAATGTTTTTGTATATCCGAATCCAGCAAAAATGTCAGAATCTGATGGTCTATATTTTGCAAATTTATCTCTGAATTCAAATATCATAATTTTGACACTTGATGGAAAAGAAATCCTACAATTAGCTGAAAATGATGGCAATGGCGGAATATACTGGGATGGAAGAGATAAAGATGGCAATAGCATCCCATCAGGTATTTATTTATTTAAAGTAGAAATGCTATCAAAATCAGGTTCAAAATTAATTTCAGAACCAAAGAAATTTGCGATAGTACGTTGATTAGTTTGAAATAATTAACACTTCAGGTTCCAACTCTACATTAAATTTTAATTTAACAGATTTCCTGATGTCCATAGAAAGTTGGAAAATTGATTCTCCGGATGCATTTCCATGATTAACCAAAATCAATGCGTGCTTTTCATAGACGCCTGCATCTCCCACTCGAAAACCTTTCCATCCTGTTTGCTCTATCATCCAAGCAGCTGATAGTTTAAAAAGATCATTTGTTTGAGGGAAGACAGGAATATCTTGAAATTTAGATTTTAGATCATCAATTATTCTCTTGTTTACAATTGGATTTTTAAAGAAGCTTCCTGAATTTCCCAAGTGTCGCCAGTCAGGTAATTTTTCATTTCGAATTGAAATGACAGCTTTAAAAATATCCATTGGAGTTGGATTTGTAATGTTAAATTCTTTAAATAATTGTTTGATGTCCTTGTAATTATAGTTGAGGACAGGAGATTTTGATAATTTATATCTAACACTCGAAATAATAAATTTGTCCTTTAACTCATTTTTAAAAATTGAATCTCTATAACCATAATTGCAATTTATTTTATAAATTCTTTGAAAAATATGCTTTTCCATATTAAAACCATAAGCGGAATCAATAAATTCATTTTGTTCGACACCGTAAGCTCCAATATTCTGAATTGCAGCACTACCAACCGTTCCAGGAATGAGTGCCAGATTTTCGAGACCGGAATATCCATTATTAATAGAGAGAGAAACAAAATCATGCCATTTCTCACCTGCCCCTGCTTCGATAATTATAAAATCATTGTTGGATTCTATAATGTTATAACCTTTAATTTCATTGTGAATTACTAATCCGTCGTAATCACCGACAAATAAAACATTAGAACCTTCACCAAGAATAATGCTCTTAGTATTTAAAGTAATATCTGATTTATATAGAACTTTAATATCTTTTTCATTTCGAATTGAAACAAAATTCTTAACTTTACAATCGATGCCGAATGTATTGTAGGCTTTAAGTGATATGTTGTTCAAAATATTCATTTTTTCAATGTTATTTCACAAGAATTTCTAAATTAATGAATAAAAGAGTCCTATCAAACAATAACATTTATCATGGATAGTTTAGTGATTAAATTATTGAAGCTCAATCAAAGTATAACCAAATTAATTTATTTTTAAATTTTATAAAGATAGTGAAATAAATGCAAGAATATTCAGTATCAATGAAGAAAGCAGCTTTGATTTCTGCCACTTTAACTTCATTCCTTACTCCATTTATGGCATCATCAATAAATGTAGCATTACCATCAATAGGTCGTGAATTTTCAATGGATGCTATGTCTTTAAGCTGGGTTTCAACGGTTTATCTATTAGCATCGGCTATGTTTCTTGTACCTTTTGGGAAAATTGGAGATATTTATGGTAGGAAGAAAATTTTTCTAAGTGGTTTAGTTATATATACGCTTTCTTCCTTAATATGCTCATTTTCAGTCAACTCAATGATGTTAATAAGTTTTAGAATCTTCCAGGGCATTGGAAGTTCAATGGTTTTTGGATCCGGGGTAGCCATTATTTCTTCGATTTACCCACCAGGAGAACGCGGAAAGGCTATAGGGCTAACAATTGGTTCAGTTTATCTTGGGCTTTCAATGGGACCATTTATAGGAGGAATATTAACCCATAGTTTTGGGTGGCGATGTATTTTCATCCTTAATTTCCCATTAGGTTTAATTGCGATAATTTATGTTATAACAAACTTGAAAGGTGAATGGGCTGAAGCCAAAGGTGAGAAATTGGATATTTGGGGTACTTTCCTATACTGTATTTCCTTAGTTCTTATAATGTTTGGCTTATCAAAATTACCCGTCAATATCGGGTATTTCAGTATTGCTGCTGGTATAACAGTTCTTTTAATCTTCATTTATCTTGAACTGAAAATTTCCAATCCGGTATTAAACATTAAATTATTTAAAGGAAATCCCATTTTTGCATTTTCTAACCTTGCAGCTCTTATTAACTATTCTGCAACTTTTGCAGTAACATTCCTACTAAGTTTCTATTTGCAATACATTAAAATGTTAAATCCACAGACAGCCGGTTCTATTCTAATAGCACAACCTATAGTTATGGCAACATTTTCACCTTTAGCCGGTCGATTATCAGATAAAATTGATTCAAGGGTAATTGCATCCATTGGGATGGGGCTAACAGTTTTGGGTCTTATATTATTAGTTTTTCTTAACGAGCAGACATCATTTCTATATGTTATTTTTGCTTTAATAATTTTGGGACTTGGTTTTGCGCTTTTTTCGTCGCCTAACACTAATGCAGTAATGAGTTCGGTGGAGAGAAAATATCTGGGTGTAGCATCAGCTACAATTGGCACAATGCGTTTGATAGGCCAAATGTTGAGTATGGGTATTGCTATGTTTGTAATTTCAATATTTGTGGGAAAGGTTCAAATAACTCCCCAAAATCATATTCAGTTGATGACTAGTATTCGTGTAAGCTTTTTAATCTTTGTCGTATTATGTATCATTGGAATTTTTGCTTCATTAGCAAGAGGTAAGAATAGTAAATAAAAAGGGAACTATTGTTACTTAGTTCCCGTTAAAAAGTCCATTTTGCAAATTATTTCAAACTTGGTCCAATCATTTCCTGAGGTCTCATCCATTTCTCAAATTGTTCCTCAGTAAGTATTCCCAGCTCTAGAGCTGATTCTTTTAAAGTTACATTTTTATGATGTGCATTTTTGGCTATTTTGGCAGCATTATCATATCCGATATGTGGGTTTAAAGCTGTAACCAGCATCAATGAATTTTTCAAATATGTATCAATTTTTTCTATGTTTGGTTCTATTCCAATAGCACAATGTTCATTGAACATTATGCAAGTATCAGCAAGAAGTCTGACACTTTGAAGGAAATTTAGAATTAAAACAGGTTTGAAAACATTGAGCTCAAAATTGCCTGAAGCACCTGCTATGTTAATAGCTGCATCATTTCCCATAACCTGGACAGCAACCATGGTCATTGCTTCAGATTGAGTAGGATTAACTTTTCCGGGCATGATAGATGACCCAGGCTCATTCTCTGGAATATTTAATTCACCTAAACCGGCACGTGGACCTGAAGCCATCCATCTGATGTCATTGGCAATCTTCATGAAAGAAGCGGCTATGGTTTTTAATGCACCGTGAGCAAAGACCAGAGCATCGTGAGTAGCAAGAGCTTCAAATTTATTTGGGGCACTAATAAATGGAAAATCAGTTAAATCGCCAATCTTCTTTGCCACTCTATCGGCAAACTCAGGGTGGGCATTTAAACCAGTACCGACTGCTGTACCACCTAATGCTAGTTCATATAGATGTGGTAACACAAGATGTAAACGTTCAATTGATTTATCGAGCATATGAACATAACCCGAAAATTCTTGCTGTAAAGTTAAAGGCACAGCATCCATTAAGTGTGTTCTGCCAATTTTTATAATATCTTTGTATTCGTCGGCTTTTATATTGAGAGTATTTCTTAAAATGGCAAGAGCAGGTAATAGTCTTTTATTGATTTCTTCTACTGCAGCAATGTGCATAGCTGTAGGGAAAGTATCATTTGATGATTGTGATTTATTGACATCATCATTAGGATGAATTGGTTTTTTTGAGCCCATTTCACCACCTGCAATCTCGATTGCTCTGTTTGAAATAACTTCATTAGCATTCATATTACTCTGAGTGCCGGAACCAGTTTGCCAGATAGATAATGGGAAATGAGAATCAAGAGTACCTTCGATAACTTCATCTGCTGATTGAGAAATTAGATCAGCTTTTTCTTGCGATAAAACGCCTAAATCAGCATTTGCTAATGCAGCTGCCTTTTTTAAAATTCCCATAGCTCGAATTACTTCACGAGGCATTCTCTCGATACCAATATTAAAATGAATAAGAGAACGTGCGGATTGAGCACCCCAATAAACATTTGAAGGGACTTCAATATCACCCATTGAGTCTTTTTCGATACGATAGTTCATAGATTCACCTAATTAAAAATAACAATAAAAATAATAAGAATACTCTATAAGTCAGGTTGATCAATATAATATCCTAAACTAGAAATACTTTTTGATTGGTTCTGAGAAGACATCATATTTTCTATATATTTTCCAAGTATATCAAATTCCAAATTTACTTCAGAAGCGACTTTAACTAGAAATAAATTTGTTGATTTCCACGAATGTGGAATAATTGCAACCATAAATTTATCATCATCGATTCTGGCAGTGGTCAGACTTATTCCATTTATACAAATTGAACCAGTGGTCACAAGATATTTTTTAAATTCATGAGGATAGGTAATCCAAAGTTGAATCCCAGCAGTTTCCGGAATAATCCTAAATATCTTCCCTACTGAATCGACATGACCCTGAACAATATGCCCACCAAGTCTGTCACTAACTTTTAATGCTCTTTCCAAATTAACCTTATCACCAGCTTTTATAGATTTAAAAGTTGTTTTACGGATAGTTTCTTCAATTGCCTCTACTGTAAACGACTTTGAATCGCATGACACAACCGTTTGACAAACTCCATTAATTGCTACTGAATCGTCTATTTTTAAATCATCCAAAATGGACGATGCAGAAATGGATAATCTTTTTCCATTTCCTAATGCTGAAACAGCTTTTACTGAACCAATTTCTTCAACTAAGCCTGTAAACATAAAAAATATTGAACTTTGATTTTTATAGAATTAAAAAATACTTATTGTTTATGAGAAAAGCAAACCAGATTCAATGATTATTATTTTTTTTAATTCTTCGAGACTCATGCCTGAGACCCTAGCACCAGCTGCCTGGGCATGACCGCCACCATTGAACTTTTCGGCTAATGAGCGCACCTCAGCATCTGCTTTAGCTCTGAAAGAGCAACGTATTTGATTGCTTTTAGGAGAATCAATCAAGAGAATACCAACTTTTACATCCTGGATAGCAAGCAAGCTCTCAACAAATCCTTCGGTCTCCTCTTCTTTAGCACCTGTAATCTGAAAATCTTTCTGTGATATTGTCATCAGACAAACTCTTTTCTCGTGGTATAATTCAAGATTTGCATAACCAATGCCCTTCAATCTGGCAGAACTAACAGGAAATTGATTATAAACAGAGTCATAAATACTTACCGGATCTGCTCCTGCATCTATAAGATCTGCTATAATTCTATGGGTTGTTGAATTAGTTTTAGGAAATCTAAAACTACCAGTATCCGTCATGATAGCAGTGTATAAAGCCGTTGCAATATTCTTGTTCAATTCAAAAGATGAATCATTCTTTAAGATCCTCCAAATCAATTCACCTGTGGAAGTTGCATTGGAATCAATACAGTAAAAATCAGCAAATTCCTTTGGTTTAATGTGATGATCAATAACCACTTTCATTGCTTTTGAGGCTAAAACAAGTTCTTTCATCTCTTTGAATCGATCAGGATCATTAAGATCAACAATGCATATCAAATCGGCTGAATTAATTATTTCATTATTATTTTTGGGATCAAATGATTTAATTAGATTATGCTGATTTAGGAATTCAAGATTAGAAGGATACTCACCTGTTACAAGAATATTAACTGACTTTTCTGCGGAAAGCAGATAATAGGCAAGTGCAGTTGCAGAACCAGCGGCATCTCCGTCAGGATTCATGTGAGTTATTATTACTACATTTTTTGATTCATTTAATAAATTCAGTATTTTTACTTCATTGATATTTTTATTAATAATTTCATTAATCATAAAGCTTAAAGAATTTCATTTTTTGGAAAAATCAGATTTGAATTATGTAAATTAACTGAATTAAATCTTAAACACAATGATTGAAGCGATATTATATAAAAAAAATTCGAATGATAAATCTGTAAGATGCAACTTATGCTCTCATTACTGCATTATACCTAATACTGAAAATGGCAAATGCGGAGTCAGACAAAACTTCAACGGAACACTATACTCTTTGAATTATGGAAGAGTTCAAGGTTTAGCTATTGATCCTATCGAAAAGAAGCCATTGTATCATTACTTTCCAGGTTCTCAATTAATTTCATTTGGGTTACCCGGATGCAATTTCCATTGTTTTAACTGCCAAAATTTTGAGTTATCTCAAAATGTGAAATTAAATAATTCTTTACTTGATGCAAAACCTCAGATTGCCCCATCAGAATTTATTTCCAAAATTGAAAATATGGAAGCATTAGGTATTGCTTACACTTATTCTGAACCAACGATTTTTTTTGAATATATTTACGATGTTATTAAAGCAACCAAAGAAAATGAAAATACTAAAAACCATAAACATATTCTTGTAAGCAACGGTTATTTCTCACATGAACTCATTAGTATAATTATTAATGAAAAATTGGTAGATGCAATGAATATCGATTTAAAATTTTCAGTTGATAAATCGTATAGAACTTTGACTGGTGGATCATTGGAGCCAATCATATCAAATATAAAACTATTAATTGATGCAGGAATTCACATTGAAATCACAAATTTGATAATACCTGACGTTAATGACTCAGAAGAAGATTTAATGAATTTTTCAAAGATTGTGGCTTCAATCAGTTGCAGAATTCCAGTTCATTTCACTGGATTTTTTCCAAGATATAAGATGTCGACAATTGAGCCTACAAAAGCAACTATATTGGAAAAGGCAAAAAGGATTGCAATAGAATCAGGAATAAAATATGCTTACATAGGAAATACCACATTAGTTCAAGAATCAAACACTTATTGTCCAGAATGTGGAATGATTATTATTGAGAGAAATTCATATAGAAACATAAAATTGAATTTTATTATTGAGGACGAGAAGGTAGTTTGCGTGCATTGCAAACAAATTCAAGATCTGACAATATAATGTGTTGACTTGTTAACCGTTATAGGATTATGTTTTAGATTAAAAGAAATAGTAAGATAATGACAGCAGAAGAATTAAAAGAATTTTTAAAAAAGAGAGATAGAATCATTAGCGTACTCGCAAAAGACGGAAAATTCAGAGCATCAATTATAAAAAATACTTTCTCGGCTCAGACAGCGCAACAGAAACATAATTTAAGAGGTGTTCCTTCATACTTACTAGCCAGACAACTAGCAGCTGCATCAATGATGGCAATTTTCCTTAAAGGTGAAGAAAGAGTTATTCTTGAAGCTGACGGGTCAGGTCCAATACAAAAAGTATTTGCAGAAGCATCCCAGGTAGGTGAAGTAAGAGGCTTTGTGGATTATGATTCGAAGCAGCTAGCCGATTTTGATGCGGAAAAAATATCAGACTTTTTTGGGGATGGTTTTTACAAAGTAACTAAGGTATTATATTCAAAAAATGAACCCGTGCAGGGGATTGTAAAACTCCAGGAAGGTGATATATCATCGGATTTAACTTTTTATCATTTTCAGTCTGAGCAAATTCCTACTTTGGTTATTCTTGATACCAATGTCGATGAAGCCGGTCGGATTTTGTATTCATCTGGCTTAATGGTTCAAGCCATGCCTGGAGTAACTGATAACGAGATTTTATCACTTTATAAATCAGTTTCTCAGGTTCATTCTTTGAATGCGTTATTAACTCTACAAGATAATTTAGAGATTATTCTTTCAGAAATACTTCCTTTTGAATTCAATGTAATTAAAAATGACATTGTAGATTTCTACTGTAGGTGTTCAATGGATTCATTTAAGAAGAAGCTACTAACCCTGGGATTGCCGGAGATTAGGAAGATGAAAGATGAAAATCATAATGAGCTGGTATGTCAATACTGCAATGCTCACTATTATTTGGAAAGTAAAGATTTTATTGAATTAGAAGAAACACTTGTGGCAAAACAAAATTAAGAGTTTCTCAAGAAACTCTTAATTTTTATTCATGAGCAGAATTGTACTTCATAAATTTATTGGTTTTAGTTTTTTCCTGCATTAGCTTACTCTGTTTCGAGGTGTTTAGCATACTTTTACTGCTACTTAAACTCTTTTCTTGACCTGCTAACGTATTATAGTATCATCTCTATCGGGACTTGTCGAGACAATTGTAACTCTTGCTCCGGTAAATTTCTCAATAAACTCAAAATATTCTAAGGCTAACTTTGGCATTTCTGCAAAAGATTTAATTCCTGCTAGAGAACAGTTCCAGCCTTTTACAGTCTCATAAATAGGAGTAATAAGTTCAAGTGTTTCAATATCAGCAGGGAAATGTTTTAATTTTTTTCCATTGAGTTCATAACTAGTACATAGTTTTATTTCAGTAAAAGTATCAAGAACATCAACTTTTGTTAAAGCAATTTCCTGAATACCATTAATCATCACAGAATATTTTAATGCAATTAAATCAAGCCATCCACATCTTCTGGGTCTTCCAGTGGTAGCACCGAATTCCGCTCCGATTGCTCTTAATTTTTCTCCGGTTTCATCTTTAAGTTCAGTTGGGAATGGACCATTACCTACTCTGGTTGTATAAGCTTTAACTACACCTACAATCCTTGATATTGATGTTGGAGGTATTCCAAGCCCAGTACAAGCACCACCAGACGTAGGATTGGAACTTGTAACGAATGGATATGTTCCATGATCTACATCAAGAAGAGTACCTTGTGCACCTTCAGCATAAATTTTCATTCCATTTTCAATTGATTCATTAAGATAAGCAGTAGTATCTGTTATGAAAGAATCAATACGTTTATCGAAGTCGATATAAGTTGTTACAACGTCCTCAACGTCAATCTCATCAAAATTATATATTTTCTGTAAAATATCATTCTTTTCTTTTAAGTTTTCTCTTATCTTTGCTTCAAATCCTTTAGGATTGAGCATATCAACAATCCTAATTCCACATCTTTTAGCTTTATCTATGTAAGATGGTCCAATTCCTCTGCCGGTTGTACCAATACTCTTGCCTTCCATTGATTTTTCTGATACCTGGTCAAGCATTTTATGGTAGGGCATTATTAAGTGAGCTTTGTGGCTAATAAGTAATCTACCGGTTACATCTATACCTAATTCTTCCAATATCTTTATTTCATCCATTAAAGCGACTGGGTCGATAACAACACCATTACCTATGACGCAAATAACATTAGGAGTGAGAATACCTGATGGTATCAAATGCAAAACAAACTTTTTTCCATTGATAACAATAGTATGTCCAGCATTAGCACCACCTTGATATCTGGCAACAATATCAGCATCCTGGCATAATAAATCAACAATTTTACCTTTACCTTCATCTCCCCATTGAGAACCCAATATTAAGGTAACGCTCATAATTTTCCTTTTTTTCTTTAAATGATAATAGGTTGAGAATTTTGTAAGAAATGTAAAGTCTTACATGTAAAATTAAGGAATTATAATCAGACTTTCAAGTTGCAAATGATTTATTTTTCCACAAAAAAAACCGAACAAATGTTCGGTTTTTTGAAAAATACTATTCAGTGATTAATAAAGAATAGCTAGTGCAGTTTCGATATCTTTATGAATTGTCAATACCTGATCTAAATGAGTAATCTTAAACAGGTTATTAATTTTATCGGAAATATTAACTAAAACAAGTTTTTTGTTTGAGTTTTTGAATAAAGTAAAAGCACTTACAAGCATACCTAAACCTGAACTATTCATTAATTCTACATGCTTAAAGTCAACTATCAAAGTCGAAATATCTAATGTTAATACTTCATTAATCGTTGCATTAAAAGCCAAAGCATCGTTACCACCTAGAACCTGTGCATGTAACTCAGTTAATGCACAATCGATTTTATCATCGAATCTACTAAAACTATAATTATTTGGCTCTGACATATTAATTCCCTTTTCAAATTTTTAAGAATTAACTTACAACTACTGTAACCTTGGGATCTTCCACATCAATTTTCTTAACTCGCTTCATGTAAAATACAACAAATGCTGTAGCTATATATACAGAAGAGTATGATCCGAAAACAATACCTACTAACATTGTGAAAGCAAAACCCTGGAGAACAGGACCGGCTAAAAGCACCATTGTGATAAGTACTAGGACTACAGTTAAAACTGTATTGACTGTTCTGCTAAGAGTTTCATTAATACTAAGATTGGCAAGTTTAATAAAATGTAAACCTTTGTGTTTTTCCTGATTCTCTCTGATTCTATCGAACACAATAACTGTATCATTGACAGAATAACCTACTACTGTCAACATAGCAGCGATCATATTTTGATTAAATTCATTGCTGATAATACCTAAATGATGAAATAGCTGTACTATACCGAACGCAACTATAACATCATGGACAAGAGCAACAATAGCACCAAGTCCAAAAGTAAATTCAAATCTGAAAGCGATATAAATCAACATTGCAATAACAGCAAGAATAACAGCCAAAATACCCATATTAAATAATTCTTTTCCAATTTTTGGACCAATTGTCTCTGTTTTAAGAATAACGAATTGATTGCCCGGAAAATCGTTATGTAGTGCGTTAGTAATTTGTTCCGATGGTTTACCAGTTTTTGAATCTTTTAATCTGATAAGAAACTGATTAGCTTCTCCATAGGATTTAATTTCTTCTCCGGTAATACCCGATTTGCTTATTGAAGTACGAATCTGATCAGTATGAACGTTTGTATTGAACTTTACAGCAACTTCGGTACCACCACTAAAATCAATGCCAAAATCAATACCCACTACAGTTACAAATGTAATACTTGATAAAGTCAAAATGATTGACATTATAAAAAATAATTTCCTAACACCTAAGAAATCTAAATTTGTTCCATGAAAAAATTGCATTTTATGTCTTCCTTATTATTATGCTTTTGAAACTTTTGGTTGACCGAATTTAAACGTTGTTGCGCCACGAGATAATACTATCTCGAACATAGCTCTTGTAACCATAATAGCTGTGAACAAAGTACCGATAATACCGATCATAAGTGTCATAGCAAAACCTTGAATGGGTCCGGTACCAACGAAATACAAGATTAAACCGGTAATAAATGTTGTTATGTTAGAGTCAAGAATCGCAGATAAAGCCTTACTAAACCCTTCATCAACAGCAGAACGTAAAGATCTGCCACGGAATAATTCTTCACGGATACGCTCATAAATTAGAATATTAGCATCGACAGCCATACCTATTGTCAAAATTATTCCGGCAATACCTGGTAATGTTAATGTACCCTGAAAAGCAGCCAATACAGCAATAATTAAAAATACATTAATAACTACAGCAATATTAGCTATTAATCCTGCTGTACTATAGTAAATCATCATAAAGAAGATGACTAACAAGACTGCGTATAGAAATGCTCTCAATCCCTGATTGATTGAATCTTCACCTAAAGAAGGTCCAACAACTCTTTCTTCAATCATTTGAACAGGAGCTTTCAAAGCACCTGCTTTTAAAACAATTTTTAAGAGTTTTGCTTCATCAGCATTTTCCATACCTGTAATCTGAGAATTACCACCAACGATTTTCTGGTTAACTACTGGTGCAGAATAAACCTGCCCATCAAGTACAATAGCAATTCTCTTCTTGATATTTGCACCTGTTATCTGAGCCCATCTGTCAGATCCATCACCATCCATTGACATATTAACAATAGGTGTGTTATTTGTTGGGTCAAAAGTTGCAACAGCATTTGTAACTACTTCACCTGTTAATTCAGGTTCGCGCTTCAATCCGTAAAAATTAAATGCTTTAATTTCTTTATTGGCGTTATTATCTTTGAATATCTGTGGTTTTGCTGAAAGCATAACTTCTATACCATAAGGTAATAACTCTTTTACTTCTCTTCTTGCCAGAATGCGGTTAAATTGCTTTAATCCAGCCTCGAAAATCTGGAAATTATATTCACCTTTTGGGAAGTTATTAATAGCATAATTGACTTCTTCAGGTTTTCTTGTTCTTTCTTCAAAGAGAAAAGATGTATTAAAAAGAGTAGTGAAAGGATGATCTTCAGTATAGCGCTTTTGAACTTCATTTTTTTCTAAACCAGCATAAGGATTAGCTGTATCTGATTGAACAGTTTTTGCTGAGTCATTTGCAACATTGGTTGTATCCTTAGCAACATCCTCTGATTTAGTTGAATCTGTAGATTTTAATTCTGCTTGATTTTGAGCTAGTAATGAGTCGGTACTGGGCTTCAATGCTTCAATACCTGTTACCTCTTCCCCATTCATTTTTTTAAGTTTGTTTTCTTTCGCTAGAAGCTGATCAATTTTATAAAATGCAGAGACAAGGTTTTCATCACTACGAACCAATTTAAACTCTAGACGAGCTGTTGTTTGTAGCAATTGTCTCATTTCAACTTCATTGGTAACACCAGGTAATTCAAGAAGAATTCTACGATTCCCAACTTTTTGAATAGTTGGTTCAGCAATTCCGTATTTATCAACACGCTGACGAATAACTTGCATGGCTTGATCGATAGCATCTTTTTCGTTTTCTTTTAACTTTTCAATTATTTTGTCTTCAGATTCTGCTATAGTTGCGTTACCACCGAAATCAAAATAATCGGACAAGTACTTTTTCTTAGGTTTTGCAATCTGTTGGAAGTTCTTTGTAAAAACTTCAATAACATCAAGATCAGAAACAACTACATCATTTTTAGTTTTTAACAAAACTTCACTAAAAACATCATCAATTGCATCTTTTTGAGCAGCTTCTTCGAGTAATTTTACTACATCTACTTCCAATGTAACATACATTCCTCCTCGTAGATCAAGCCCGAGTTTTAATCTGTTAGATTTAGCAGCTTGTAAATCTTGTCCATATTTTTTTTCAAAAGCTTCAATCACAGATATTGAATCAGCCTGAGTTTTAGCTTTCTTGGCTTTATCAAATGCTTCTTGTTGCTTTTGAGTAAGATCATAAGCTCTGTATGTTGGTAATAACAGGAATAACCCAGCTATCACCGGAAGCACGATAATTAATATTTTTCCAAATACCTTTTTCAAAGAAAATCCTCCGTTTGACACTATATATAATTAATTATTAATTTGCTAGTTATAGACTTGCAAATATATGACTAATAAAGGAATTGAACAAGAATTTTATAAATTTCTTTTAATAACATTTTTATAGTTAACTAATACTGTATGTATTTACACTAAATTTAAATTTGATTTTGTTTATTGATTTTAATGTAATAAATTAAAATTAGAACTTTAATCAAATTTTGAGGTATATATGAAAAAGCCTATTTACATTTTTACATTATTTCTTATATTAGTTTCAATGATTGAATTAAATGCTAAAAATTCAATTACTATTGATCATAATTGTACTAAGGTTCAGCTTATTCCAAATGAATTTATTATCAATTCAAAGCAGAATTTAAGTATTGCTTATGGACATACATCACATGGTAGTCAGGTGACTTCTGGTATGTCGCTTCTAGCAGAGCAAACAGGAAGTATTTTTAAATATAATTCTGGAACAGGTTCTCTTCTATATAATGAGAGTCTACTTTCGGGCGATCTTGGTAATCCGGATAGAACAACCTGGGCAAAATCTACTAGGGCTTTATTAAACAAACCGAATAATAGCATTAATATGATTATGTGGTCATGGTGTGGCCAAGTCAGTTCTTCTACAGAAAGTGATATTAATACTTATTTGAATTTGATGCATAATCTTGAAAAAGACTTCCCAAATGTGATTTTTGTTTATTTTACAGGTCATCTTGATGGAACCGGCATTAATGGGAATTTAAATCAAAGGAATAATCAGATTCGTGAATTTTGCAAGAAAAACAATAAAATATTATTTGATTTTGCTGATATTGAGAGTTATGATCCCGATGGGAACTTTTTCTTAGATAAAAATTCCAATGATAATTGTGACTATTCCTCCCTATCCGGGACAAAGAATTGGGCTACTGAATGGTGCAACAACAATCCGGGCAAATGTTCGAACTGTAGTTGTGCACATTCACAATGCTTAAATTGCATAATGAAGGCAAATGCATTTTGGTGGATGTTGGCTAGAATTTCTGGTTGGACAGGACCTGATGAAACAATTGCCCATAAGATAAATTCTGATTTTAGTTTAATTATATATCCTAACCCTTCACAAGATATCATATCAATTAACATTAATTTATCAAATAGTGAATATGTTAACTGCGATTTAATAGATTCAAAGGGAGTTAAAGTATTGGAGATACTTAACAACTGCTATTTTCAATCGGGTGATACGAAATTTACTCAAAATTTTGAAATGCTATCACCAGGAATTTATTTTATTCGATTACGTTATGGAAGAAATTTAATTAATAAATGTTTTATTAAAAACTAGTAGAGTTTATTTGAAAAAGATTTACCTTATAAATATATTTATTTGTTCTTTACTATTTTTGTCATGTTCAAAAAAAGAACTAGAAGAAACAGCTTCATTTACAAGCGGTTTTAATAAAGCTGAAATCACTATTGGAACATTTAATATGGAGTGGTTTGGCGATGGAGTTAATGATAGGATTGACAGGACAGAGAATGATTACAAGCATTTTGCTGACATTTTTAAGAAAATGGATGCTGACATCGTTGGCTTACAAGAAATTGAAAACCCGGGAGCAATGCAGAAAATTATTAAATATCTTCCAGATTATTCTTACTTTTTAACAATGGAAGGTGGACAGCAAAAATGCGGAGTGCTTTTCAAAAAGTCTGTAAAAGTTAATTTAGTTAATGAATATTCTCCTCTGGCTGTTGACGGTAGAAGAACACGTCCCGGTTTACTTGTTTCAGCCAAAGCTGGAAATTTGAATTTCTTGTTGATGGTAGTCCATTTGAAGTCTTCCTCTCATTTTGAAAACACAGAAACAAAAAGAGAAAGAAGCATCCAACTAAGAACTGAACAATCAACAGTACTCGCCCATTGGTCTGATTCGGTGCTTTCAACAGGAATGGAAAGTGATTTAATAATTGTTGGTGATTTCAACGATACCCCCAGAAGAAAAAGGAATAATACTATGTACCCTTTAGAAGGTAAATTGACTTTTTTAACTGAGAATGAGAAAAGTTGCAAGTATCCTTCAAGTTATGTGATTGATCAAATAGTAGTTTCTGATAATGCTAAGAAGAGACTAAAACCAAATTCACTTTTTGTTTTTAATATCTTCTCAATGTTCAATGAAAGCGACACGAAAGCTTTATCAGATCATTGCCCAATCACTGCTAAATTTGATGTAAAGGCAGATGATTCTGACAATTTTAAGCGTATAGCTAAGAAATAAAAAAAGGAGAGCTTGGCTCTCCTTTTTTAAATTATTCATTTCCTATTTGCCATCATTTCCAATTATGAATGGAACGCCTTTACCAGAGCCGAGGACGATTATTTTTGAGTTTGGTGAATTAACTAATTCCTTTTGTACCTTAATACTTTCAAACTGTAGTAGTTTATCTGATAATCCAGTGTTAACAATCTTCTGGGCATCAGCCACACCCTGAGCTTCAACTCTTTTTCTCTCAGCTTCCTGGGTCTCTTTTTGAAGAACAAATTCCATCCTTTGAGCATCCTGATTTGCTGTAATTTTTCTTTCTATACTTTCTTTAACAGAACCTGGTAACATTATGTTTCTTACTAACATTTGTTCAAGATACACACCACGTTTTTTAAGTTCACCTTCAATTCTATTCTTTATATCTAGCTCAAATGCTTCACGTTTTTCTGAGAATAGTGAAATAGCATCATAGTTAGAAGCACCTTCTCTGATACCGGTTCTTGTTATTGGCCGAATAATTTTATCCTCATAATCAAGACCTAATTCTCTGTACATTCTAGGTGCATCAGATGGTACAATTTTATAGAGTATTGTTAGATCTATTACCACTTCCAAGCCATCCTTGCTCAACACTTTTATAGCGTCATCGCCTCTTTTTTTCCCTTCTTCAAACACACCAGACATAGTATAGTTCTGTGTTTGTACAGTCATTTGTTTTACTTCAAATAATGGGTTAATTAATGTCAATCCCTCTGTTATAACACCATCCTGAACCTTACCAAATAGAACCTGTACACCAACATGTCCAGCATCTATTTGCTTTAAGGAAGATGTAGCAAAACCAACAATGATTATGATGATTCCAACTATGGTAGCGAGTGGTTTGAATCTATGTAATTCAGGACTCTTCAAACCAAGTATTCCAATAATCAAAACAATCAATCCAACAACAATAATAGTCATAATAGCCTCAAATATGGTAAATAGAAATAATTACGACGATAAGTTCTAGTCATCATTGCTGAAATCATCAAAAGAATTTTCAGAAACATCAATAGAGTCTGTATCAATAGAATCAATAGTGCCATAAGTCTCGTTAGTATTTGAAGAATTGTCAAACCAATCATATTCCCCAGACATAAGTCCAGCAGTGCTAAGTGCTATCAACACAGAACCTTCTTCATCTATAGTTCGGAAGTCTGCTGATCCCAATTTTAAATCATACATTAGTTGTGCCCAGAGGAAACAATACATAATTTGTCGATCGAAGCTAAAATATCCATAAAACACGGGCATAGAATCTTTTTTAACTGGAATCTCATCAATACTTTTAATGCTATTCTTCGCACTTATAATGTCTATTGAGTTTTTAATTCTTAAATCATCTATGGGTATATTCTGCCTAATCATTGTTTCAAGGCGTTGTACAAACTCATTAAAAAATATTTTCTTAGTTGATGTGTAATTATCATAATCCTTTTGACTTTGAAAAGTAACATTCATTCTTTTTCTGAGGTTATCTATTGATTCGTCATTACTTAATTTAAAATCATTAAAAACTCCATTAACGATAATAACAATAGGATATTCGCCTACTTGGTGTTTTCTTTTAACTCTAATTTCAATGAGATATTTAATTGACTGTTCGAGGTGTTCGATTACGAGATAAAGCGAATCAAATAATTTTGATGATAATGGATCAATCATTTTATTAAAAATGTCTACAACATCTTCTAAATCCTGTTCTCTTCCGGTATCATCAAGGTAGAAGTCGAAATTATCTACTGAAAGTCTGACAATATTGTCAACATTCATTGATTTCAAGCCATTATAGACTTGTTCAAGTATTGAAATCGCTGTAAAAGTTTCGTGTTCCTTCCTTTCGGTAGCTAAACCGAAAGAAAGAACATTAAGAACTTTACTTAATGCATTAGGTTTCTTTATTTTCTTAATTTCAGTAGCTTGCGATGGATCAATGTCCATGATTGATGAAAAAAACATAAATACTCCAATTAATAATTAATTCTCAAAAATTTATTATCGGAAATTTGAGCAAAAAATCAAAGTAATTTAATCAATTTTGATAAATTTGCAGAAAAATATTATTCATATTTGATATAATTGAAATGAAAGTTGTTGTTCAGAAAGTTTCATCTGCCTCAGTCATGATAAACAATTCGATAAATGGTGAGATTAGGACTGGTTTAGTTGTACTTGTTGGATTCACAGAGTCTGACACTCAAGAAACGATTAAATGGATTTGTAATAAACTCATAAATTTGAGAGTATTCAAAGATCAAGATGATAAATTGAATTTATCAGTTAGCGACATTAAGGGAGAAATTCTAATTATATCTAATTTTACATTATATGGTGACGTCCAACGTGGTTTTAGACCTAGTTTTTCTTGTGCTGCCAATTCTGAGATATCGGAACCATTGTACAATTTTATGATAGAATTTTTACGAAAAAATTACAACTTGAATATCCAAACAGGAATTTTTGGAGCAAGTATGGAAGTATCATTGGTTAATGATGGTCCGGTGACAATTGTAATTGAAAAAGAATAGAATATTTTTACTATTATGTATTTGCTTCTTACGTCATTTATTAAAATAAAAATGGAAAACTAAAAATATTATGAAATTTCTCGGTACGATAATTAAAGTTAAAGAAGATGGAGCGATCCACGTTATTGATTTTCCTGAAGGTCTTCAATCAATATTGCCGAATTCAATTGTAAAAATCGGATTCAATCTCAATTTTTCAAATTCATTCACTTGTGTTGGTGGGAAGCCGAATAGGAAGAGATTTGAAATAAAAGTGAAGGAATATATTGATCAAACGAATTCCAATAAATTAATTGAACAGGGTGTGTTTATAGATGAAGCCGACATGGTATTCAATGAGAAAGATGGATATTTTGTAAGTGATTTGATGGATTCTATGGTTTTTAATTTTGATACAAAAGAATTTATTGGAAATATTATTGATGTATATGTTCTTCCTGCCAATGATGTTTGGATTATTGAAACTGAAAACGGAGAATTACCAATACCGGTAATAGATGATGTTGTAAAAAAAATTGATATAAAAAATAAAAAAATTGATATAGTCATAATTGACGGATTGATGGATCTGTTATCAACCAATAGTGATGAGTAGCATGAGAATTGACATAATATCTTCCCTTCCAAAATCTATGGAATCCATAGTAAGATCCGGAATTATAAGAATAGCTCAGGAAAAAGGTCTTGCCGAAATTATTATTCATAATCTACATGATTATTCATCTGATAAATTTGGACATATCGATGATAAACCATTTGGAGGTGGTGCAGGTATGTTGATAAAATGTGAACCTGTGTTCAAATGTATTGAAAATTTACGAACAGAAAGAATCTATGATGAAATTATTTTTATGAGTGCCGATGGAGAGCAACTTACTCAAAGTATTGCTAACGAATTTTCTTTATCAAATAATATTATTATTTTATGTGGACGTTACAAAGGTATAGATCAAAGAATAAGGGATGTTCTTATCACAAGAGAAATCTCTATTGGAGACTTTGTTCTAACCGGTGGAGAATTGCCAGCTTTGGTTCTTCTGGATGCGATTGTAAGATTAATTCCTGGATCTATGAGCGATGCTGAGTCAGCTTTGGAAGATTCATTCCAAGATGGATTGCTTGAACCACCATATTATACTAAACCAGAAATATTTAATGGCATGGAAGTACCAAAAATTCTTTTAAGCGGAAATCATAAGAAAATAAAAGAATGGAAATTAAGTGAGTCATTAAAAAGAACTAAAGAAAGAAGACCAGATTTATTGGATGAATAAGATTAAATTACCTTCTTGTTGAATGATACTTAATTGAATCAACAATGGAGTAAGGTACTCTAACCCTTCCAAAATTATCTTCATCATAGTCTCTATTACCGTGATAATCCGAACCTCCAGTTTCTAAGAG
The DNA here is from genome assembly GCA_964464375.1 of uncultured Hyphomicrobiales bacterium. Taxonomy (GTDB): domain Bacteria; phylum Bacteroidota; class Ignavibacteria; order Kapaibacteriales; family UBA2268; genus CAIOZA01. Next base: position 91,057 of record CAYXFU010000008.1, read on the forward strand.
CCAATATTGAGAGGCAATATTTCTGAAAAAGTTTATAGTAGATTTATCGTGTGAAGGGTGCCAAACCTCAATACCATCAATGCCATCTTTAATTATCTGATAAAGATCTTCTTGTGAAATAAATTTTCCTGGATGAGCAAGAATCGCCACTCCACCAGTCCTATTAATTAATTGAACAGCTTGATCAATTTTGAAGGCTTTTTTGGGTTCATAAGCAGGTTTACCGTCTGCTAAATAACTCCAGAAGGCCTCTTTCATATTTCTAACCGCATTAATATCAATTAAGACTGAAGCGATGTGAGGTCTTGCAATGGGAGCTTTTCCTGCTTTATTTAGAACTTGATCAAATGATATTGGAATATTTAAATCATTTAGTTTTTTTACAATTCTCATAGCACGTGTATGACGGGCCTCACGAAATTCTTCGAGGTAACGTCCAACCTCAGAATCGGTGGGGTCAAAATTATAGCCAAGTATATGAAACTCTCTCCCATCCTCATAACAACTAAATTCTATTCCATCGATAATCTCGATAGAATAGTCTTTGGCTATTCCGTGCGCTTCTATACACCCATCAACTGAATCATGATCAGTTATACTAATAGCTGATAAACCCACCTTTTGTGCTTTTTGTAAAAGCTGTTCGGGTGTTAAAACGCCATCAGAATATATCGTGTGAGTGTGTAAATCAACATATCCACCCATTTAAATTCCGTAAATTAAACTTAATTAGATGCCTTGACGAACAAGAATTAAAAGTAGTGAATATAACTTGAATAATTATTAAAATAGTATGTTTAGAGACATTAAAATTTATTAAATTTGTAGATTATTTTAGTAAATGAAGTAGAAATTGAAAGTAATTTTTAATATAATCATAACAATTGTTGTTTTATTAGTCTTCTCTTTGAGCATATCATTGGTTTACCGAATGTATATTTCACCGCCTGTTTTATCGGAAGTATCAGATGAAAAAAAAATTACACACACTGAAGTACTCCAGGTTGAAGTTCTTAATTCTCTTTCAACTGATGGTTTAGCTTTTATTGTAATGAATTATTTGCGAAACCGGAAGTTTGATGTCGTTAGAATAGGAAACTTCCCTGATAAGAATCAACCCAAATCATTTATTATAGACCGATTAGGTGATAAAATATCAGCTATTCATTTGGCAAAAGCTTTAGGTATAGCTGATTCACTAGTTAGAAATGATATTGATTCATCACTTTTTCTTAGATGTTCAATTGTAATTGGAAATGATTTTAAAAATTTAAAACCATTCAAATAAAATTTATGCCTCTCTGGATCGTGAATATTTTTTTATTTATGGTTAATTAGAAATTTATGGGTAAAATTGGGAAACCACAAACATCAAAAGGCTTAGCAACATTTTGTGCTAAAATAGCAGAAGAGAAAATAGCTATTGATAGTATTATAATGAATCTTACAGAAGTCGAGGGAGCTCCAGCTGATTTTTTTGTCATTTGCACATGTGGTTCTGACGTCCAGATGCGTGCAGTTGTAGATGCGATTGAGAAAGGTTGTGTATCGGTTGGGATTAAAAGACCTAGAGTAGAGGGATTCACAAATACTCAATGGATTCTGTTAGATTTCTTTGATGTAGTAATGCACATTATGCTTAAAAATGCCAGGAATTTTTATAAAATTGAACAATTGTGGAGTGAGGCTGGTTTTTCTGTTTTAAATGAAAAAGGTACTCCAAGAGTTATCAAATTAGATGACTTTCTTAGCAATTCTAATGTCTACTGATGAATATTTTTTAAAATTCATATCACATTAATTTCTTTTTATCTATTTGGAAATTAACATTAGAAATATCGAGTTAACCGGTACTTTAACATTTCCTTTTACTGTCTTAGTATTCTTCATTTTTCTTATCTCATGTTCCTCGAATCCAGCTATTAAAAAGAACATTACTATGTGTGATACTATAAAATCAGTAGTTTATAATAATATTTATGAAGCCTTCAGAGGAAATGATCTTGAATATTTATCTAAACTTGATCTCAAGAAAGATGAGATAGCATTACTTAATACTCTGAATTTAATCTATTATCTCAAACTTGATTCAGCCGAAATCCTTCTAAAGACTTTGATTAGTTCTTCAAAAGATGATTCAATTTACTTCTATTCAATGAAGATTTTATTTGATCTTTATTTTTTTAAATCAGACTGGTCAAAACTATTAAATCAAGATTCATTAGCCAACAGATCTTTGTTTGATGAAGACAACATAATGTTATTGGCAAGTGCATACAATTCAATTTCGAAAGAGAATGTAGTTTATAATGAATTTGAATCAATTATTGATTTTAGATTTAGTCCATCTAGATGTCCTATTGTACCTGTTTTGGTAAATGGCAGATTAAGATATTTTTGGTTTGATACTGGAGCTAATTATTCAGTAATATCTTCAGATATTGCAAGTGAGTGCAATGTTGAGCCGATCATATTTAAATACAGCAAAGCTTTAACCAGTACCTCACTAAAGATAAATATCTACCCTTCGTATATCAAAAATTTAATGGTTGGTAATATCAATTATTTCAATCATCCAGTTGTAATAGTTCATGATTTTGATTTAAAAATGAAAATGTTTGGCAATAAAAATACGAAAATTGATGGTATTATTGGTTGGAAAGCTATTCAGAAGATGAATCTAACAATTGATTATATTAACAAAAAAATCATAATTAGAAAACCGATTGATTCAAATTTTACAAATAGGAATTTATATTGGCTTGGTTGTCCAATAGTTAAATTTACTGCCATGAATGGTGTTAGATTAAATTTTGGACTTGATTTGGGTTCTGAAACTACAGCAATAACAAATTCAATTTTTAAAAAAATAGCTTTTAACAAAATCTACGATCAGACAAAACAAAAAGGTTCAGCTGGTGGTTGGGTGTACTTTAATGCAAGAATGGTATCAAATTTAGGTGTTAATATTGCAGATCATTTTGTTGAGTTCAATAATATTGGTACTACATTTCAAATACCTCACCTTTTTATATCTTTAGATGGAATACTAGGATCGGATTTTATTTCTGAAGGAATCACCAGGATAGATTTAACTAATGGGATATTCGATTTTTCTCTAAAGAATTAGAAGAAGCTGTCTAAATAGCAAAAAAAGAAATTATACTTTCTAAGTCTAACCACTATGAAGATTTGTCATGTGTATGTACAGTAAATATCCTTCAAAGCACCTGGAAAATATTATGAGTTCCACTTTTTAGACAACTCCTTCTTACACCAAATACTATCTTGGATCCATTTCAATCACCGGTATAATCATTTCTTCCATTGAAATGCCTCCATGTTGGAAACTATCTCTATATCTTTGAAGAAAGTAATGATAATCAGTCGGGTAAACAAAATAATAATCTTCTTTAGCGATAATATTATTTACTGTTAAACCTAATTTTGGTAGTCTTAGTTCAGTCGGATCCTTGATCTGAACAGCATAACGTTCATCTGCTTTCACATTTTTTCCGAATTTATATCTTAAATTTGTTGAAGTATCTTTATCTCCAATTACTTTAATACCTCTCATACATCTGATCGATCCATGATCTGTTGTTATAACTACCTTTATATCCTTATTTTCAGATATTGTTTTGAGCATGCCGAAAATGCTTGAGTGTTGAAACCATGATTGTGTAAGACTTCTAAACGCTGATTCATCAGGTGCAATTTCTTTCAGAATTGCATAGTCTGACCTTGAATGAGCAATCATATCAACAGCGTTAATAACAATAGCAGTTAGATGATTTTTTGTATATTTTCCAATATCATTTTCTATTTTTTTTCCGAAATCTGTGTCGTGAATCTTGATGTAATTTAATGGCGTTCTCAGCTCTACTTTCTTTCGCTTTAATTGCTCATCAAGTAATTCCTTCTCAAAAGCGTTCAGCTTAGCCTCTTCAGTATTCAATTCACTTACCCAATATTGAGGGTAATGTTTTTGAATATCTTGTGGAAATAATCCAGCAAAAATAGCATTTCTTGCATAAGGTGTTGCTGTGGGAAGAATAGCATTGTAATAATCTTTCTTGAAGGTATAGAATGGTCTCAATAACTCTTCCATCATGAGCCATTGATCAATGCGCATGCAATCTATAACAATAAAGAATACTGGTTTTCCTGATTTTAGGAAAGGGACTAAATGCTTTTCTACCACTCCGGGTGATAGTGTAGGTGTAAATTCATCCTTTTCATTAAATATCCAGTCATGGTAATTTTCTTCAACAAATTTTGAAAATGCAGAGTTAAATTCCCGAAATTGATCCTGCAATGTTTGCTGAAAGCCTATCTGAGGATACTTGTCAAGTTCAATAGACCAATTCACAAGTTTTTGATAAATATCGAGCCAGTCATCCCAATATAAAGTTTCATTTAATCTTGAATTAATCAGACCTAATCCCTGGATATAATCCTGAGTAATTTTATTTTGACTGATTCTTTCTGATTCCAGATACTTCTTGCAAGCAGCAAGTATTTGAGCAGGATTAACAGGTTTTGTAAGATAATCATCAATCTTTTTGCCAATAGCATCTTCCATTACACTCTCAGCTTCATTTTTTGTGACCATAACTACAGGTGTTGATGGATCTATCTCTTTCAAAAGTGGCAGTGTGTCCAGTCCTGATATACCAATCATTGATTCATCGAGAAAAGTCAGGTCATAGTGATTGGTTCTGTATAGTTCTATTGCATCTTCTCCATTTGATGCGGTTTCTACAGAATAACCTCTTTGCTGAAGAAGGATGATGTGTGCTCGCAATAGTTCAATCTCGTCATCAATCCAAAGTATTTTGCCTTTCGAATTCATCAAAAGCTCCAATTAAGTGAGTTAAAAAATAAATCTGATAAGTATGAAGATCTTTCCGATCATTGAGGTAAAAAAATTATTATGGAGCATCCGAATTGTGAATAATACCTTTGCTGAGAAGGTAATAATTGAATAATATTGTATGAATAGTGTTTTTATTGAATATTTAATTAAATTTGTAAAAATTTCGAACAGGAGATTTATGCAACCAAACTATAAAGACAGAATCTTAAAAATTCTAAGTACATCACCATCATCAATGAAGATTTATGATTTTGCTAAGTTTCTAAAAGTTAAATCTGAAACAGATAGCTATGATACGCTTAGAAGTAATCTCAATGAATTATTGGCTGATGGCAAAATATTCAAACATTCTAAAAGAAGATATTCACTTAATTCAGTTGAAGAATCAATTATTGAAAAGTCCTTTGTTGTTCATGGACAAATCAAGATCGAGGAACAAAGAGGAACTATCTTAGACCCTAAAACCAGAATCAAGTATATTATTAAACATAGAAATCTAAACACTGCATTAGATTCAGACATAGTTGAAATTAAACCTCTGGCAGAAAAAATTGGGAAGAAACCTCAGGCTTTTGTTAATAAAATAATAAAAAGATCTGAAAAGCTTATCACCGGAAAACTAGAAAATGATGGTTATTTTTCATTCCTCGTGCCTGATGAACCAAAATATTATGTTGATTTTCTTATACCCTCAAAAAAGTTAAATGGTGCTAAACCCGGCGATAAGGTGACATGTAAGTTTCTTTGCTGGGAAGACCCATTAAAAAGTCCTGAAGCCGAAATAATTAAAATCTTGGGCTCGTCCGGAATTAATAAAGTCGAATACTCATGTATTCTTGATGAGTTTTCTTTACCTTCAGAATTTTCTAAAAAGGTAAATCAAGAAGCAGAGAATATAAAAATCTCTTTGAACCCTGACACTATTAAACGAAGAATTGATCTTCGTTCTGAGGAAATTATAACTATTGATCCAGACGATGCAAAGGATTTTGACGATGCTTTATCGTTAAAGATTTTAGAAAATGGGAATTACTATCTTGGTGTTCACATAGCGGATGTCTCTCATTTTATCAAGCATGGCTCTGTTATTGACAATGAAGCTAGTAAAAGAGGCAATAGCACATATTTGGTGGATCAAGTTGTTCCTATGCTCCCCGAAAAATTATCGAATGATATCTGTTCTTTAAAGCCCAATAGAGTCAGATTAACATTTTCAGTATTTATGGAGTTTACCCAAGATTGTATTTTAAAAGACTACAAGATATCAGAATCCATAATTAAGAGTAAAAAGCGTTTTACTTATGATGAGGTTCTAAAAATTATTGATGGTAAATCCGGACCTAATCAAGATCTGGTTTTAAAGCTACATGAATTGGCTTCAAAACTAAAAGCAATAAGATTGAAATCTGGTGGTATCAATTTTGAAACTGTAGAAATCAAGTTTAAACTTGATGAAAATCAAGATCCACTTGGAGCCACACAAAAGAAAACAACTAAATCTACTAGTCTTGTTGAAGAGTGTATGTTGGTGGCTAATAAAACAGTTGCTGAGCATGTTCTCAAACTGACTAAGATCTATAAATTAAAAGAGAAATTGCCTTTCCTCTACAGAATTCATAGTGTGCCGAATCCCGACAAACTCAATTCTGTTCTTGAATTTATAATGATGCTCGGTCACAAAGGTGATGCCCGTAGCGGTACAGCTAAAGCTATCAATGAACTACTGGCACAATTTGAAGACAGACAGGAAAAACCAATTGTAAACCAAATGTTAGTTAGGGCAATGGCTAAAGCTGAATATCATCCAGATAATATTGGACACTATGGTCTTGGTTTCAAGAACTATTCTCATTTTACTTCACCAATCAGAAGATATCCCGATTTAGTTGTTCACAGATTATTGAAGGAATATGCGCAACAAAAGCCAATAGCCAACAGAATAGAATATTTAAATTCCTATCTGGAAGAAATTGGTGAACAAACTACCACTACCGAAAGAAACTCAATGGAGGCCGAGCGTGCTTCGGTAAAACTTGCTCAAATTGCTTTAGCAAAAAAATATGTTGGTGAAATTTTTGACGGAACAATTTCTGGAGTTACTTCTTTTGGGATATTTGTAATTCTTGATAACATTTATGCAGAAGGTATGCTTCACATAAGAGATTTACTCGATGATTATTATATTTTCGATGAAAAATACTTCAGATTAATAGGCAGAAGAACCAATAAAATTTATAGATTTGGTGATAGAATCAAAGTAAAAATTATCCGCGTTAATTTCGAAAAAAGAAAGATTGAACTTAAGTTAATTGATAAATAAGGATGACTTATGGATTCAGAAAAATCAATTTTCAAATCGATCAAAGATTGGCGAAGCGACGAAAGGCCAAGAGAAAGATTATTGCGTAATGGTGCATCTTCACTTTCTGACTCAGAGTTAATAGCTATTCTGATCGGCAATGGCACCAAGAATAAATCAGCGGTTGATCTTGGAAGGGAGCTTCTAGAAAAGTACAATACCATTACAGATCTTGCGAAATGTGATCTAATTCAGTTTACTAAAATCTCAGGTATCGGTCCCGCCAAAGCTATCACACTTGCAGCAACATTCGAGTTAAACAAGAGGCTGAAGTCCGCTCCTTTCGATGAACTAAGGGTTATGAGAACGCCCGACGACATTACTGATTACTATATATCAAAATATCGTGGTATCATGCAAGAACAATTCAGAGTTTTGCTCTTGAACTCATCAAATCAGATATTCAAGGAAGTATTAATTTCCACAGGTAGTTTAAATGCAAGCATTGTGCATCCCAGAGAGGTTTTTCGAGAGGCAATAACAAATTCATCGGCAAGTATTGTTCTATTGCACAACCATCCTTCTGGAAATCCTTACCCTTCTAAAGAGGATATTGCAATCACAAAACAGTTAAAAGAATCAGGTAAGATTATTGCTATTGAAGTTATAGACCATATTATAATCGCTGGAGACAAATATTATAGTTTCGCAAAAAATGGATTACTGAAATAAATAATCCGATTCAAGGTTTGGAATCGGATTATTTATATAAAGAAACAGATATTTAATATGAATTTCTTACCTTAAAACTCAAAATTGACTCTCCCCCTTTTTTCACAGGAACTTTAAAATTTACTTTGTCTGCATTTTGTTTTTGAATCGGATAAGAAGATTCAAGAATTTTCCAGCCTGAGCCCATAAATTTTTCAACATCCACTTCAATATTTTCTTCTTTTCTGTTACGGATTTTTATTTCCCATGAGCTTTCCACAACTTTATCTGAGATTTTATTCTCTTCTACTTTGGTATCCTCAATGACAACATCAAAAGCATCACCAACTTTTAAACTTATCTTTTCTTCTTTTGGAGTGTGTTCTATTTTGTCTTCACCAATAAATTGAATATTCTTACCATCTGATTTGTAAAGTCTGACTATTCCTTTTGGCATTGGCATTCCAAGTTGATTCTCTTTTTTATTTTCAAATTCTACAACTACATTTACTTTTCCTTTGTCATTGCTACTATAGTAACTGTAAACATTAGACAAATAGCGATATTTTTTAAAAATCTTGACATCCGATGCTTCGAAAAGAGAGATTTGTTTTGTTTCATTATTTGCCAAAGTAGTAGGTCTCTGCATATCATAGATATGATATTCGAAGAATGATTTTTCCACAAATTGTTGAGAGGATACAGTTCCTCCATTTTTCTCTATAAAATCATGCCCATCAGTTCTGATTTGATAATTTGGTATCCGGTTAACATCACCTGCAACTAGTTGTAGTTTTGCATCAGGAAAGGTTGTACCTGAATTATTAGTAACACTAACCCACGAATTGAAATTCATTTTTGTATCATTTTCATTAAGCACAGCAACATATTGTGCATTCCAGCTCATTCCAGATGTCATATATGACACTTCAACTTCCTGGTTAGAATTTTTTTCTGCATCAACTGTCCAGACAAGAGTTGGAACTGAAATCAATCCATCAGGAAGTTTATCAACATTTAATTGATAATCATCTGTTTTGGGCAGTAGAATGAGACCTTCGTCAGATTTTTTGATGACGATTTGATCACCCGAAGCTGAGATCAGTTGTCCAGTAATAACTTTTCCATCTTTAGCTACCAACGATATGTTCTTTTCCAGATATTTCTGAAGAATAGATGAAAAATTTGCTAAGTCGTATTTGTAATTCTGCTCTAAAACGGTTGCATCCATTTTAATGTGAACACTCGTTGGATCGATCAACTGAGCTACATCTTTCAATTGAATGGTAGTTATACCTTTACCTATTTTCATATTACGAACATCACGAATCACACCAAGATTATCGTTATAAACTGTTACATTTAAGTTCCTATCTTGAGCATTAATGCTTAAAGAAGAAATAATTAGTAAAAGTACCTGAAACTTTTTCATTTTTTATCCTAAAAGAAATTTGAAATTTTAATTAGTTGACGCTTTGGACAGATAATTAGTTAAAAAAAATCCGGAGTCGCAATAACGACACCGGATTCAATTCTAAAACAGTAATACTATTTTTCGGGATAAAGTACGAATTTCAAATAATTGTCAGTTTTAAAGTACTTCTTGGCTGTATTTTGAATATCTTGAGGTGTCAAAGCTTCCACCCATTTTGGTCTTTCTAGAACAAATTTTGGATCAATTTCATTGGTATAAGCCAGATTCAGAACATTGTTCAACCAAAATCTGTTATCTTTTAAATTTACTTCGTATTCTCTCTTTTGAGTTTCCTTAACCTTGGTCATATACTTATCTGTTGGCAAACTGTCCTGCATAATTTTCATCTGATCAACAACAGCTTGAATCAATTCATCAACTCTGTCTGGATTGCAACCAAACATAACATTGATTTTATATTCCTGTTTAGGCGTTTTAGTTAATATTGGATAGGCTCCTACACCATAAACTCCACCTTTATCTTCTCTAAGTACTTCTCTTAGTCTAACATTAAGCATGCTCATGGCAGAAGAGATATTATAATTTGTTTTGATGTTCCAATCTAAATTTCCTGCAAAAACTAATCTAACTGAGCTTTTCTTTTCAATTCCCTTTTTCACTGATTTGGATATCTGTCCTTTAGGATAATTAATATTCAGATCCTTCCAATTTTCTTTGCGATTTTTATTTGGAAGATTTGCTAAATAGGTTGTTGCCATAGTTTTGAATTTAGCCTCATCAATATTACCAACAAAAAGGAAAGTGAAATCACTTGCATCAGCAAATCTGTCATAATAAATATCATAGATTTTATCAGGATCAATTTGCTTTAAAGTTTCCAAAGTCCAGGGTTTTTTGCGTGAATGATAATTAGCAGAGATATATTCAACTGAATCAGAAAAGACTTCTTCAGGACTATTGCTGGCATTTTCGATTTGAGATTTAATATTCTCAATGGTTGATTTTGCTGCTTCATTATCAACTCTTGCTTCGTTGAAATATAAATATATTAGCTGGAACATTGTTTCCATATCATTAGGTGAACAATTTCCACGAATACCTTCATTTATATCAGAAATATATGGCGCAACTCGAACAATTTTCCCGGTTAATAATTTCTCTAGCTTATCGGCATTCATATTGCCAATACCACTATTATTTATAACTTGAGATGTAATTTCAGAATTTATAAAATCTTTATCTGAAACAAGTGAAGAACCACCTGGACTGAATGAAGTGAATTGAACTTCATCATTTTTGAAGTCAGTTGGCTTATATACAACCCTAACACCGTTTGATAAAGTTAATTCAGTAACGCCAATTTCAGCAATTTTCTTTTCGCTAACAATTTTACCTGGGCTAAGTTTTTTACTCATCAATGGTGAATCAGAAACCTGATCGACATATTGGGGTATGTTCTGTGCCGAAATATTATCAAAAGCAGCTAAAATCTCTTGTTCATTTGGAACGATAACTTCAGCTTTTTCAGGAGCACTAAGTGTAATAACAGCTGATTCCTTTTTGATGTATTCTTTAGATAACGCATTTACGTCCTCTAAGGTGATTTCTGGTAAGAAATGTTTGGTTATCTCTTGTTCGTTTGATATTCCTGGTATAGGTTCATTCTCTAGGAAATTATTCATAAACTCATTAGTATATCGCTTAGATTCAGTTTTTTCCTTTTCAGCAACGGCTTTTTCCAAATTTCGCAACATTTCAACTTTAGCTCTTTCAAATTCAGATTTTAAAAAGCCATTCTTCTGAACCCTAAATGCCTCTGTAAACAATGTTTCGTATCCTGCTTTGATATTATCGGATTTGGGTACGGAAATTAACATGAAAACTCTTGTTTCCCCCAAAAAAGAACCCTCATTTGAGAAGGCAAACATAAAAGGAGAATTTGATTTTCTTGTGAGCTCCTTCAACCTATTATTTAACATAGTTGAAAAGAGTTGTGATGTTAATGTCTTTTTATAATCAAGATAGTCGCCAATTGGTCGAGCAGGCATTTTGAAAAACATACCCACGTTAGGCATTGCTAATTCTTTATCGGTTGCAATAGAAACGAATGTTTCCTTGTGAAGAGGCATAGTGAATTTAGTTCTTTCTCTGGTATTGTCAGGATTTTTTAATCCAGAAAATGTCTCGATAATTTTCTTTTCAATATCAAGTTTATTGAAATCACCAACAATAATAATTGCCATCAAGTTAGGACGATACCAGTCTTTATAAAAACTTGTAAATCTTTCATAGGGTGCACGTAAAAGAACGTTAGTATCGCCAATAACATCTCTCTCGGCAAATCTGGAATTGTGAAAAAGAAACTTCTGATGTTTTTTGGAAACTCTGTCATCAGCTCCTTTTCCTAATCTCCATTCTTCAACGATCACACCTCTTTCTTTGTCAATTTCCTGAGGATCATAAGTAACTGACGATGCCCAATCTTGCAGAACCTGGAATCCTTTGTTAAATTGTTCTTTATTGTCCATGGGTAATTGCAGTGTATAAACGGTCTGTTCAAAACTGGTAAAAGCATTCAAATCACCACCGAATTTAACACCAATTGATTCAAGATAATTAACTAGATCTGACTTAGGAAAATTTTTGGTACCATTAAAAGCCATGTGTTCGCAAAAATGTGCCAGACCGTCTTGAGAATCTTCTTCAAGGACTGATCCAACCTTTGTTGCCAGCATTAATTCTGCACGATTTTCAGGTTTTTTGTTTTCTTTAATGTAGTACTTCATACCATTTGGCAAAGTTCCAATGAGAATAGATGGATCTGTTGGAATTTTTGCATTTAGGTTTTTAAAATCGACATTAGTTTGTGCCGAAAGAATTGTAGAAAAAAGAATTGAAGTAATTGTAAAGATTACAATTCGGGTTAGGTTTTTGTTCATAGCTCTTCTCAAAAATGTTTAATAATCATTAAGATATACGTATTTAATTTTCATTGGTTTCAAATATTTGTTTTATAAGAAAAGCAATTTAAGACTATTTTCAAAAAAATTTGCACTATTTATTAATTCTTATTGTTATTTTTGAATAATTATAAGAATTAGGATTGATATATGATTGAATTATTTGTTTTCCATCTACATATTGTTGGTGCTTTATATGCATTCACACGGAATTGGATACAAAGGAGCCTTAAGGATGGAATGTTGGCATTAGGTATTATTGGGTTGATTTTTACAATAGGCTGGACACTGACAAGTCCCTTTGCTTCACTTATTATGCCTAAACCATTATCAATATATTTCACAAAAGATACGTTATCTTTGATATTATTAATTATCCCAGAAGCAATATTCTTTTATATTTATTTTGTAAGAGATAAGCATTAATCCAAATTTCCTATTTATATTTTGATCTCCTTTTGGAGTATACTCTTGATTTTGTCAGTCTTGGAGCTCATTCTCGACTCTTTAGTTTTTCTATAATCAACTTTTATTGTACTATATATCCTATTTGATTGAGCTTCAAGTATTTTAAAACAACCAGTTATTACAGACATAACTCGATCCCAATCTCCTTCAATAATTGTACCCATTGGTGTTAATTTATACTCTAACCCAGAATTATCAATATATTTGATAACCTGAGAAACATACACACTTACGCTTTCACCCTTATCAGTAGGGAACATTGCGAATTCAACTAATACCATATCAAACCCATATATTTTGTTATAAAAAAACTCACTACCTGATAGATAGTGAGCCATACTCTTTGTGCGGAAGGCGGGACTTGAACCCGCATGCCCGTAGGGCGCCACCCCCTCAAGATGGTGCGTCTGCCATTTCGCCACTTCCGCTAATATTAAGAATTCAAAAATACAAGTAAATTTTCAAACTACAAAATTTTTCGAGAAACACTTTGCAATTGTGACTGATTTAATTTTATTGGAAGAATAATAAAATCGTGACATAAATTATATAATTTTCTTTGAATTGAAAAACACTGTGTAATTATGTAAAAGCCTTGATATAAATGTATCATTTAGAAAATCTACTTGACCTCCACAGAAAATTGAATTCAGATATTTTACCAGAATTTGAGGAAGCATCTTCATAGCCTATTGTTCAATATCAAGACCTGTGGCTGTAAATGCATCAGCATAATTTCCTAGATAATTTGTTAAATCGATGTATTTGGCAACATCAAGATGAATTTTTTCTTTTTTTTTTGATAAATTTCTTCTACTACTTTAAAATTTCCAGCATCAAATAAACCTACCTTTACAAAAACTATGTTTTTGAATGAATCTCCAAATATTCTAAACATACTCAACAATTAATATATCCCTATTCCAGAGTAACTATTAACAAAAAGAACAGCTGTCCTATCTTTATTGTCGAGTTTAATTATCGGTTCACTTTTAGTTTTATTTTGAGAAACAAAATCTCTCTCAAGAAATATTTTATCTAAATTCCTTATAAGTTCACCTGCCTTTTTATATTCCTTAATAAGATAAAGGAATATTAAGCATAAAGATCTTTTCAATATGATGATTATCCAACCGCCTTCAAAGAATTTAACAAACACAACTGATACTAGAATCAGAAAACAAATTATTAATCCAACGCCATTAATTATTAATTTCTTTCTCCATTTTTTATCTTCTCCCCTTACTTTTACAACTGACCCAAAATAAATGGATACAAATTTTATATGATTTCAACGAAATTTTACAATTATTTTTAATTCTCATTATATTTCAAATTTGTTTTTACAGTATTTATTCCTTAATTTTGTAATTCTTTGGTGCCTTGGCCGAGCGGTCAGGCAGAGGTCTGCAAAACCTCGTAGGTTGGTTCAACTCCGACAGGCACCTCAATTAAAATCATGTAAAATTAATTAAAAGAATTAATATGGGTGGAACCACATCAGATTTAAGATCTGGAGCAGTTATTAATTATAACGGTGAGCTATGTGTTGTCTTAGAATCTGAGCATAGAACTCCAGGAAATCTGAGAGCATTCTTCCAGGTTAAATTAAGAGTCATGAGAACTGGGAAGCTACTCGAAAACAGATTCCGTTCAGGAGAATCAATTGATTTTGTTCGTGTAGAAAGAAAGAATTATCAATTCCTTTATAGGGATGGTAATACTCTTTTCTTTATGGACATGGAGAATTACGAACAAATTCCTGTTGATAGTGATCTGTTAGGGATTTCAGTTAACTTTCTTAAAGAAAATCAAGATTGTCTTTTAGCATTCGTTAATTCAACTGTTATTGCGGCAGAATTACCACCTCATGTGAACTTAAGAATTGCTCATACTGAACCAGGACTTAAGGGAGACACAGCAACTAATGTACTCAAGCAGGCAGTCGTTGAAACAGGAGCATCAATTCAAGTTCCAATTTTTGTGAATGAAGGCGATTTGGTAAGAGTCGATTCCAGAACTGGTGATTACGTAGAACGAGTAAAAGAATAATATTCTAAAAAAAATTTGCAGAACGAAGCAGAAAGTTCTTTTTTGCTTCGTTCTTTATTATTAACTTGATTTTTTCCTTTCTCAAATATTTAATGGAGGTCAGAATGGATTTAGTATATTTAAAAAAATTAATTAAAATATTCGATGATAGTCACGCTACTGCTCTTGAGTTAGATGAGAAAGGCATTAAAATTCATCTTTCGAAAACAGTAAATATCTCTCACGAACAAACATCGATTAATCAGCCATATTTTGCTCATTCTCATGTTCAACCAGTACAACATCATATTGAGCCAGACATAATAAAGACATCCGTTTCTTCAGTTTCTAATTCTAAAGAAAATGAAGTTAATTTACCTAATAATCTGCATACATTACTTTCTCCAATAGTTGGCACATTTTACATGTCTCCTTCTCCAGAATCTCCATCATTTGTAGAGATTGGATCAAGAGTAACAAAAGGACAAACACTTTGTATTATTGAAGCAATGAAACTTATGAATGAAATTGAAAGTGATGTCGATGGTATCATCGAAAAGATTTTAGTACAAAATGCTCAGCCAGTTGAGTACAATCAACCTCTTTTCATAATTAATCCAGCTAAATAATTATGATAAAGAAATTACTAATAGCCAATAGAAGTGAGATTGCTCTCAGAATAATAAGAGCTTGTAAAGAGCTGGATATTCTAACTGTTGCAGTATATTCTGAAGCTGACAAAAATGCTTTACACGTTAGATTTGCTGATGAGGCAATTTGTATCGGACCTCCACAGAGTGCTAAAAGTTACCTTCATATCCCATCGATTATTTCTGCAGCCATGATCACAAATGCCGATGCAATTCATCCGGGATATGGATTTTTAGCTGAGAACAGTGAATTCGTTGATATATGTAATGCCGTAGGTATAACCTTTGTTGGACCAAGTGCTGATTCTATTTCCAAAATGGGTAATAAATCAGTAGCTAAGGAAACAATGAGATTAGCTGGTGTTCCTGTTGTACCAGGTAGCATTGGTATTGTTCCGACTATTGATGAAGCAATTAGAGTAGCCAATGAAACCGGGTATCCAATAATGCTAAAAGCAGTTGCCGGCGGTGGTGGTAAGGGCATGAGACTTGTAAATGATGAGGCTGAGTTAAAGCGATTTTATCCGATCACACGTTCTGAAGCTGAATCTTTCTTTGGCAATCCTGATTTGTATATAGAAAAACTTGTTCAGGCATCACGTCATATCGAAATTCAGATATTTGGAGATAAATTTGGTAATGTCATTCATTTGAATGAACGTGAATGTTCTACTCAAAGAAGACATCAGAAATTAATTGAAGAAGCTCCCTCCCCAATAGTTACCGAAGAATTAAGAAAAAAAATGGGTGATGCGGCTGTAGCTGGTGCCAAATCAGTTAACTATTATGGTCCTGGTACTATAGAATTTCTAGTTGACAATGACCTGAATTTCTTTTTTATGGAAATGAATACACGTATTCAGGTTGAACATCCTGTTACTGAAGAATCTTTATCTGTTGATTTAATTAAGGAACAAATCAGGATTGCATCTGGAGAAAAATTATCTTTAAAAAACAAAAAACCATTATTTCATGCTATCGAATGCAGAATTAATGCTGAAGATCCCTATAATGATTTCAGACCTTCACCTGGAACTATAACTTCTCTACATTTTCCTGGTGGACATGGTGTAAGAGTTGATTCTCATATCTATCAAGGTTACACTATCCCTCCATACTATGATTCTCTTTTAGCAAAACTCATTACATTCGCGCCTACTCGTACAGAGGCTATTAAAAAGATGAAAAGAGCTCTGGAGGAATTTATAATTGAAGGTGTCAAAACTACAATACCTTTTCATACTAAGATGATGGATAATCCAGATTTTAAAGATGGGAACATTGACACTAAATATCTTGAACGTGTCGATTGGAAGAATTTATAATAAAAATGGGGCTTTTGCCCCATTTTTATTATACTGTTTTCTCAGATTTAGTAGTGTTTGATTTATCAACAGACTTCGTTGGTTCTGTTACTTTTTGTTCTGAAATTTTAGAATCTGATTTAGAATTTGTGGAGACGCTCTTTTTAGCGTAATCAGTAAGGTAAAATCCAGTACCTTTAAATACCAATCCAACATTTTTACTGATCAACCTTTCAACTTCTCCCTCTCCCTTGATTTCTTTATCACAAACAACAACAGGACAATATTTTAATGAATCTTCAGTTATTCGTTGTTGTATTTCAAATTTTTTTCCACAGGTTTTACATTTGTATTCGTAGATTGGCATATTAA
This sequence comes from uncultured Hyphomicrobiales bacterium, assembly GCA_964464375.1. GTDB lineage: Bacteria > Bacteroidota > Ignavibacteria > Kapaibacteriales > UBA2268 > CAIOZA01. Next base: position 108,166 of record CAYXFU010000008.1, read on the forward strand.
ATTTATGTTATCAAGTTTTTTATAAAATTCCTGAGTATAGATGATAACAGACTCAAAATATTATATTGCTAAACACAACTAACCAATTTTACTAGAACTGAACAAATCCGATTTTTTTATAAACCTTTCTTAGTGTCTTAAAAGCTTGTTTACGGGCATCTTCTGCACCTTTGGATAGGATTTCTTTGAGTTTTGCTTCATCTTTTCTAAGGATTAGATATTGTTCTCTAATTGGTCTTATATAATCTGCTACAGCTTGTGCTACAGTTGATTTGAACTCTCCATAACCTAATCCATTAAAATCAGATTCAATTTGTTGGTAAGATATACCTGTTGCAAATTGAAATAAGGTCATTAAATTTGCAATCCCAGGTTTATTTACTATATCATATTTTACATCAGAGCCTGAATCAGTAACTGCTCTTTTTATCTTCGAAATGATTTGTTCGGTAGTATCAGTTAAGTAAATGGATCCTTTCTCGTTTTCATCTGATTTTGACATTTTTTTTGTAGGTTCCTGTAAACTCATTATCCTTGCTCCAACAGGAGGTATAAAAGGATTTGGAACTTTGAAAGTATCTGAATAATGATGATTGAATCTCTGAGCTAAATTCCTAGATAGCTCAAGATGTTGTTTCTGATCTTCGCCAACTGGAACTAAATCAGCCTGATAGAGCAAAATATCAGAAGCCATTAAAACAGGATAAGTGAATAAACCAACATTGATATTATCTTCATGTTGTTGAGATTTATCCTTGAATTGAGTCATTCTTGCACACTCACCCATTCCTGTGAAGGTATTAAGCACCCAAGCCAACTGAGTATGCTCAGTAACATGTGATTGGATGAATAATGTGCATTTTTCAGGATCAACGCCACAGGCAATAAACATAGCCGCTAAATCAAGAGTTCTTCTTCTTAATTCAGCAGGTTCTTGTCTAACTGTTATGGCATGTAAATCAACAATTGTGTAATAACATTTATATTTGTCCTGTAGATCAACCCAATTCTTTATTGCACCAGTTAAATGTCCAATATGAATTTGCCCTGAGGGTTGAATGCCACTTAAAATTATTGGTTTTAGTTCAGTATTGATTTCCTGCATAGTTTATATCCTGTTTACACATATTTAAATTAATTTCTAATATCAATACCACCAAACATTACTGAATATTTAATTCGCAAAATTGGTGAAATTGTTGAATCATCTACATCTTGTCTGGTTTTATTATTTAATGCTCCTGCAAACGGTGAACCGCTTATTTCAAGTTTCCAGATTTTAGGAACAAATAATTCTAAACCACCAAAAGATACATTTATTTCCAGATCAGCTCCATCTGGTGCTATTTCACATTTACTTAAATCCAGTTCAATTCCACCAAAAGCAACTTGAACAGAACCCCCTCGAAAATCATTTATCTCAACTGATTCTTTAACACCGCTAAAAAACGTATCATATTTAATATAATTATCCCTTTTTTGATTTTGTCTCTGTAATTTATCCTTTGAGCTTGTTTTTCTATTTGTTAATAAGTAAAGACCGGCAAGAATTAGTCCAATAGGCCAGAAGAAATCCCATGCAGATCCAGGCAACATATCAAGTGTGTCTGCTTGAAAAAGAACACCAATCAATAAAATAATTGCTCCAGACCAATAATTATGTCTGTTCATGACGATAGATGCAATGCCCCATGAAATAATAGTTAATGGCCACCAGGTCGATAATAACTCACCAAATGACCAAATATTATATTGGTCAAGAATTAGTGCTAATCCTATCAATATCAGCAAAATAGCAACAAAATATCTTCCTTTCATTTTTAACCTCACATGAAATATTAGTAAATATATTTGTATAATACTATCAATTTGAGAAAGAGTTTCATAAAAATATTTTCTGAGAATCAAAAATAACTGTTATTTTTGTAATTCTAATATTTAATTTTCAATATGAACAACTCAAAAAAATTAGAAATAATCGATAAAGAATTCAAATGTCTTGATAAAGGATTTGTACGTTTAGTTGATTTCATGGGAGACGATGAAGCGATAGTGCAGGCGGCAAGAGTTTCTTACGGTAAAGGTACCAAAACTATTAATGAAGACAGAAGTTTGATTCGTTATTTAATGCGTCATCGTCATACTTCTCCATTTGAAATGGTAGAATTCAAATTCCATGTCAAGCTTCCTATTTTTGTTGCAAGACAGTGGATCAGACATAGAACGGCTAATGTGAATGAATATAGTGGTAGATATTCCGAAATGAAAGATGAATTCTACATCCCTGATATCGAACAGATTCGTCATCAGAGTTCGGTCAATAAGCAGGGAAGATCTTCAAATGTATTTCCAGAGAATATTTCGAAAGATATTATTTCCCAACTTGAATCAACCCAGAAGGAGCTCTTCAAAGAGTATTCTGAACTTTTGGAGATTGATTTAGCAAGGGAACTTGCCAGAATAAATCTCCCATTATCGAATTACACTGAGTGGTATTGGAAAATTGATCTACATAATCTTTTCCATTTTCTGCGACTTAGACTTGATAACCATGCTCAGTATGAGATAAGAGTTTATGGAGAAGTTATCGCTGAAATTATTCGCGAAATAGTTCCACTGGCTTTTGAAGCTTTTGAGGATTATGTCCTAAACTCAGAATTTTTCTCAGCACAAGAATTAAAAATCATTAAAAGTCTTATTCATACAAATTTGCCTGATAACGACACTCTCAAACTTTCAGGATTATCGTCAGGTGAAATTTCAGAATTCAAAACAAAATTTCAGAAAATAACTAAATAAATATTCACACAATAATTGGAGCAATTATGTTTAAGAAATTTGCGATGTTCGCAGTAATCATCTTCTTGGGTTCTTTAATTCTAAAAGCACAGACAGGAGAAGAAATATTAGACAAAGCCATTGAAGCTGTAGGTGGCTATGAAGCAATGAAAGAAACAAAGACAACATCAGCTGTTATGTCGATGAGCATTCAAGGAATGGATTTGAGAATGACGGTTTATAACAAAAAACCTGCATTCAGATCTGAAACTGATATGATGGGTCAGAAAATGGTAATGGTTTTCGACGGTCAAACAGGATGGATGAGCTCTCAGGGAGGTGTTCAAGAAATACCTCAAGAGCAGATTAAACAAATGAGAGATCAGGCAGAAATGACCGACAATCCATTGCTTAAATACAAAGAACCAGGAGCAAAAATCGAGAAACAAGGCAAAGAAAAAGTTGAGGACAATTCTTGCTTTAAACTTGCATTGACAGATAAAAATAATGAGACAATCACAGTTTATATTGACGCTAATGACTACCTTTTGAAGAGAATTGATAAAGCAGATAAAGATGCCACAGTTGAAATTTTATTAAAAGATTATAAAAAAGTTGGGAAAGTAATGATAGCATATTTATATGTTATCAAAACCCAAGGTATGGACATGGAATTGAAGATGGAGAAATTTGAAGTCAATCCCAAATTGGATGATTCATTGTTTACGAAACCAACAAAATAAGAAAATATAGGAAAAAATGAAATTTAATATTTTTAAAGTATTGTCTGTGCTTTTTGTTTTTGGATTAGTTTCCTGCACCAAGGATATTGATAATATCCTTAAAGAACACTACAAAGCCCGTGGTGGTGATTATATTCAAAAAGTTACTTCTGTTTATGCAGAAGGAAAATCGATGTCTATGATGATGGCTATGCCATTTAGAATGAATTTCATTTTACCCTCAAAATTACGTTATGATTTCGTGATAATGGGTAAAGAGGGATCATCGATATTCAACGACAACAAAATTTGGATGGTTCAGGATAGTAATGTTACAGAAGTGCCAGCTGAATTTGTTGCAGATAACAAACGTGACGTAAGTTATCAGGCAAAAATTTTTAAATCTGACCTTGTTGACTTCTTTTTGAATAAACAGGGTAAGATAGAATATCTAGGTAAAGATACTTCTAATAAATCAGAATTTTATAAAATCAGACTTATTAAAGATAGTATAATTGGAGAATTCTGGCTTGATACTAAAACTTTTCTTGAACATAAAATCACTTTCACAAGAACTGTTGGTAAAAATAAAGTAATTGAATCAGTTAAATTGGATGATTTCAAAAAAGTAGGGAATTTGATGATACCTCATAAAGTTAGTGTCTCAGTCTCAAATGCAGATGAGATGCCTAAACCAGCATCATCATTAACATTCCAGAAATTTGAAATCAACAGAAAGATTGATGAAAGCATATTTCAACCTCCGGTTGGTAAAAATCAACAACCAGAGAATCATGTGAAAAAATAAATCTGATTGATATTTTTCAAAGAGTCTTATTGAATAAATAAGGCTCTTTTCTTTTTTGTCTAAAACTATTTAAACATATTTATTAATTTAAATTTTTAAATTTCTCATATTATCTCAATGACATTAAAACTAATAAAGACCGAATTAGAAACATTAGCTGAAAATTCAATATTAGATAAACTCAACGATTCTCAGAAACTAGCTGTAACATCTATCGAAGGACCAGTACTTATTATTGCCGGTGCAGGTAGTGGCAAAACCAGAGCACTTACTCATAGAATAGCTTATATGATTAATCAGGGTATAAGACCTGAAAATATATTAGCACTTACCTTTACAAATAAAGCAGCGGAAGAAATGGGACTGAGAATTGCTTCCCTTGTTCATCAGGATGCAGTAAAAAGAATATGGTCAGGGACTTTTCATTCAATATTTGCAAGAATCCTTCGTATTGAAGCGGAATCTATTGGATATACAAGGTCATTTTCAATTTATGATACTGATGATTCGGCAAATGCAATCAAAGATATAATTCGGAATATGGGAATATCAACTCAGCAGTTTACGCCTCAGACTGTACGTGGAAAAATTTCTTCAGCAAAGAATCAGATGCTTACATGGGATAAATTCACAGATTTATATACTACTTCTAATGATAGAACTATTGCCGATATTTATAAAGAATACGAAGAGAATTTAAAGAGATCAAATGCAATGGATTTCGATGATTTACTTATCAACATGATTCGTATTCTTAGGAATGATACTGCTACACTCAAAAAATATCAGGAGCGATTCAAGTATTTACTCGTCGATGAATACCAAGACACTAACCGACCTCAGTATCTGGTGTGTAAGATGTTAGCCGAAGGACATAAAAACATTTGTGTTGTTGGTGATGATGCTCAGAGTATTTACAAATGGCGTGGCGCAGACATCAAAAATATTCTGGATTTTCAGAAGGATTACGACAAACCAACAATCATAAGATTAGAACAAAACTACAGATCAACCAAAAATATTTTGTCTGCTGCAGATTCAGTAATAAAGAATAATCGAAAACAAATCAGTAAAGATCTTTGGACAGATAATCCTGATGGAGATAAAATAAGGTTAGTTGAATGTATTGATGAAATCGACGAAGCCGAATTCATAATTAAAAACATAAGCAACAAGATCCAACATGAGAACATTTCTGCTAAAGATTTCGCTATACTTTATAGAACCAATGCTCAATCACTGGCTTTTGAAAATTCGTGCAGAAAGCACAATACACCTTACATTATTGTTGGTGGTATGTCTTTCTACAAAAGAAAAGAAGTAAAGGATGTATATTCTTATCTTAAGTTTATCAGTAACCCTAAAGACAATGAATCCCTTGTAAGAATTATTAATGAACCACCGCGTGGTATAGGTCAACAGACACTTTCCGCCGTCAGATTATTTGCTAAAAGTGAGAAAATATCAATTTATGAGGCTTTTCAGAAAATTGATTCCATAACAGATCTAGCATCCAGAGGAAAAAATTCAATTAAGGTATTTACTGATTTCGTAAATGAAATTTTAGTGATTAAATCTAAGACAGAACCCAGTGAATTTGCTTCACAGTTCATAGAAAAAACCGGTCTTCTTCAAATGTATAAGGAGATTGATACTGAAGATTCTATCGACAGATGGAATAACGTACAGCAAGTACTTTCTGATATAGCAACATTCTTCCGAATGGAACCAGATAAAGAACTTGAAGATTACCTTCAACAAGTATCTCTAATCTCAGATATTGACGATAAGGACATTAACAGAGATCAGATCAAGCTTATGACCATTCATTCTGCTAAAGGACTGGAATTCCCTGTTGTATTCATTGCCGGACTAGAGAAGGGCTTATTTCCATTTGCCAGGACAGAATCAAACAGAGAAGAAGAAGAAGAAGAAAGAAGACTGTTCTATGTGGCAATCACAAGAGCAATGGAGACTTTATATCTTACTTATGCTACCAGAAGGATGCGATTTGGTGAGTATAATTATCAAAATCCATCGAAATTTATATCAGAGATTGATTCAAAACTCATCGATTTTAATACTAAACCAACTCAGCAAAGCATTGTTCAACCTAGATCTAAATTGCATGGCGGAAATCCTTACAGACCCAAAGCTGATAATTATAGTCAAGTTTCGAGCAATGACTCTTACTCTCAAATACCTGAAAATGAGTTGAAATTAAAATCGGGTGATAGAGTAAAACATTCTGTTTTCGGACCAGGTAAAATTGAATCCATTAGTGGAACTCCGCACAATCTTCAAGCAACAGTCTATTTCCAAACTGTTGGTAGAAAGAAATTAATGCTTCAATATGCAAAACTCGAAAAGATATGAAATCAGTTCTGACTTAAATCCGCTAATTGATTGAATAGTTTTGAATAATATTTAAGCTGATCATTAATAGTCATATTACTAATACTGTTAAGGCAGAGAAAATAATATTGCTCATCATTCTTGCTATTTTTTAAGGTTGATGGGTTTATTGTCTCCCCAGTAACGTCAGATACAATAATTGGGTTAATTTTCATTAAAGCTTTAATCAGTCTTTCTTCAGGTAACCCCATTTTGTAGGTTAATAAATTCATTTCGAACTCGGCATTACACCAATTTCTGATTTTAATAAACAGTTCTTCCTGTTTCTTGATGTCAGAATAGCTATCAATAAACTCCGATAATCCTATATTCAGCAATTCTTTATCATTCTTGTCAAGCAAAGTAAGGATTTTATTAGGAGAAATCCAATTGTTGTTATATAAATTACTGATTTTATCGATCTGAATAATAGAATAGGCTCTGATCTCATCGATTGAGAATAAAGCTTTATAAAATGCATCTGAATATTCGACATTCAGTTTAGTGATATTATCTGAAATTTGCTTAAGATTGCTCTTTGTCTTTTCTTCTGCATTAACACTTGCAATCATAAGCGTTAGTGACAAAAGAAACAGAAGTGATAGTTTATTGAACAATTTCATATTTAATCCTCCGTAATTGTGTCAGATTAATCTTGCAATTAATATGCCATAAGTTATAATTCGAGGTTTTATCTTTAGACATAATTTATTCTTTTATATTGTTGTTTACTTACTTACAGATCAATTTGTGATCAAAACTAATATATAATTTCCAATTGCTTATGTTATGTGATTAGATTAATATGTTGTCCAACTTTCAAAAAGATTGCATCTTTTCGAAAGTGAATTGCACTTTTTGCATAAATTGCATTGTGTTTTTTGATTTCGATTTTTGCATCGAAGATGCTGAATTTTAATAACCGCGGGTGAAACCCGTGGAATGGATCAGCATTTTATTATATCCCAGCCCCGTAGGGGTTGAACTTCTCGGTTTAAATTCAACCCTTTCAGGGCTGATTATATTTCTATAACTTCTAACCGTGGGCTTACACCCACGGTTATTGAAATTATACCACTTCGTGGCATAAAAGGTCGCTACTACGTAGCTGAATACAAATTGCATTAATTGCATTTTTGTTTGCATCTTTTTTGGCACTTTTGGCACTATTTAAATGAACGAAAAGGCATAAAATATATTTGTAACATCCTTATATTACAATCATCTTACTTTTGGGTTGGCACTTTTGCATCATTTGCATTGTATTTTTTGATTTCAATCCTGTAAGGATGATATATTTATAGAAAATCATGTCCATAATGCGTCGTAATCCCTTTTGGGATGATACATAACGGGATATCAGAAAAATATTTTTTCTTGTTTCATCCCTAACGGCATTCTGATCAATTTAGTAGATTCGGTTTCTATACATATTCCATCCCTAAAGGGATTAACTGAACCAGATGCAATTTGCGAAATTGGAGGGAATTTTTCAAAGAAACGGTTTTTAAAGGAAATATATTTAATTTATTTTCTATGTATATAAACATTGGGAATCGTGTGCCAACCTCACCCCGACCCTTTTCAATGAACAACGATCAAATACCAATGACCGATTAATGCTGAATTTTCCTCACCCCGACCCTCTCCAACAATTGGAGAGGGAGTTCTAAAGCCAAGGTGCAATTTGCGAAATTGGAGCGGTTATTTCAAAGAAACGGTTTTTAAAGGAAATATATTTAATTTATTTTGTTAATATATGATCATTGGGAATCGTGTACCAACCTCACCCCGACCCTCTCTGGACTATTTCTATAATTATGCTTATATATCAAGAAC